>JBCNNR010000013.1:0-97534 GCA_039594295.1 Bdellovibrio sp.
TAGTCAGCACGGATTTTTCCTTCCTGCTGCTTAATCTCTCCCAGGATTTTCTTTACATCGCCTTCGGAAAGTTCTTTACCGGCAAAGGGACGAGGCTTGTACTTGGCAGAGTTTTCATATTGCTGCTTTTCCTTTTTGTCCTTGCCGTCTTTTCCATCCTGGTCTTTTTGATCTTGCTTTTGATCTTTATCGCCTTTTTTATCTTGCTGCTGCTGGTCGCCTTTGCCACCCTGCTGCTGATCTTTTTTGTCTTTGTTCTCGCCCTGACCACCGCCACCTTGCTGCGTTTGGATCAGCAGCTCGATATTGGTTTTCACTTCTTTACTTGAAGGAACGATCTCCAAAGCTTTCTGATACATGGCCACGGCCTCGTCGACTTTTTTGGCTTTACCTAAAAGTTGCGCCTCATTAAAACGTGCGACGAAAATCATGTCAGTATCTTGAGTTGCTTCCGCCAGGCGACCGGCTTCAGCATAGGATTGTTGGGCTTTTTCTGCTTGCTGCAAGCCCTCAAAGGACAATCCCAGATTACTATGCACTCGTGACAAGTAAGGATTGAATCTTAAGGCCTCGATATACTTTTCATTGGCTTGCTGGTAATTTTGCTTTTCCAAAAGCGCATTACCTTCACGATTGATCTTAATCGTTCTAAGATCCAGCTGATTTCCACAACCGGTCAACGTCAGCAAAATAGAAATAAGGATTAAATTTCTCATTCTGCTGGCACCTCATAGCGACCTTTCCAGAAGCGGAAGCCCTTACGTCTTTCGCCCACGAAAAGTTCTAACATCGCCAGAATAATTCCAATTAAAAGCAAAATTTGAAAACGCTCTTCATACTGAGTGGCCATCGTGGTATCGAACTGGGTTTTCTCCAGGTGATTGATATCTTCCAACAAATGCTTCACCTGATCGCCACCAACGGTCGCGGTATAGAAACTGCCTTTACCTGCTTCCGCCAAGGCACGAAGAGCATCACCTTTCACTGTCGTGATAACTGTTTGTCCCTGACGATCTTTTTTATAACCTTTTAAAAAGCCCATGCCATCACGCACAGGAATCGCGCCGCCTTTTTCAGTCCCATAAGCGACTGTAAAAATTCGTGTGCCATCTTCCGCCAATTTTTTTGCTGCTTCCAAGGCGCCCGGCTCATGGTCCTCACCGTCAGAAGCAATCAAAATCACGCGTGTGACTTTCACAGTATCATCCGTCGAAACACCCCCACGCTCGAAGGCATCTTTGGCGCTGGAGAGAGCTTCTTGAAAACTTGTCCCCTGGCTGGAAACGGAATTTGTATCCAAGGCATCGATGTACATTTTTACGGCCCCAGGGTCATTGGTCAGAGGCGATAACAGGGCCGCGGATCCGGCAAAGGCCATCACACCGATTTTATTTCCCGGCATCAAATCAACCAGACGACTGAGTTCGGTTTTTGCCTGAGTCAGACGATTGGGCTTTACGTCTTCAGACATCATACTTTCCGAAACGTCGACGGCAAAAATTATTTCCACGCCCTCGCTTTTAACTTCCTGCTTGCTTTGTCCAAATTGAGGACGCGCCAACGCCAAGACAAAAAAGAACACGACGATCACTTGCAGAATCGTTTTAATGGTGCGCTTTTTATGTGAAACGGAACTGGACAGAAACGGATAAAGTCTTGAACCAATGGCATTTTCCATTGCCTTCTTGGATCTGCGATCAAAGAAATAGCCAATAATAATGATTGCTGGAATCACCCACAGATAATTAAAAGCTGCCATGTTTTCAAATCTAAACATTACGGCACCCTCCTTAACCATGTGCGACCCAAAAGCAAGCCCAACAAATACAGAATAATCCCGGCAACCAAGTACCCCGGATATTTTTCCGTATAGTTAGTGAATTTGTTCACGTCGATTTTTGTTTTTTCTAAAGAGTCGATGTCCTTAAAGACCCCTTTCAAGGAGTCTTCTTTAGAAGCGCGGTAGTACTTACCACCGGTCTGACTGGCCATACGCCCCAAAAGATCTTCATTCACGGTCGAATCGAACGGCTGATAAGTTTTAATTTTTTGGCCAAAGATATCGCGAGTATAAATTGGAATCCGTGTCGGACCGTCTTTACCGATACCAATGGAGTAAATCTTAATGCCATAGCCTTTGGCGATTTCCAAACCCGTCTCGGGGTCGATGGTCCCCGAGTTATTCTCCCCGTCCGTCATAAAAATAACCACGCGGCTTTTTGCCTGAGAGTCTTTTAAACGACCTGCTGCATTTGCCAAGGCCACACCCAGCGCTGTTCCGTCTTTGATACGGGCACTGGCCGCCGTCGTAATTTCATCAACACGTGAAAGAATTAATTGGTAATCCAATGTCGGCGGGACCAACGTAAAAGACTCACCCGCAAAAATCACCAACCCAATGCGGTCGGAACTACGGCCACTGATAAACTGTTTGATTGTTTCTTTAGCAGCTTCCAAGCGATTCAAAGGCTTCATGTCCTCAATCAACATGGAATCAGAAATATCCAGGGCAATGACGATGTCGATACCTTCAACGTTCTTTTTGATTTTGGTATTCATCTCTTGGGGTCTGGCCAACGCAAAGATTGCCAAGGCAACCCCCAAGGCTTTCAAAATCAACGGGATATTCAACAGACGGGTGCGCAGACTGGGCGTCACAGTTTTCAAAACCTGCACGGAGCCAAATTGTAAAGTGGGCGTTTTGGTTTTCTTTCTGAACAAAACCCAGATCACGATAGCCACCAAAGGCACAATCAACCAAAATGCCAACGGAGAGTGAATCGTCATGACAATCTCTCCATTTCTTCCACCAACAGGCGGGCACGTTTTGACAGATTGATGACGTCAGAACCTGAAAGCTTGCTGCGATCTTCAACTGCATGCAAAAACTCTTTTACAAGTTTTTCCAATTCACTACCGGTGTTTTGATAAACTTTCGGATGATACTTTTTAAGATCTTTCAGAATCAGACGAGGACTCCATTCCAACGCCGGAATTTTATAGCGGCGTGTGATATAGAGTTTCAACATATGGCGCGTTTCATCCAGTGCCAAAGGAATATCCTCGGGCTTTGGTGTGCCGCCAAAGAACACGGTATTTTCCCTCTGCATACGACGAAATTTTTGATGAAATTCCGCCAGTGGCGGTAAAGCCGAGTCATGCTCCTTTAAGCGTTCAATCGTTTTACGACGTTGAATGGAGCGAAAAATCTTGGTCATCAAGAACAGGACGATCAATCCTAAAAACGCCGCCAAGAATGCCCAATAAATCATCGGAACTTGAATATTCATGGGACCAATCGGACCAAAGGGCTCTTGTTTGGGAGCTTGCTCCCCTGGTTGACTAGGTGGTTTTGGCGGTGGCAGCACACTGACCAATTGATATTGCACAGGGCCCAAATCCAAAGTCGTCGTGCCATCAGTGATTTGCAGGTTGTCGAATTTCACGCCACCGGCTGTATAGGAAGTGACTTTGATATCGGCTTCTGTGGGTGTGCGAAATTCAAAACCACGAAGCGCGATGGTGTATTTTTGTTCCGGTTGCAAAACCAGCTGCAATTTGTCTTGTTGTAAAGTTTTAGGAAATTCACCTTCACAGACCAGGATAAATTCACGACCGACCGTGAGCTCACCGTCTTTCAGTCCTTCGACTTTTGGAATTTCAACTTTACACTGAATCGCAGCCATTATTTTCTCTTCTTAAAAAACGCAACCAAAGGATCGATATAATCGTTACTGGATTTCACATCCACACGATCCACCTGGGACTTACGCAGCAATTTATCGCGGGCTTCTTTGCGAGCTTGAACAGCCTGCTCGTATTCTTTTCGGAAACTCGCTGAAGACGTATCGACTGTTAAAACTTCGCCGGTCTCCGCATCTTGAACTTCAATGACGCCCATACTCGGCAAAGAATACTCGGCGGCATCGTTCACCACGCAAGCCACCACGTCATGCTTTCTCCCCAGCAGACGCAGACTTTGATCAAAGCCCTCATCCATAAAATCGCTAAAGACGAAAATGGTGGCGCGTTTTTTCAAAGCCCCTTGCAGAAAGCTAAAGCCATGGGAAAGTTTGGTGTTGTGGCTTTTTGGTTTGTAGTAAAAAAGATCACGCAGCATACGTTGCACGTGACCACGGCCTTTTTTCGGCGGAACAAAATGCTCAACTTGATCACTGAACAATAGCAAACCAATTTGGTCGTTATTCTTCACCGCGGAAAATGCCAAAAGCGCCGCCATATGAGTCATCACTTCGCCCTTGAAATAAGGACCCGTGCCGAAATCACTGGAGCCACTGACGTCGACCGCAATGATCAAAGTCAGCTCACGCTCTTCTTCAAATGTTTTAATAAAAGTTTTTCCTGTGCGCGCCGTCAGCGGCCAGGAAATCGAACGAACATCATCACCAGGAACATACTCACGGAAGTCCGCGAAAGTCATACCTTGCCCTTTGAAGGCAGTATGGTACTCGCCTGCAAAGAGGTTGTTCACAAGCTTTCTTGTGTTCAACTCCAGGAGTTTGACCTTCTTTAAGACCTCTGGAGGCAATCCCACTATGGAACCTCAACCTGGCTTAGGATTTCTTTGATCACGTCGTCAGACTTGATGTTTTCCGCCTCAGCTTCGTAAGTCAGAATCAGACGATGTCTCATCACGTGGTATGCAATCGCCTTCACGTCCTCTGCCGTCACATAACCACGGCCACGCAGGAATGCATGTGCTTTCGCTGCACGGAACAAACAAATCGTCGCACGCGGCGAACCGCCCACATTGATCAAGTTTGCGATACGGCTTAAACCATATTCCGCTGGTTTTCTGGAAGCCATCACGATTTCTACGATGTAGTTTTTGATTTTATTATCAACGTAGATTTGATCTGCACGCTCCGAAGCACGCAGCAGGTCCTCTTTAGAAATCACTGGATTGACCAGTGGCTTTTCATTGGTCCCCATGCGGTTAAGGATCTCAAGCTCTTCGCCTTTGTGCGGATAAACCACGTTGATCTTAAACATAAAGCGGTCCATCTGGGCTTCAGGCAAAGGATAAGTTCCCTCTTGTTCCAAGGGATTTTGCGTAGCCAAAACCAAGAACGGATTTGCGAGTTTATACGACTCTTCACCGATGGTAACTTGCTTTTCCGCCATCGCTTCCAGAAGCGCTGATTGAACTTTCGCCGGCGCACGATTGATCTCGTCGGCCAAAACGATATTCGTAAAAATGGGTCCCTTACGAGGCGCGAACTCGCCTGATTTAGGATTAAAGATCATTGTACCAATCAAATCCGTTGGCAAAAGATCGGGCGTGAATTGAATACGTTGGAAATCCAAGGAAATGGATTTACACACTGTTGAAATCGTCAGTGTCTTTGCCAAACCGGGAACACCTTCAAGCAAGATGTGACCACCGGTCAAGAGACCCATCATGATCCCTTCGACCATTTCTTTTTGTCCAACGACGACTTTGTTGATCTCTGTCATCATCTTATCGATGAATTGACTTTCTTGTTTGATCGCGGCGTTTAACGCCATGATATCAACTTCGCTCACCCATTCCTCCTCGGGAAATATCCTTACTATTTCACTCTCTTAGCTCGCTTGCGGCAAGCCTTAACCGAGGCGCTCCAGACCTAAATTTCTCATAGCGTCGCACGCCTGAAACCTTGCAATTGTTATGTCACAGTCCTAGCCTTTAGTTTGGATGGGCTTCGCGTTACAGGCTCTGTACGCGTTGATAAATCACCCGTTCAATGGGACAAAATTAATATGACTAATACGAACACCAAAGTTTGGGTTTTCATTCTTTCCACTTCCTTAGCGTTGTTAATTTTGGGCTACCAATTTGGCGAACGCTTGGGATTGATTATTGGATTTTTATTAGCCCTGCTTTTAAATTTCATCGTGTTCTTTTATGGCGAAAACCGTGTGCTTTTCAAACTGCACGCCCAACGAGTCAAGGGCCAGGACGCTTGGGGAGTTTTAGACATGGTTGAGCGCATGTCGCATCAACTGGGTATGCCTGCTCCCGCAGTTTTCATGACGCCGCACTCTTCGGTGAATGCGTTTTGTGTCGGTCACTCCTGGAAAAATGGATCTTTGGGTTTCACTTTGGGCTTATTGCAAAAATTGAACGCCAAAGAACTTGAAGCCGTGGTCGCCCATCAACTTTGTCATATTCGTCGCTTGGATACTTTTGCATTCAGCGTAAGCTCCACCTTGGCGAATTCCATCGTGGGTCTGGGGCAGTTCCTGGATTCCTTCCTGCCTTCCCGTTTGCAATTTTTTATGCCCCTTTTATCACCGGTGGGTTGGTTGATTATCAAAGTCGTCGTCGGCGAAAAATCATTCTTTGAAAATGATTTGATGGCTTCGGAGTTATTAAATAACCGCCATCCTTTGGGAGAGGTTTTGTGGAGACTGGAAGGTCTGGCCCAAACTCAACCGCTCAAAATCCCGGCTTGTACCAGTCACTTATTTATCGTGAATCCTGAAGGCTTTAAGCAAAAGAATTTGTTTTTAAAATCGCATCCTTCGATTGAAACACGTCTACAAAAGCTAATGGGGTATTATCCGATCTAACCTTGACATTTAATGTTAAGAACTCAAGTTCACAGAGGGTGTTTTATGCAAGAAAAAATGGAAGCTTCCTTGTCAGTTCTTATTATGTCCCTGGCCTCTTCTGCTGTGATGGCTATGGGTTTGGCTCCGGATCCACAAACCGGCAAGATCTCTAAAGATAAGAATATGGCTCGATTTAACATCGACTTGCTTTTGGTGCTGCAGCAAAAAACCAAAGGCAACCTTAGCTCCGATGAGTCACAATTTTTAGAGAACCTAATTAACGATCTGCAAATGAAGTTTGTTTCAGTTTAAAAAATAATTAATTAAACGCACTCGGTCTTGGACTGGAGTGCGTTTTTGTTTTTTGTTAGTGTAGTACTGTTCCGATACTGTAAGGAGAAATGTGTTTATGAAGAAGTATTTATTCCTTCTCGTCGCGGCCTCCCTGGTGGCTGGCCCTCAATCTCAAGCTCAACAATCGAGCCTTCCCAAAGATCCCCCGAAAATGAATCTGGGCCCCGCTCTTCCGGCAAATCTGTTTGTCGAAATGGCCAAGGCGATCAATCCGGCGGTCGTAAATATCTCGACAACGGCGATTCCTAAAAACATGCCGCGCGGTGGACGCGATCCTATGCTTGATATGCTTGAGCAGCTTTACGGATTGCGCATGCAACAACCTCAGCAACAGCAAAAGCCACAGATGATGGGCCTGGGAACTGGCTTCATCATTCGTGAAGACGGTTTGATCGTGACCAACAATCACGTGATTGCCGGGGCTGACCAAATCAAAGTTCAACTCAGCGAAGACTCCAAAGATCTTTACGAAGCAACCCTCATTGGTAGCGATGAACGCACTGACATCGCTTTGATCAAAATCAAACCGAAGACAAAACTGACTCCCGCAGTTCTGGGCTCCTCTAAAGACCTCGAAGTCGGAGAATGGGTTGCGGCCTTCGGGAATCCTTTTGGTCACGGTCACTCGATGTCTAAAGGTATCGTCTCCTCAAAAGGTCGTGGCATTGCCGAGATCAATAAGATTCCTTTGATTCAAACAGATGCTTCCATCAATCCCGGCAACTCCGGTGGCCCTTTGGTGAATACAAAAGGCATGGTGGTCGGCGTGAACTCGGCGATCGATGCACGCGCTCAAGGTATCGGCTTTGCGATTCCTATTGATGAAGTGAAAGCTTTGATTCCACAGCTTGAATCCAAAGGGCGCATCGCGCGCGGTTGGATTGGTGCTGCCTTGGGTGACTTAGACCCAGAAGCGGCAGAGTACCTTGGCATGGGCGAACAAAGTGGCGCGGTGATCACGCAACTGGATCCTCGGGGTCCTGCGACTCGTGCGGGTCTTAGAATTTACGATATCGTGACGGAGTTTAACGGACGCGCGATCGACAGCTCTTTAAGTCTTGTCGATGCAGTCAGTGATGCTTCCATTGGCAAACCAAGCCAGGCCAAAATCATCCGCGACAGAAAAGTCATGACTGTCAGCGTGGTCGTCGGTGAACGCCCTGAGGACAATACCAAATTCAAAAAACCTGACGTGAAAAAATATGATGGCCAGAAAGCGCCATTCAACCTGGGCTTTACGATCATTGACCCCACACCAGCCATTCGCAGCGAATGGGGTTTACCAGATGATATGAAGCAACCGATCGTTATCGAAACCACTCGCAATTCAGCAGCCAGCAAATCAGGCTTATCGGTTGGTGATGTGATCTTGGACGTGAACAAGCAAGCGGTTTCAAATGCTAAGGATGTTTTGAAAAGTTTGAAAAAAGGTAGCAATACACTTCGTATCGCTCGCAACTCGCGCATTCAAATCATCAATATCGATACGCCTTAATATTTTTCTTAAAAGATAAGATGAATTGAAAATCCCCGGTGGTGAACCGGGGATTTTTTTATAAAAGAAGTCGAAACAAGATCCAGGCAGTTATCAACGACAGTGACAACCAAGCCGTGTACTTGATAATTCGAATTTTAAAGGGACGACTGCTCATAAAGATGGCGATAGTCATTTTCGCCAAATAGGATGACAAAACTCCCAACGCAAATAAATCCCCTGCAGTCTGTCGCGAAATCACCTCGTTCTGCAGCAGCTGCGTATTTCCGATAATGGAGCCATGAAGTTCAAACAAGCAAATCAAAAACGTCAAATAGTACTGCCCGACCGCGCCCAAATATGTCTGCAAAAATTTTGAAAGAACCAGAAACAGCATAATGATGAGACCCAGGGACAAAACAGATTTCACACTTAAAGCCGGAATGGCTTCCGGTTGAAATTGAATTTTGCTGATTGAGCGCGCTCTCCACACCACCAGACACAAGGTCACCACAATCGGCCCGGCAAAAACGCCCTGCAACTTCCAATCAAATGTTCCCGTCCCAATGATGGACAAAATAGCCGCCTCGACAACCATTCCTAAAAGGGCACTTAAATATGTCAGACTTAGCAGGCGAACTTCGTCTTCAGAACATTCCTGACTTTGATTGGAAAGAGATGCAGCCAGGGCCGTGCTAGAAATCAATCCCCCTAAAAAACCCAATAAAAGCCCCGCTTGCGGCCCTCGCAAAAAACTCATCAGCAAGGAGCTCAAGACTTGCAAGGATGCCAGCGCCAAAAGAATTCGCACCAGACTGTAAGGATTAAAAAGTCCCCAAGGATCAACGGTCCGATGAGGAACCACGAGAGATGCCACAAAGAGCACCGCAATTACTAGCAAATAAGGCAGCCATTTTTTCATCCCTGGGATCTTACAACAATGACTGGGCACTCCGCACTTAATATTGCCTTGCGAACACTGCTTCCTAAAAAGGCTTTCAAAAATCGCCCACGGGAGTGACTCCCCATTACAACCAAATCGGCATTGAACCATTTGCGCTTTTTTAGAGTCTTGATAACTTCAAGTTCATCATAGGAAATATACGCCGAAACCTTAAGTCCCTGGGCCTTGAAGGCTTTTAGTTTTCGCGCCACTGATTCTTCGGCGAAGTCCTTCATTTCATCAAATATCTTATCCACCCCTGCACTGACCACGCGTTGGGAATAAATCATATCCTTCATGTGACGAATCTGATCACCCACGGAATGAAATAAAACTATTTCAGCCCCCAGGCGTTTGGCAAATTTGGCGGCAAATCTTTCCGCCGGTCCGCTGGTTTCATCCAAACCGCTGACCACCAGAATTTTCAAGGGACCACTTGAGCGAAGTCGAAAGTCAGCACCCACGGCTTGAGCTCCCAAGACCGCAACTGGAGCTTTCAGATTACGAATGGTTTCCTCGGCGACACTGCCCAAGATGGTTCTTTTAAAACCCGAACGCGCCCGCGTCCCCATGATAACCATTTCCGTATTCGGCTTATTGGACTCGCGCAAAATCACTTCCACGGGATGTCCGTAAAGAATCTCAGTGGAGTCATCTTTTGATTTTGTCTTTTGAGGGATTATCAGTTTTTTTGGAATATCCAGAACAGTGATCGTTCGAGAGGAAGTTTTCAGACGCTCGCCGAGGTCATCAGCAAATCTGCGTAAGACCTTGGAACGTGATTTATCGTGCTTATCGCCATCAGTGAGCTCATCGCAAAGAAGAAGGGTTTTGCCCGCCATCTCATCCCCCTGATCCAAGGATACACCGATCCTATTGTCGGACTATTTTTATTTTAACAGATCCAAAGGATCCATATCCAACTGGTGCGCGAGCGCAGTGAGGGTGCTCAAACGGATGTCCTCCACCTTGCCGTTTTCAATTTCAAAAACTGTGGAGGTTGCCATTCTTGCCGCCGAGGCCAGACTCTGCATGGTTAACCCAAGTCTAGTCCGTTCCCTGTGCAGATTTTTTGACAAATTCTTCACCAGCTTGCCCAACTCTTTGTCTTTAATCCCTTTAACAACACGACCCATATATTGGTTATATACCTTTATACGGGTTGATCCATAAGTTTGAATCAGTACGGATATATCCTTAAGAAAAAATAATATTTACCGATACTTTTGGTGCCATTGATTACAAGAACATCAGGAGAAATCAAATGCATCAACTCAGCTTGAAAGCAAAATTGCTACTTTTAACGACGGCTCTTATTGGCGTCAGCATTGCCGTAGGAGTCACCAGCTACATTTCTTTAACTCGTGTGAGCACCGAGTACAATTGGATAGCCACCCGTACGATGCCAAAAATGGAGCAACTGGATCAGATGTTCCTAAACTATCGCAAAATTAGAATCAACCTCACTACTCTGGGGCTCGCAGGCTTGCCGAGGGAACAGGCAGAACAAAGTGTTAATAATGTCCTCAGTGGTATTCAAGACTACGAGAAAGCAAATAAAGCCTATGTTGAACTCGAGATGATCCCGGGACAAAAAGAACATTACGAAAAGCTGCAGTCCTCTTGGCTCGAATTCAAAAGCCTGAGCGAAGAACTGCTGCAGGAATATAAAGCCGGCACCCCTGCCGAACATGCGAAAATGATGGAAGGACTTTTTAATGAAGCTCCCAAAAAGGCCGAGATCTATACCATTGCGGTCAATGAATTGTCTGAGTTTCACCGCGTGGCTGCCACTAAAAAAGTAGAGTCCGCGATCTCCATTCGCGATTCCTCCAATCTTTTAATTATGGTGATCGTGATCGGCGGTACACTGTTTGGCTCCATCTTTGGATTCCTTTTCTCGACGGCATTAGCAACGACTCTGAATCGTATCAGCGATGATATCTTTGGAGCTGCGGCACAAACTGCTGCGGGAGGTACACAACTTGCCTCGGCCAGTGCGCAATTATCAACCGGCGCGACTGAAGCCGCCGCCTCCCTGGAAGAAACCGTGGCGTCAATTGAGGAACTCTCAAGTATGGTGAAGCTCAACACCTCGAATGCTCAGGAAGCAAACAACCTGTCACGCACATCCCGTGAATCCGCAGAAAAAGGTGCCCACGAAATTGAACAGTTGATCACAGCCATGACGGCAATTGCCGAAGGCTCGAAAAAAATCGAAGAGATCATTCACGTGATCGACGATATCGCCTTTCAAACAAACTTGCTGGCACTGAATGCTGCGGTTGAAGCAGCCCGCGCGGGTGAGCAAGGGAAAGGCTTCGCCGTGGTGGCGGAAGCGGTTCGTGCCTTGGCGCAAAAAAGTGCCGAATCTGCGAAAGGCATCAACTCGCTGATTAAAGAAAACGTCGACAAAAGTGAACGAGGCGCTGTGATTGCAAGCAACAGCGGCACGGTCTTAAAACAGATCTTAACATCTGTCAAAAAAGTGGCGGATTTAAATGGAGAGATCTCTGCCGGCAGTAACGAGCAAGCGACAGGTTTAGAGCAAATTTCCAAAGCCATGAATCAATTGGATCAAGCGACCCAAGGTAACGCCGCTTCGTCGGAAGAAGTCGCGGCTTCTTCTGAAGAGATGTCAGCGCAAGCGAACACCTTAAGTTCATTAGTGGGAGAATTAAGAATTTTAGTTCATGGAGCAAGCAAGGGAGGCACGACGACGACAGAACGTCGCACGTTCAATCACGTTCAAGAAGCTGTTTAGATTTTAGTTTTTAATTTAGTTCTAAGTTTTTATTTATTAATTGTAGGTCGGAAAAGGCCCCTGGTGATCAGGGGCTTTTTCTTTTTGATCCCCATCCCTGCAAATAGTATCTAATTTTAATACCTTTTTATTAATAATTGAGGTTTTTAGCTAAAAATACGATACCTATCTATGTCAGATGCACAAACTTAAAACACAGAGGTATCAAATGAAAACAAAATCCATCGCAACAATCATAGCAGCTCTTACAGTGTTTATCAGCCTGAACAGCCAGGCAGAGCAATTCCGCTCTCCCCTTGCACAAATCCAAACGGGCTCCGGCCCCTTGGATTGCACTTACACTCGTTTAAATCCGCAAAACTCAACACCCCTCTTCACTGCAAAGTTAAGTTCCACTCAATTTTCAAACCGCAGCTCAGAGGCGAATTTCACTTTCAACAATCAAAGTTTCGCAAAGGCTGTCATCACAGACGTTAATTATAAAAGTCATTTCCAGATGAACTTCCTGGGGCAAAGCGTGGATCAAGACGGCATTCAAGTGGGACAAACTTTCGAACTGACGGAACCAACCTTGAAACAAGACAAAATCAGCTGCGAAGTAAAATATGTCTATGGAAACTACATCAATGAAATCTGGGGAAAAGCCCAGCAAAGACCCGAGTGCGGAGGTTTCGATCAACCCGATTGCCCGTCGACCGTCACTTATGGCTCGGGAAAAATCAATTACATCAACATCTGGTCAGAAACCATTCAGGATTACGGCAGTAACCCTTGGGCCTACGTCAATATTGGATCATCTGGTAAACGCGTGATTGGTTTCGACATCGAATACTATTCAGCTCCGCGAGAGTGGGACTTTCCAAGGGTATACTCTGGGAAAATCGGCGATAGTTACGTCACGCTTAAATTCGACAGAAATCCGGGGATCCGACAAATAAGAGCTTACTATACCGACGCACAATTAGACCTATAATAAAAAAGCCCTTTGTCTTTGCAAAGGGCTTTTCATTTTCAAAAATTGCAGAGTAAAAATTAATGCATGAAGCAGCTATAAATCGCTTGGCCACCATCAAAGTAAGTCCAATAGAAATTACCTGTGGATTGAAAGACCGAGAGATCCGCATCAAAAGTAATGCCCATGTGACCACCGACAACTTGGCCATTGTCTTCGTTGAACAGACGCACATTTTTATACTGAATCATGTTGTTTGCGCGACTGGTTTCCTGAGCCACCACATAGCGCAAATCATTGTCGATATAAAATTTAATGAACAACGATGCCGGTTGACCGGGTTTAGAAATATAGACCATTAAATTTTGCGGCAAGAAACCATCGTTGGTTTGAGTTTGCATGCAGCTGATGCCTTCTTGATAGTATTCTGAGGGCACATTGACCGCGTAAGCTACAGAAGACAAAGACACGAAAATTAACAAAGACATGATTAGGTTTTTCATAGGCCCGTAATCCCACAGGCCCCGACTCTCTGTCACGCCCCCGCAAGTTATCTGAATTCTTTCCCGGTTGCCCAAACTGATGGGGGCTTTGTCCTCACCCGCACAGTCATTCCCCCTGCGCTGTCCCGACGAAGATGCCCGTCGTTCAAAATCTTGTAAGTGGTGAAGTGTTTCAAGTTGAGACAGAATTTAAACAGAGATCACAATTTTGAACTTTCCTCGACCTAGGTCTTTAGAAATTTTCAACGACGTCCGAAATAGAGATCGGACCATAGTATGGCTCCATTGGTAGCAACTCGATAGGCACCTAGAAAGGGACTCTATGAAAGTCACCGAAGTGAAAGTTTTCCCGGTCAATGAGGATCGCCTCAAGGCCTACGTCTCCATCACGCTTGATGGATGTTTCGTGGTCCGCGACCTGAAGGTCATCCAAGGCACCAGCGGCTTATTCGTCGCGATGCCCTCCAAAAAAAGAAAAGACGGCCAATTCCGCGATATCGCGCATCCCTTAAACCAGGAAACGCGCGCGATGATCGAGGACATGGTCTTTGAAGCATACGAAAACGAATTAAAGTCCATGGGAGAAACCTTAGTTAACCTGAAACGCCAGAAGGCGCCGGGCTCGGACTACGGTAGCGACGACTACTAGCGCTGCCTGCACTCCGGCGTTGCCGGAGTAGGTTGAAGTATCCTGCTCACACGCCAAGTTTTAAGTCATTTGTGGAGGCTTGAAACCGGAGGCGGCTTCAAAACCCAAGGACAGTTTTGCCCGCTCTTACAGCAAACCCTGTAACAGCGGGCTTTTTATTTGGCTTTCCTCTCAGATCGCCCCGCGTCATATCTTGCCATCTGTAGGTAAAATCCGTAGTTTAGCGGTTCGAACGTTCATCTTACTGGGGTATCGTCAAGTTGGTAAGACAACAGATTTTGATTCTGTCATTCGCAGGTTCGAGTCCTGCTACCCCATCCATTTTTTTCGCAATAATTTCAATATATTAGGCGACACCATTTTTGCTTGTCGCAATTTTATTCAATTTTTTGTTTAGTTCGAGCTTTCAATAAAATTCTTACAAGAAGATCCACGACAACTTCACTATTCATTTCAAAGTCCTCCTTCGAGAGTACGTGAGGTACAAGAACTGCCTCAGGAACTACGCAAGCAGTGCGAGGTCTGCCAGATTTTCTATTTTTCGTTTTCATAAACACCTCCACTCATAGATCGTAATACGAATACTAGAGCAGAAGATTTTTCTCTCGAAATAAAGACATATGGTTCGTCAGAAAGTCAAAACTCGACATGATTTATGCCGAATAAAAATGAATCTAAGGATAATCAGGCCAATCTTCATTCTTATATCCACGCATAAAATTGAGAAATTTCTCTGTCTTTGGAAACCTCTGATCAATACTGGCGATCTCTGCATAAGCACGTACTATAGTTTTCAACTCACTCGGATACATCTCTCTGAGACGTTGAGCTTCTCCTTGAATAACACCAGCTTGCCCGATTGTTCTTAAAAATTGTACTTTGGAATCTGACAAGACTAACGCTTCTAGATCTTTCTTATTCTGCATTGAAAGCAAAATGTCATTATGCTTATTTTGTTTATCCATGATGCTGTTCTGTCCAATCATAATATCGTTCTGCTTATCCATTAGCTCATTTTGCCGATGCAAAATTTTATTCTGAGTATAGATAAACCAAGCTCCCAATAATCCAAGAGCGAAGCTGACAACTAACGAGCCAAGATCGATCAAATCTCCGTGAGTCCACACTTCTACACAACTACTTGCATCAGCCATTTCCACTCCTTTTTACATTACAAAAAAATAAATAGTCAGATCTTCTCGAACGGAAGGCGATTAAATATATCGCTGAATTACCTTCATTTTTTCGTCAGACAGCTTTTTAATTGAGTTAGCGAATACAATCTCTTCGGTATTAACTTGTTCGATGTGAGGCTTAAGCCATTCTATCTCTTCAAAATCAAAACCATATCGAAGTAAATAGATCTCCATGGAATCATCTGTTCCATAGCGGATAAAATTTATTAACTTCCTAGCTCTTTCGTCTTTTGATCTTTCGAAATACACCTCAAATACGGCACATAAAGGGTCAACCATTGAAAGCGATATCACTTTATCTAAATAGTCATATGTATCGTAGATAACGTGATCATAGGACAAATTCTCTGCAGCAGTTTTTGTAAAAGACCATGATCGGGATAGCTTCTTATCAGGAAGAGGCGCAGGGGCAGTCTGAACTCGAGCTTCTAATTTACTTAGTAGCTCATTAGCTTCACTTTTCTTGATCTCTTTACTTTTGAGACGCTTCTTAATTATCTTCTGTTCGTCTTTTCTGGAAAGATACGCAAACCTCATGGACACAATCTGGCTAAATGACTTACCTTGTATTCGCCAAAGTAGAATTGGAATAGCCGTGCTTAAGACGGATTTCTCTGCCGTCGTGAGTTCTTGCCTAAGCAAATGTACTGAGTATAACCTTCCAAGAGCTTCCTTAATTTTTTTACGTCGGGAGTCTCCAAGTTCGTTGTACTGTTTTCCGGTTATTACTTCATTTTGCCCGAAAAAACTATCTAGCAAAAATGATACATCTCCATTTATATCAGCAGCCATTATTCGGTCGACCTGAGACTGAGGCAAAAATAAATTGTCATTGAAAGAATTATTTCTTAAGGACTCTACCAGATCGAACACGTCTTCATCTTTGCCAGCAGACACCAACTCCAGCTGAGACTGCTCAGAAATCTCAAACGCCTGATTATATTTTTGAAGAAAAAGTTCTCTCTTGTCAGATTCGACAATCGTATAACCAAAGTCGAAAACATCATTTTGCTGCGATCGTCCAGAACGTCCAATAAGATTTTTCAAATCCAACGGCTTTAAGCGATCTATTCTCGCGAGCCATACGGCATCAAATGGCATATTAATACCTTGATTTAATGTGGACGTCGCAAAACATATGCGTGCATACCCCGCACGCACAAATTCTTCGATGAGGAGGCGTGCTTTAAGTGGAATTGATCCATGATGAATTACAACTCCTTTGCGCATGTATTCAAGTAAATTAGATTTTTTATCTTCACTACTATCAACGCCTAGGTATTCGGCCAATTCTGAAATTATTTTTTTAGCTCCATCATCGCGAATTTGGGGGCACGCTTTAATATATGGTAAAAACTGTGCATCAAACTCATCTTCGTAAAGCTTAGATTTTGCAATGTAAATTAAAACCGAACCCTTGTTTTTAATAATGCTCATTACAGGATCAGTCTGGCTAACAACATCATCACACTCAACATTAGGAGAGAAATATTTGAAGCCGTCGACGCCTCTTTCCAGAAATATTTTTCCGACAGACGCTTGCCTGAAGTTCTCTGACGCAGATTCTTCTTTAATAAAATGCTTCTTCAGTTGAGCTTCTGGATTCTCTACAAACGGATGAGCAAAAACCTTTTTGGCATCCTTGAACTCCTCGCCAATTCTTCGGACAAACCAGTCAAATTTTATTCCGCGACTTGGATCTTCAGAAATATGGGCCTCATCCATTAGGAAAAGACCAATAGATAAATGGCGAGATATTTTGAACAGCTCGATCGCTCTTTCAGGGGTCACTATATATATTCGACGCTCTGTCTTTTTTGTGTTTATATTATCCGCGAACTGCAAAACCAATATTTCATTGCTGTCTTCAACAATTTCCATAACTGCTTTGTAGTACTCCGAAATCAAGGCACGCGAAGGAACAACGATTACAATATCCTTTTTCTCTCTCTTGATAAGAGTTCGAAATAAGTACGATTTCCCGGCACTCGTAGACGCAGAGAACGAGAAATACTTCTTTGCCCTTATCTGCAAGTAAATACTCGCTTGTACTGGCGTAAAATACTCATCTAATTCCTTAGAAATGCCCTCTGAATATAGATTATAAACTGTCTCTATAAAACTTCTTGGCTCTAGTGATTTGTAAAATTGGCCCAACACATAAAGTAACTTCGATTCATACTTTGAAAAAATAGTTTGATGAAATTTCTTGGCATAAGCCAAAAACTCCAAATCAACCGCATGTACCGGCCCTTGAGAATGGATTATTGAAATTCGTCGGCAAATCTCTTCTTCAACACGATCACCAGCAATTACACTATTCAGCACGAACTTCCACTCCTATAAGATAGATTTCTGTATGTGTCAGGAGCGACGTCAGAAAGGCACTCTTGATTGCATCCTCTATAGCTTTCTTTTTATTCACAGCATTCAGTGAAAATGCCGCCGCAAAGCCTTTACGACCTTGAAGAAATTCGTCACATGCACCCGACGTCGATAATTGCTGTAGCTCCACTAGTTCTCCAGCATCCTTTCCTTCTGCGATAAATTCGTTAACCTGCTCAAGAGCATCCTTCCACGGGGAAGATCTGGCTTTGTATTTCGCCTCGCCAAAGAGAATAAATTTATTAGGGGACTCCGTATGAAAATCAAATCCGCCATTACCAAGAAGTCGATTCTTGAAAAGATCAGCAATAGGAAATTTTTCGTGAGTGTATTCCATGCAAAGAGATTCTTGTGCCGTGAATGAAACGAGATACTCTCCAAAATCAGAGGTAACTGTGTCATTAACCTTATTAAAAATATTTTCAACTAGAGTCTTGATGGTTTTTTCAGCTCTTGATCTAAATGCCAGTTGATTCAAAGGATTTAATTTTGAAATCCAGCTTGTATCCTGAATAGACTGTATGATTTCTTCCGCTCTGCCCTTCACATCTGTCACTACAACGTGAATATAATGGACCTCACAGGGTACTTTTAGGTCGATTTTTTGCTTGTCTACTATTTTCATTAAATAAAGTATAGTTTGTTAATGTCATTTGTTAAACGAATACTTACCACTACCAAAGACTGGTTTCCGCTCCGTTTCCCGAATACGGCAAATTCCCGTGATAACAAAGAGAATTTTCATTAAACAAAGAGGGTTTACTCTGTCAGAATTTATTTTATAACCTCCAAGCGGAGAGGACTCATGGATAATCAAACTCTGTCATTGCAAATTGAAAATATTGGAAAGCTTAAAAATGCACACCTCAAAATTGATGGCATCAGCATTATCGCGGGAGAAAACAATACCGGTAAAAGCACTATTTGCAAGGCCCTCTATTCAATCGTAAATTCCGTTTATTTTGAATTAAACTCTATCAACTACGAAGCCATTAGATTGCTTAGTCGATTTACAGATGCAATTCGTACCCATCTATTAAAAATAAGGCACACTCACTCTCAGGAATATATCGTGCTCTATGCACTTTACCAAGAAGTGGATTTAAACCCTTATCTTCCGGGCTTTCCACATTCAGTGGTAGACAAACTGGATCGAATTTTCAGCCATATCGATGACACTACTGACACCCAAATGACAAGCGAAAAAATGTTCTTCTATAGATTCAAAGATTCTATTAAGAATCTTGGCTATGAGTCGTTCGTTATCGAAAATAGGCTCTATTCAAACCTTGACACAGCATTGGGATCACTATTCAATCCAAATGAAACCGCCAACTTCAAACTCAAGCAAGACAACATCAACTTAATCTCTTTTAGAGTTAACCACAGGCTTATAAATTCTTTAACACTTTCAAAAAATAAAGCCGAACGCTCTCTTACTCCACGCAACATCACCTATATCGAATCTCCAATGGTACTCGATTTTGCCAACACCATACTCAGATCTCCGGCAAAAAACGAAATGGGAACTAAAGATAAAATTCAATCTTACAATAGAGATCTACTAGAGAAAATTTCAAGACCACACAATCAAAAGCACCTGGGAAGTATACTTGGAACTGGGTTGGCGTTCTTCCCTGGTGGAGACTTTTCATATGACGACTTAACTAAATCGTTTCAGTACCAGATAAATCATCGAACATTCGATATTGGCGAGGTCGCGACTGGCATCAAGAGCTTTGGCATATTGAAACTGCTGGTAGAAAATCAATTTTTAAGGGAAGGTGACGTTATTATTTTTGATGAACCTGAGGTACATCTACACCCTGCATGGCAAATTGAGTTCGTTAAAATCATCATAGGCTTGCAAAAACGATATAATTGTTACTTTATCATCACTACGCATAGCCCATATTTTTTAGAAGCGTTGAACGTATACGGAAAGAAGATGAATGCTCCAATTAATAACTATCTTACAAAAAAGTGCGCCAACTCGAGTAAGTTTGAATTGGTTGAACTCCACGAATCTTACGAAGAGAGCATCCGATCTCTCGCACTTCCATTTCTCGAGTTAGAAAATGACATTCACAATCCATGATTTCAAGAAAGCCATTCTAGATGAGTGCGGAGAAACAGAGGCAAACTTGAGCGAGCCAGTCTCGGTATTATCAAAATCTAGCACATCTTCTCTAGTTGATATTCCAGTTACTCATTTATCTGGTGACCGCATAAAGGACATATTGGTCGCGAAATGGAACAATGGACTATCATATGCTAGCACAGATATATTCGACTTCATTCTCAAAAATAATACGATGATCTTCACGGATTTTAAGTGGGTGAAAAGCTTTGGAAAAATTGACCCCGACATTCTTGACCAGTGTAAGAAAAAAGCCAGTGATGTACTAGATTTGGTTTTTCTTTGCCTGAAGAATCAACACTTTCCGGGCACTCAGATATCCAGAAATGCCCGGACAGACTATCAATCAATACCGAAGTGTTTTTACCTGGTTGTAAATTACCAAACCTCATCAACAGGTTCTTCCGCAAATCTAAAGTCTTCCTTGGTTGGCGCAATCGCACGCCAGCAGCATCTGAGGGATATTGAGGAGTTTGGAGCCAACTATACTCGCTGTAGCATAGTCTCGTCTACTTTTTGGGAAAACAAGAGAACAGCCAACGGATTAGCTTCAAAATAGTTCTTACCATCGAAGTAACTCAAGCTTACAATAACCTAAGCATCAGCCCCTTGGTGGACGTCTTGCATCGGAGCATCCTCGAGTTATTATGGATCTGCGACAAGGTTGAGTGGATTCTAAATGTATGTGATGGGAGCACAAAGAAGTAAACATTTGGGGTCTTAAACCGAATTAAAAAGGGCTCCGCAAAGAACCCTTTTTTGTTTTGAATCTTTATTTGTCTATACACTTAACCCGCCCGCTTAAACCCTTTTTGAACCGCCTGATTCACCGTACGCACGAAATACTCATCCCGCTCTCTCTTCACCTGAACCCGGTCATAAACGGGATCAAACGGAAGATAATAATTCTTCTCCCCCGTTGGTGAGATACTGCATTTAATCATTGGATAAGAAAGATTGAGCCTTTCTGTTCTGATCTCCACACCCAAAGCGCTCGCCGCTTGCTTAGCTAAGCTTGAGTACTGAGAAGTAGAAAAAAACACCGCTCGAATTTTGCGTTTAGGATCTTCCGAAGTCTGCTTAAGGTGACTCATCTTCCCGAACAGCTGATATATATCATTGTCGTGAACAACTCGTCGCTTGGACCAACACTTGGTTTGAATGACCAGAATCTCTTCCGGCGTAGTAACCACAATATCGCGCCCATGATCCGTGTAACCTTTTAGGGAACCAATATAGGCAACGTCATACCCCTGATTTTCAAAGAGGTGACCGACATAGCGCTCATAGAATCTGGCACGCTGACGTGGCGACATGGGCTCGCTTAAAAAGCGCTCGAGATCATCTTCCGCCCGCGCATCCGCGGTGAAACCTCGGAATGCAATGACCGCGAAAATCGCAACAATCAAAACTGCTAAAGCTATTAGATGGAACTGCATGCTCATTCATCGGAATTTTCACATCTCCACAAAAGGAGATTTTCCCTGTGTGTTTCAACCTGACACAAAACAAACAGCAGATCTGGCGCCGCGTTAGTTCACGCCCTATTTGACCTTTTACTCTAGCCGATTCACGCTTATGGAACACTCACGGAGGGGTTTATGAATAAGTTATTTGTGATGGGCGCGATTCTATTGTCTGGTGGTTTGGCTCAAGCGGGACAAATTCACTGTGAAGGATCTTACTATTGGTACAATTTCAAAGCTGATGCAACGACGTCGGGCAACCAAATCGTTGGCAACATCCTGATCACTGTGAGTGGTGGCGCAAATAAAAAAGTCACGATGGCAGTCACTTCAAGTGACGTTCAAGAAGGTCGCTATATCCGCGCAACTGCAACAAGCGAAGATGCTTCTGGAAGCTTGAATGCTAACTTTGATTCTGGTTCAAGATCCTACTCTGGAACTTTGGTTGCGAATACATCTGAAGGCAACGCCAACGTCGACGTTGTTTGTACGATGACTAAAGGTTTGTATCCTCAGTTTGACTTGTCGACTGAAGAAGCAAACGAACTTGGTCTTTACCCAGTTCAACAATTCCCAGCTGAATAAGTATAAAACAAGCCCCTCACCCGAGGGGCTTTTAAAAGTTTTATTCCTTATAGGTACGATACCAGATCGCGTTGTCTGTACCTTTCACAAATACGATCACTCTCTTTTGCCCCGACGACGTCGCTGAAGGACCCGAAGTCAAAACTCCCGCCAGCGAACTCCAAGTACTCCACGAACCATTCACATAACGACGAGTATACAGCGTATTATCCGTCGCTCTGACGAAAACATCCAACTCACCCGCGGCCCACGAAGAAGATCCCGGAGCAGACGTTAGTATTCCACCGAGCGACTCCCATGCTGACCATGAACCACCCGAATACCATTTGTGCCAGAGAGCGTTGTCAGTGCCGCGTGCAAACACATCCAAACGATTTGAGCTCCACGCAACCGCTGATGGATCTGAAGTTAAACTTCCCCCTAAAGATTGCCACGTCCCCCACCCGGTACCCGAAAAAGAAATTTGATAAAGAGAACTGTCAGCACCCGCAGCAAAAACATCCAGGCGATTTCCAGATCGGGCAGCAGAACCCGGCCCTGAAGTTAAATTGCCTCCCAACGTGTACCATGGCAACCAGTGGCCCGCACGATAACTGCGCACCCAAAGGCCATTGTCAGTTCCACGTACAAATACATCGATGCGATTCGATCCCCAACAAGAGGCTGAAGGTGCGGAAGTCAAAACTCCTCCCAAAGATTCCCAAGCCTCCCAAGAATTTCCATTCCAGCGGCGGTGCCACAAAGCATTGTCAGTTCCGCGCACAAAAACTTCGGTGCGGAAATTCGTGCGCGTGCAGCTGGCAGGATCAGATGTTCCAACACCTCCAATCGAGTCCCATGCGGACCACCCCGGTGGACGTGGATCATCATTTTGAATCTCGGGATCAGTGAAAGCCCATGCAGAAATACACCAGGTCATCAGTAAAGAAATTATCAGCGTGCGTAGGAACGTCATGCCCATACAATCCTCCTTGATCGCTCGGGTTGATTTGTTCTCCTAATGAAAAAATCTAAAGAAGGAATCACGCAAGCGCCATGGATTGCAGGTCTTAGTTTTAAAAGTCATCACCACCACTGCGATTCGAAACCAGACTGATTTTAAACATTAGATATAAGGATTGATACAGACTGGATCTATTTCCGCCCGAGGGTTCGCCCCTCGCAAAAAATTATTTGAACCTTTTCTCGACTTCTTGTGTTGGACCAAGGCCCCCCATGAGGGGTCACCTTATCTCAGCGTCGCCACATTATAATACTTTACCGAGATATTTTTCCAATTCGTTCCGGTTCCCACTTGTACGGGAGAACTGCGGCTGGTGGTGTTATTCGAACCCAAAACTCCGTAGCCATTATCTCCCCAGCTCCACAAGGTTCCGTCGGTTTTAATAGCCATCGAAATTTCAAGACCTGCGGCTATTTTACTCCACGTCGTCAACGAGCCAATTTGAACAGGTGACAACACAAGATTTCCAGTGGATCCATTGCCAATTTCTCCAAGACTATTTGTTCCCCACGCCCAAAGCGTTCCGGTAGTTTTAAGAGCCAGGCTGTGACTTGCACCTGCGGCAACCTCACTCCAATCAGTTGCTGTGCCAATTTGACGAGGACCCGCGATATCACCCAAGGCTCCCCCGGTGCTGTCCCCCCAAACCCAATATGTGTCATCGGAGGCGATGGCCACAAATCTATTATAACTCGCGAAAACTTTTTTCCACGTCGTACCCGAGGCAATTTGCACTGGAGAACTGCGGTTCACAATCGTACCATCCCCCAACTGTCCAGACTGATTATCACCCCACACCCATAAGGTCCCATCCGTTTTTACGGCTGCCATGTTAGAAGATCCAACGGCCACATTGGACCAGTTGGTAAGACTTCCAACTTGTGCGGGACTACTGGTTGAACTAAAGGCGCTGGTGTAACCCAGCTCCCCAGAGTAATTGCCTCCCCACGTCCACAATGTGCCATTCGTTTTAATCGCAGCAGTACTGCCACCCACGCTGACAGAAGCCCAATTCGTCAGCGCACCAACCTGTGTCGGAGAACTTCTGTGAGCCGTATCACCGAGTCCCAGCATTCCGTCATTGGCTCCCCATGCCCAGAGCGTACCATCGGTTTTAACAGCTAAAACTCTTTCACTTGCTGTCGATATCGAAGCCCAATTCGTCAAAGCGCCCACTTGGACGGGACTTGAAGCAGTCATCGTCGCACCAACTCCCAGCGCTCCATAACTATTTGTGCTTGTACCCCAACTCCAAAGTGTGCCATTAGTTTTAATCGCGATGCTATAGGCATTTCCTGCAGCGACTTTACTCCACCCGCTGCCAATTTGTACTGGAGAAGAAACGGAGGTGGTCAAACCGTTACCAATCTGGCCACTGGTTCCATTACCTGAAATCCAAAGAGTTCCATCATTTCGCAGCGCCATCGTGTGATAACCACCATTAGAAACATCTGACCAAGTTGTTAAACTGCCGACTTGAATGGGTGAAAAATAAGTATTTCCACTGGTTCCATTACCAAGTTGACCGTAATAATTATCTCCCCATCCCCACAAGGTACCGTCGTTTTTCACCCCTATACCCGGGTAAAGACCATATGCTGGCAAAGAAATGACTTTCCAAGTTCCCGTACTCACCTTGGTAGGAGCTGAGTAGTTACTTGTCCCGCTGCCACCCCACGACCACAAAGTGCCATCGGTTTTTATCGCCAACGTAAAACTATCATAATCAGAATATCCCGTACTGATTTTGCTCCAGGTCGTACCTGATCCGATTTGGATAGGAGAACTTAGACCTGCCGATGAGCTGTCTCCCCTTTGTCCACTTGCATTGGCTCCCCATCCCCATAACGTGCCGTCGGATTTGATCGCAAGACTGAAATCGATACCAGCAGCAATCTGACTCCAGTTAGTGGCCGCTCCTATTTGTGTCGGCGAACTTTTACTCGCAGTCGAACTAGTACCAAGTTGCCCATATGTTCCTGCACCCCAAGCCCACAATGTGCCATCTGTTTTAATAGCGAGACTGTGAGAACCACCCGCTGCAATTTTACTCCAAGTAGTCAGTGTACTCACCTGTACTGGTGAGCTTCTCTTTGTCGTATTAAGAGTTCCAAGTTCTCCCGAACTATTCTGCCCCCAGGCCCACAAAGTTCCATCAGCTTTAACAGCGAGAGTATGAAAAATTCCAGCCTTCACATCCGACCAATTTGTCTGAGTACCAATTTGCACGGGAGAAGAAATCGCCGCTGTCGTGCCTCCGTTACCATATGCACCGTTGCCGGCTTCACCCCAATAATTAACTCCCCAAGCCCACAGTGCACGGCCCGCATTGGCTTTCTTTTTCCAAAAGCCGTGAGTAAAAATTTGTGCGCTGGCGCTGTTTGAAAAGAAACTTGTTAGCAGAGTGACCAATGAATTTGTGATGAATTCACGACGAGATGAAATTTTCTTGTGCTCTTCCACTGCGAATCCCTTTCAGATATTTTGTGATTTAACATCTGAAAGGTTAGCGAATTACATTCGCAGAAGGCAGAGACCCACGGGAGTTTACGCTCTCACTTTTAGAAAGATATTAGAGAGCGACTGCTACATCATCATCAGGATCTGAGGAATGCTGAGTGAATAGGTCTTGGTTTGCTCGACATAGGATTTCAGAAATTCGCCATTTCGAGCTTTCAACAATTTCAAACTCGCTAAGGCAGATTCAAAGTCCGGAGGAATAATCTGAATCTCAGTTACACCATATAAAGTTGAATGAAACTTTCCCGTAAGAGAATCGATATAAAATAAGTCTGAGGAAAACGCTCCCAGGTTCGGATCGTAAGCATTCAAATAATAACGAGATCCTTTACGAATCAATCCTTTTACCAGCAAAGCATGGCCCACTGGTGTTTTCTTATCACCTTGGTAAACACGGAAATAAATGGAGAAATAGAGACCGTAATTTCCGAACACACGCAAAGATTCCAGGTCCTGCATCTTACTCAATGTAGAAGATTTGAAATAAGTGTTCACGACGGCCCAAACCGATCTATAGGAACTCTGATGGTATTCAAAAATAAGTTTTTTAAACGTCGCGGGAGTCACTGTCTGAATCAATTCAGAAATATCTTTAACGCCAGGAAAATAAACCAATTTTTTCTCAAACAGCAGCGTTCTTAGTAAATTGATATATTCCGCACAAGTCAGTTGTGTGGAGTGAGGAATAAAGGCCGCTCGCTCTAGAAGGGCTTTCTGCAAATCCACAAATCCATAGCATGATGGCAAAGCTGGATCATTGTTGATCAGAGGAATGATTTCATCACTCCCCACTTCACTTTTTACGGGAAGTTCTTCGGAGTCGACGATCATAAACACATCTATAACTTGCTCAGAGGCATTGCGTGCACGCTCGCGAAGCACGGGTACAACTACTGAGTTTTTAAAAATCGCACCATGGCTGTCGGCAGCTGTATCATCCGAATGAAGAACACCCAGGTTTTGACCATTGAACAAAATTTCTGAGCTCTCTTTGCGTAAATCCGGAGCATCGACATCCAACTCTTGTCGATTGTATTTGTCTTTCCGAGTGGCACCCGAAGAGTCTAACGTGATTTTGACGATGATATCGTCATTCTGGCTGACAAATTTCCAATTTCGAACTGAAAACCATTCATTTGGCTTCGCTTCGATAGAGCGCGAACCTAATTTAACGACTTGAAGATTTCTTTTGCCATTGACGGACTCTAGTAGATCATTGCGCGTAACTCGCGGTTGCAAATAGGCCAATGACTTTAAAAAGCGCAGCATCAGATTCTGATCTGCGGGCGACATCCGAGGTATTGACTGTTGAATTAAAAGAAAACCCAAAAACTGTTCGTCGAAAGAACCAACCAAAAATTCTTTTTTAAAATCCGGTGACACTTTTTCGATTTTTGAAACGAGTTCTTTATATTTTCCAATCAGCTCAGCACCTTTATTACCAATTCCCAGATCGGTATAAGTTTTGCCAGCAAAACCTTTCTGCTGCAGTCGGGCCAAAACATTTCGCGGAGAATCCAGCAAATCTGCATCAAGATTCAAATTGCCAAATAGAACCGCTATTCCCTGGGCACAGTTTTGATTAAAAAATGAATAGTCTCCCATGTGACCTTGGTCGACCACTGTTGCTATTCTTTGCAGGATCAAGGATCTTTGTGCATTGGTTAAAAGAACTTCAGTCGATGCGAGATCGCGATTCTGCTGAAAGTTCATTTCATACTGAACATTCTGATAGCTTTCCAGAATGGCTGCACGGGCATATGCTTTGCCCACGCCAAGCCCCCGCAAAAGTCGCAGATTAGCGGCGCTCACATCTGCCACCAGCTCCAAGACCAAATCATCTGGATGAGGTGTATTATACAATCCCAAACGCAGATATGAATGTCCAAAGGAGGACTGACCGAACCCCTTGGACGACGCGATCATATAGTAAATCTTTTTGACTCCCATCACCTTGTCGCCTGGTGATGCCTGAGAGCTCAGTGCAATTATAAAAACGATAAATCCACAAATAAATAATTTTAGAAGCGAAGATAGAGATTTCATAATTGCACCTTTCTATGGTTAGCGAAGCGCTTGCACTAGGTTTTGCATATTAAGGTCAGGCAAACTTGCTGCAACCGCCATCACCTTTTCCAGCTCAAGGTGATTGTCTTTAGCAATTCGGCTTAATAGAACTGGTTGAACAACACCATCAACCTCAGCAACCAATCTGTCGGATGCTTCAGGTGAATTTAAATCCATATTCTGACCTTCAACTGTAATTGATGGCCAAGAAACAGACCAAATAGAAATCATGCACGCTCCAGTAGCCTCCGAATTGTAACCACAATGTTCTTGCTGAGTGCGCGAAAAACCATCGTTAGCGATTGCCGCGTGTGCTTGAATTCCCGCGATCATAACGAAAAGTGAAACGATCCATTTTGTCATAAGATTCTCCTTAGTAATTGGTTTGCACCATTTGGTTGGGACGCATTCTAATGGAAGGGTGCGGCGATCCTCCACTGACATAAACTGACGAATTCAAAAAACTGTTGACCTCGACTGATCTGTCTAATCTTTAGTCGGGAATTTTTTTCTTACCACCTAACCCCACGAATCCCCTCCCGAATCCCCGTCGGCAATCGTCTGTGGAGAGCTCTGCCAGAATGAACTAATTTTCGCTCACCTTAAGAGGACAGGAGATCTTTATGAAGTACCTAGCACTCGTTTTACCGTTAGCCTTATTCGCCGTTTTTAAATGGAAGAGCGATTCCGTGGCATTTCAGAATGATTCCAAAAAGACTTCTTCATTGCAGCTGCCAAGAAAAGAGCGCGTGGTAAATCTTAAAAAAATATCTCTGTCGGATGTGGAATTTCCGGAGGCGCAACCATTGGTGGTGCAAAAATCAAAGTCACTCCTTGAAGAGGAGATGAGCACTCTTTATTCTCAGGAAATTAATTGGACCGAGCATGAGGCTGCGCTTAAAGAAAAAATTCAACAGCTTTCACAAGCTGAACTTCAAGCACTGGGCCAACAAGCCATGACCCAGACCATGAATCATGACCAGAGAACCCTTGCTATCTACATCCTTTCACTGGCAGGTCAAAGAGCGCGCGCTGTCCTAACTCAGATTGCGCTGGTACCGGTGCCGAGTTTGGCTGATGTTACAGATCCGCATTCAGAAAAAGCTCGCAACCATGAATTTGAAACAGCTTTACGTATCAGTGCACTGACGTCTCTGGATGCCCTTTCACTGGTTTCTGCCACTGAGGTGCAAAAAAATATGGAACAGATTCTCAGCACGCAAAACTCCCCGACTTTGCAGAATCTCGCACGCATTAGCTTGATAGGAATCCAACAAGGCCGTCCCGGAAAGCTCGCTCGTTTTCATGAAAGCAATCAATTCTAAAATAAGGAAAAGACAATGAAAAGTATCTACTATTTCACTTGCTCGCTGATGATTTTGTTTTCTTCGGTTTCTTTCGCAGAAACTTCAACTTGTGTTGACAAAGCTCAGGTTAAGGACGTCATGAAGGATTTTGATTTTTATGGCAGTGCCCAATGGGATCTTTGCAACGATAAGAATCGCCTGACTCAAGTTTCGAAAGCCCTTATTTTACTCAAAGGTCTGAAATTGCAAAATGCAACAGGTCCGTTCTCGCAAAATATCCTCAAAGAACAGCCTTATGACTTCTTTAAAAAAAGGGTTTCCAAAATAGTATTTGAAGCCAGCTGTGACGACTCAACAACTACGGCCTATGTGATACATGAACAAAAACAAATCATCCATATATGTCCCCGAGAGCAGGAAGTTATTGATACGGCAGCAACTCTTGTTCATGAGGCGCGGCATCTCGATGGATACCGGCATGTGGATTGCAAACGCGGGCTGTATTCTTTGCAGCCTGGAAATGGGGCCTGTGATTCCTCGTATGAACTAAAAGGCTCTTATGCTATCAACGTGGATTTTTACTTGAAGGTGGCTTCAACTTCATCAGTAAGCCCTGCTCTCCGCCAGTTTGCGAAGAGCAACACCCTGTATTATTTGACTGAAAGATTCAATGCACTACCTGGAGATCTAAAAGACGGGCTGTTTCTAACAAACATGGACAATCAAGTTTCATTCTTTGACGGCACATCAAACCCCGCAATCAAAACTTTGAAAACGGGAGCCATACAATTTCTTAATGGAAACGCCCATCCTGATATAGCCGACCAACCCAAAGGCATCGACTTGGCGACGACAGAAAACTATGGTTGTTTGCTCGGTTCGGTTAAGATGGTGTGTTATTCGCTACGGGATACCTCGGATACTTTTACTTTAAATTGGAAACAAATCCGTCCGCTCTCGATTTATGCCGTCAGCACGGATCGTGGACATTTGCAGATGACGATAACCGACAAACAGGACCGAATCGCCGATTTGCCTCAAGATTTTGAGGATCTAAAAAGAATGCGCGAGTCTGATTTTAACCTGAAACCCAATCGCGCAAAGATTCTAAAAATTCAGCAAAGAAGACCTTACACATTTGGCGGAGCTTATGAAGTGGCTCTCAAACAGGACGGGAAAGTCTTCTTGAAAGAAGGCGCTGGCCTCACCCCTGTGCTGACGGATCAACGCTTCAAAAATATCGTTGGCCCGGTGGTTTGGTCACCAACACTCGAAGCCCTTTAACCAACTGACCCCGTTAATGTTTTTGACAGGGGGTTAGCAAAAAATGGTGCTCCTACTGCCAATTCGCTCAGGAGTCCTTAAACAAAGGCATAGGCCTTGAAATGGTTTATCTATATGAAAACACGTCTGGTGTGCACTATTTTAGGCCTCATTCTGCTCAGCTATTCCCGTCTCAGTTTGGGACGCGATAATTTGGCGAATCCGACGGTGTATTCCGGCCCCGGCTTGATCACCGACGTGAACCGTTGCCAAATAATTAAAGTTCGTTCTTATGCTTATTCCGGAAGTAAAATCTACGCGCAAGAGGGTGTGGGTTGGGTTCTGGGGTCGTCGCAAGGTACGCATATTCTTTTGCCTGCCCACGTAGTCGCAGGTTCTGATTTACTATCCGGTGAATGCGGTGGAAGAGTTTTCCCATTGGCTTTGAAAAGTAAATCAGAAACTCTGGATCTTGCTTTGCTCAACACTCCAGAGCAAGCGGCTTCCTTTTTATTTCCGTTGATCGATCTGCAAGATCGCAATGAAACTTTGAAATCCGTTAAGAGCGATCGCAAAGGTTTAGTCAATGCATTGGCTCCCGATCATTCCTCAGAAGCGTTAAAATATGCCGTGCGCACTCAGGAAGCCAATTACTATCTGGTCCCGTCAAATACTCCCACTGCCCCAGAACAATTCAAAAGTCACGACGGCGATATGCTTGCTGTGGGCTTTTCTCATTTAGAAGATGGTCTTAACTCTTTGGTTGTAGAAAGCCTGGCTATTCGACCTGGATTCAGTGGCAGCCCCTTCTTTGTTCAAACATCTGCGAAAGCGACAGCCGAGGAAACCAATTGGGCGATCATGAATCCGTATTTATATTCCAAGCCCTATTTGGCAGGCATGCTGACTAAAGCAGAAATTAATGGATCCCGTTCTTTGGGAGTATCCTTGCCTAAAATTTTGGAAACTCTGCCACGTTTGATGTCGTCGGCGGATCCCGATGCGGGCCGCCCTCTGCGCTTGCGCTATGTTGAAAAAGTCACGGGCGGAGTTTTAGAAAGAAGCCAGGAAATGGTGCAGACACTTTCCGACGGTTCGCAAAGAGTTTACACAGAGGTTTGCAACGACACGACAGCAGAATCATCTGAATGGACTGTCACCTCCAAAGAACCAAAACCCCAAACAAAAATTTTAATTAAAGATCTATCAGGCGATCCCCAAAAAGTGAAAACGATCAACTATGACGAGATTTCCCAGGCAGTCAAAGACTTGAAAGACAGCAAAGTGGGATCTGCTATTCAACGTGCTGGCGGCGACTATGGTGAAGGTGGCGGTAACCTGTTGACCCTGAAAAATGCAACATTCATGGTACCATTGATGGACTTCCCGATGCCGCAAAGTTTTTTAAGCTCCTATAAAATTAAGAAAAACTGTGATCAGTCTATGATTCGCGATAATTACGGAACGACCTTTGACAGTAAAAACATTGGCGGACGTCAGGTCAAGACCACGACACTTGCAGAATTATACAATGCTCTGACCAACCCTAAAGCCGGAAAAAACAGCTGCGTCAACGCTAGTTTAGAACCGGCTCGATATGAAGATCAAACCACGGTAACACCTTATCTGATGAACGGTACAAAATACGTTTATCTGCGTACCGAGGTCGAGGCTAAAAGAGGACAAACCGGCGCCAATTCTATCACCTGTGATGGCAATACAACTCGCGTGAATCATTCAGCGGCAAATGTGAAAATGGATATGAGCTTTTCAAAAGCTGGTCGAGCCCAAGGTTATCTAAGCGTCACCTCCACACAAGGCAAACTTTGTGAAGTCCAACTTTCACCGCGTACCTATCGCGCGGCAGGCAGCTGGAAGCATCTGATTCGCTCTAAAGATCTGGATGCCGATATTATCCTGGGAGCTGAAGACCGCATCTTTAGTTTAAAAATTCTACGCGTATCGGATGCCTGCAATCCTTCAGATCAGGGCAAGCTCTGGATGCAGGAAATTAACTTTACAGAAAATTCGAGATTTTCACGAATGGTTGGGCGTTATGGCGACCAATAAATACACTCAGTCAGTATCAAAAATATTGGTTTCTGATTCAGCAGAAAGCCTGGATTTAATTCGCAGCTTGCGCGACCAGGAGAATCCAGATGCGCAACAAGTGCTGGAACAAAAGCTTTTAAGCTTTCGCCTGGCACTTAAAAATGGACGCGGTTCCGAACTCGATCCGAACGAATTAAATCCTGGGGCGACAAAAGATTCTTTTACGCAGGCAGAAGCGCACTTTGTCCGCGGGATTGTATTTGCTCATAAGAATAATTTTTCTGAGGCTGCGACGGAAATGTTTCTGGCATCAGGACTCTATGAAAAAGCTCAGTCTTCAGAAAAGTACTGTTTAAGTCTTTTTAATGAGCTGATATTCAAAAGCAACGGGAATTTAATTAATACCAACGAAGAACTCGCTCAATTGGCACTCATCGTTTCCAAAGCCGAATCCCTGACAGTCCCAAAGGTTGTTGGACTCGGTCTGCGCCAACGCTCTTACGTTTTTCAAAATACCAAGCGTCCTCAGGCGGCACTTGAAGAAATTAAGAAAGCCTTGGTGTTTATTGAAGCGCACTGCCCAAGCTCAGACTACCACTTGGCTCTGATTCATGCTGCTGACTGCGCGCTTGATCTAAAAATGCCTGATCAGGCACAAGTGCATCTCAGCTACTTACCCACGGACCTTGATTCGCGAGTGGCCTTTCCTTTTGCCTATATCAACGCTCGTATTAAAGGTGATTTGCTGATCACGGAGCAATTTTCCGACGTCTCCGAGCATTGGAAACTACGCTATGAAGACTATGCAGCAAGAAAAATCAGCTCTTCGCATGGAGCTGAACTGCAAACTTTGACTTGGAATCTCATGACCCATACCCTTTTCGATGGCAATAAGCGCATTATTGGAAAAATAAAGCTGAAATCATTGGAAGGTCAGTTTCTGCAACTGCTGATGTCTAAACCCGCGAATAAAGACTTACTATGTGAAGTTTTATGGCCGGAGTTTGCTGAAAACCAGACTCTGGATGACAGGTTCTTCAGATTGAAAGCTCGCATCACTCAAAAGCTGGGGGAAATAGTTCATTTCGATGGCTCTAACTATAGCCTAAAGTGCCGTATCCAATTTACAAAACGCAGCACTTAAAGAACTGATTGCCACCCTTTATTCTGAGAATCCTGTCTCAGTTTCGAGACCTCTTTCGCAAAAATTAAGATCAATTCAAATTAACCGCCAGCTGACGCCCGGCGGACGGTGGTTCGAATACTGCTTTACCACTCTTCGCAAACTAATCTTGCGGAGGAAGATATGAAAAGTTTTATGAAGCCTTTAGTGTGCGCAACCCTTATAACAGTTGTGGCATGCTCCCCTAATTCCGATAAAAAAACCGGTGCGAATGGCGAAGCCCATCCCACTGATCTTAACACCCCTATCTATATGAATGGTCAACCCGCGGGTGAAATCAAACGCGTGGTTTCCAGCGAAGAAGAAATTGCCAAGGCCCGCGAACGTCGTCGCGCCACTGGCCTACAACCCATTGCCGTCGAACCTAAAAACAATGCCTCTGTCTATAAAGTCATGGGCCTAGCTGATGAAGACCAATTCCTGGTCGCCCCCCGTGTTTTCGTCTATGGAACTAACGTCAACAGTTTACTGCGCGGTACTGACGGCAATGTGCAGATTCCATTTAACATCGCCATCATCGATGGTCTTTCATCTTATATTCATACCGCCGACATTTCGGGTCAACCCTTGGAAATTCCCGAACTGCTGCGTGTTCGCAACTATGAAGATCTAAAAAACGAATTGATGAACAAGAGTGCTTCCAATAAAAAATTCTCTATCGCCGCGATTCCTGGTTGCCCAAGTCGCATTTCAATTTCTGCAGCCGGAACGACATATGATGTCACTCCTGACTACATCAAGGAATCTGACTATTGCGAATTGAATAAACCCTTTACCGTACAGTTGAAGGTTCCGGAAGCAACAGCACGAAACATTCTTGGCACTTCTTTACGCTCAAACAATGTCGATATCTTCGTGAACTATGCAGTGATGGTTCCTGTACCGATCAGTCAAATGTCAGTGCGCTTTGAAAGATCGAAATTATTTGAAGCCATTCAAGCGAAACTCGTAGGTCAATATCCTCCCTATGGCAGAGCAGAACTCAGCGCGAGCATTCAAAAGGTTTTTGAATCAAGCCAAATGAGTGTCTATATCCAAGGCGAGTACACGGAACAAATGAAGACCTTGGTCGACAAAGCTATTGCCGAATTCTTTATTCCTTTCCGTCCTGATCCAAACTTACCTCCCGCACCAAAATGTGAAACCTTTGGCTGCTTTGATCTAAGTATGGCAAGCCAACAGGACAAAAGAGACTTTGAACTGCAATGGACCCACACTGAAAATATGCGCATGGAAAAAGTGATCCGTATTGGTTCAAAACTAAAACCCGTGAATGATATCGAGGTGTCCTTTGGCCGCGATGAACAAATGGGTACGACAACTGCTGCGCCGTTTTCGAATAAAAATCCAAATCCTGAGACGAATCCATTGAATGTTTATTCAGTCGGTCTGACTCCGCAACGTGGTAGTCAATTGGAACTAACGCCGACGAAATATTCTTGGGAAAGACGTTTCCGTGGCAGCGAGGCTCACCTTAGTCACAACCGTTGGGAAGACTGCACGGGTCGCGAGGGTTATGACAATCACTGCTCCTACACGACACGCATTGAAGATCTGTACTCATATGAATTCGGGGATGCGGAAAAATGGGTGACAACGGTAAATCCTCTGGGAGCAATCCCTCGTTTGATGAGTGGCTTGAAAGTTTATTTCCACTTCTCAAACGGTGAGACTTTCACATGCAACCTAGAAGATCTTGAAGGCGACTCAAATAACGGAGTTCGCACGATCAAGATCGACAACTCACCCGCCTGCCCGGTATTTGATGCTGAACGTAAAGTGGTGACTGATTTTGGATTGATTAATAATTCGCTCTTGGATTCAATCACTTTCACCGCGGGACAGAGGTATGTTACGAACTATGGCAAAGACTGGAGCACTTACAAGGAGATCACATATTCTCCGGAAGTTTTGATTGCCGGAAGATTGAAAATGATCGGTTTAGGATTCATGTCAGTCCACGAAGTTAAATAAGAAGAAAGCCCTGATGAAAATCAGGGCTTTTTTATTTCACAGGCTTTTTGGCAATCGATAGGAAATAGGCGTTTTCGTTTTTCTTGGTTGCTTTCACTTTTTTGGGAGATTTCGGCTTTGGTTTCGCCAACGCGACGGTGTCTTTTTCTTTCGGTCCATCGAATTTGACTGGCAGGCCCAGGAGCGGATTGTGCTTCGCAATCTCTCGCATCATCTGTTTCACTTGATCTTCGAAGTCTTCGGACTCCGCTGGGATATAAAGCCAATCTTTGTTCGCAGGATGATTTTCTAAAAACAAGTATTTCAAAATAAATGCGTTCTGAGCCTGCTTCTTGACCGGAAAAATGCAGCCATTCCAAAGTTCAAAGGGATAGCTAATACCCTTATGCTCATACAATCCTTTGCGCTCAACCAAAATCAACACCAGCTTCATGTCCAGATAATAGGCCATTCCGCCATTTTTAGGTGCGCAGTCATAGCCGGGAGGCAAAAGCTCTTCGATCCATAAAAGATTTTTGAGTGGATGATCTTCAAACATAGGACTGAGTCTAATACATAAGCAGGACGAAATCTGCAATGAAATGCGGCTTGAAGCCCAGCCGCATGACTTTTCAATTCCTCCTGCCAGCAGACATGTTACGCTTTTCAAAAAAGACACAACATCTGGAGTTCCACTATGAAATCAACACTGTTCATGACCTTCTTAATGGCTCTTACTGGAGTTAACGCCGTTGCCGAAGAAACTACGCAACAAAATACCAAAGCAAAGTCTGCCGTCGTGACTTACGAACAAACAATGAAAAACTACGCGAACAAAGCCAAAGACGCAAAAAAGGATTTGGATAAAGCTTCACAAGACCGCCAAAACCAACTTGATGCCATGGAAAAGAAAATCGACGCTGACTCTAACTAGTTCCGGATATCGGTAATAGAACGATCTCAGTTCCGCTTATCCATGGAATAAGTGAAGTCCCTGCTTTGCATTTTAAGTTCTCCATTCGGGGTATCGGTCAACCGCCGCTGCCTCTTCAAAAATGGAGCGTCAATGAGGCAATCAAAGCAACAGACATTTTCACCACTACGTATTCCCTGGCAGCATCGTTACTGCAGTGGTGGCACCCTTCGTAAATCTTCCAGGGGGCGCAGGGCAAGGCCACTTTCTAGCAAGGACCCTATTCACCTGGTATTCAAAATTAATTTGTCAGCCGTAAAGAAAGGACTTCGGCACCCCAGAACCTTTGCGCTCATGAGTGCACTGCTGAAAAAGTATTCCCGCAAATTTTATGTTTCTGTTGAGCAGTTTTCGATTCAACAAGATCACGTTCATTTATTAGTTCGGGGCAACAGAAGGTCCCATTTGCAAAGTTTTTTCCGAGTATTGGCGGGGCAGTTCGCCCAGACGTTGACCGATACCTTTTCCCGAAAGCACGACGGGGTTAAGATTTGGAAATATCGTCCATTTTCCAGAGTCATTAAAGGATATCGGCCTTATCGAATCGTTCGAGACTATATTCAACTGAATGAACTCGAGGTTTTAGGACGACCTTACTCAAAATCTCGATTACGAGGACTTAGTCAAGAGCAGCTGAGGGAGTTATGGGCTTAGGATAGCCTGACCGATACCCTTTTCCGAATACAGGAGGGGGGGGTTGGCTGTTTCATTCTGGGACGGAAACATTTGGTTCTAAACATTTCGGTACCAAATACGTCGTCTTTTGTCTGGGAAAGCCGATGAGATAGATGCAGCATCTTGGGAGCTTCATGAGTTTTCTAAAATATGCATTTTATCCACTCACCATCGCAATTTCCTTTGTGTTTTTTGCGTTCTCGGAATCGTTTCTGCCGTCACTTCCGGTCAGAACGTTGCTCAGTGTTGTGGTGGGTTCTTCCATTATTTGGATGGCAGAATCCTGGATGCCCTTCCGTCGGGATTGGGTGGGGTTTGATAAGCAGGCGAAATTGGATGGTTTGTATTTGTTCGGTGTGCACGCCTTTATGGGCCGCCTGATTGAAGCCGGCGCCCTGGCGTTCATCATCTACTTGCAGCAACAAGGGATTTTTCCGACAACGGCATTTTGGCCGAATCAGTGGCCATTGATTCCCCAAGTAATTTGTCTGATTTTTTTAAGTGAGTTCTTCCGTTATTGGTTGCACCGCGCGTGTCATGAAATTCCCTTTATGTGGAGTATCCACGCCGTCCATCACAGCAGCTTGAAAATCTATTGGTGGAATGTGGGACGTTTTCATCCCATTGAAAAAGTATCGCAGCTGTGCTTTGAATCGATCTTGTTTCTATTTCTGGGAGTCAGCCCCCTTGCGATGGCGGTGTATTTCATTTTCTATTCAGTGAATGGATTTTTCCAACACTGCAACATTGATATCAAGCTTGGTTGGTTGAATCGCCTGATTTCAGGTCCCGAGTTGCATCGCTATCATCACTCTTACGAAATTCATGAATCCAACAATAACTATGGCAATAAAACCAGCATCTATGACCAAATATTCGGGACATACTTTCTGCCCGATCTCAAAGGTCCCGCTCGTTATGGTTTACAGAATCCAAATTATCCACAGACCTTCTTTGATCAAATGCGTGCGCCCTTCATTCCGGGGTTGGATAAAAAGGGATTCATTCAGCGTCCCCGGGCTTTACAAAACCTGTTCCAATCCTTGATTCGTTTTTCAGTGCATCGCCGTGGCAAAAAACTGCAAACCGCTTATTTCTCCGCAGGGCAAAATCTACGGAAGACGCAGGAGCAAGTGCTCTTAAGGATTTTGTCAGAGAACCGCAATACACAGTTCTTAAATTCCAAGCAAGCCTCCAACATCACGACCATTGAGGAGTTTCAAAAGGCTTTTCCTTTGGCGGAGTACGAAGCATTTCGTCATCACTTTGAAACGCAGGATCGCGAAAATCAATGGGGTTTAATCACTCCCAAACCGCTGTTTTATACTCAGACCAGTGGCTCGACCAGTCAGCCAAAATTGATTCCGATCTTAAAATCCACTTTAGATAGCTATCAGAAAACTCAGGCACTGTGGTTGTATCATGCGCATTTAATGGAGCCCCGTTTTACCGAAGGCAAGTTTCTGGTATTCTCGGGACAAAAGGTGGAAAAGGTCCAACCATCTGGTCTTGAGGTGGGAGCGACGACTGCTCATATCTATGCCAGCCTCCCGGGTTGGTTGCGCAACATGTATGTCGTTCCTTATGCAATCTATGGCGTTGAAGATCCGACCTTGAAATATTTAAGCATCCTGCGCCTGATCCTAAGCCAGCGGCATATCACTTTCGTGGTGGCGGCAAATCCCAGCACTCTTTTGAAAATTGAAGAACTCGCCAACACACACTTTGAATCATTGATAAACGATCTGGAAAAAGGTGGATTTTATTTACTTGAAAGCCTGCCAGAAACAGAACGCGCCGAAGTGGCCGAGCATTGTACGATCGATGCTGAACGTGCTACTTATTTGCGTGAGATCAAACAGCGCGAAGGAAAGATTTTATTAAAACATCTTATTCCGAATGCCCGTCTGATCGGTTGCTGGCAAGGCGGCAGCTGCCGCTTGGCTTATGAAAAACTCAAGAAAAGCTTTGATGCCTCCGTGCAATTTAAAGACGTGGGTTATGTCGCCTCGGAAGGACGCATGGCTGTGCCCATGCCTTTTGACTCGGGCGAGCTGCCCACCTTATTTGAATACTTTTTTGAATTCCAGGAAGTCGACGCCGAAGGCGATGCCAAACCGGCTGTCTTAACCTTGGATCAATTGGAAGTGGGCAAAGAATATCTGATTATCATCACCACGCCAGCCGGATTGTATCGTTATCACATGAACGACATCGTCTCTGTCACGGGCAGGCATGAGAATATCCCTTTGATAAAGTTTAAGCGCAAAGGATCTGGTGTCACCAGCATCACCGGAGAAAAGCTTTACGAAAATCAGTTTTTAGAAGCGGTTTCTTTGGTTAATAAAAAATACCAACTGCATTTAGAAATGATGATGATCGCGCACGAGGAAAAATCTCACTATATTGTCTTCTGTGAATCTGATCTAGCCGTTGATCGCTTAAAAGAAATTGAAACGGCTTTGGATCAGGCTCTTTGCCAGCAAAACATGGAATACCAAGCCAAACGCGAATCTTTACGCCTGGGACCCTGTCAAATTCGTCCGATGAAGTCTGGATTCTTTCATGAGTTTGGGCATCGCGAAATCGAACTTAAAAATATTCGCGAAGCTCAGTGGAAACTAAAAGCTCTGAATACTTTTAATAACTTCATCAAGATTCTGCCCAACTGGCAAGAGTGGCAACGCCATGACTAGAGTCGTGAAGTTTGCCATGGACGCGATTCCATTTAAAATTAAGTTTTCTCACGCGACGTTTGAACGAGAGGCCTCGAGCACACTTTGGGTGACAATCTTATCTGACGGCAAAGAAGGACTGGGTGAATCCTGCCCCCGCCCCTATGTCACTGGGGAAACCGCGGAAAGTGTTACGCGATTTTTTAAAGACCCCCGCGCGCAGTTATTTGCAGAAGCCAAAAACCCGACAGAAATGAGAGAACTCATTGCCAAAGAACGCTTGTGGATTGACCAAAATCCGAGTGCCTTTTGCGCCTTGGAACTGGCGTGGTGGGATCTTTATGGCAAAACCACGGGGCAATCGATTGAAAATATTCTTGTTGGCAACAGTGAGCAACCAAGACCCCACAACACCATGGTGATCGGCTTAGGAACTCCACGAAAAATGCTAAAAACTTATGTGCGTGGACTTGTGTTGGGTTTTCGCGACTTTAAAATCAAAGTCTCTCCGGAATCAGCGACGGAGTTGCTTGAGTTTTTAAAACACCCTTTAGTCAAGGCAAGCCAATTCCTGAATCCTAAAGTTCGCTTGGATGCCAATAACTCTTTTGCCTCGTTTGCGGATCTTAAACATTTACTGCAACAAATTCCGTTTGAGATCTGGGCGATCGAGGAACCCTTTGCCGTCGACAATCACGCGGCTCAGAGCGAATTTCTTGAGTCCTGCACAAGTCTACTTATTCTGGATGAGTCATTTATTACCATTGCCGGCCTTGAAAAATACCAAAAGTATTTCTCCCGCGTCTGCCTGAATGTGCGCATTTCGAAATTAGGCGGACTCGTGAGAACTCAAGAAGCGCTGCAATTTGCAGAAAAAAATTCCATTCGCTGGGGACTGGGATGCCAGGTCGGCGAAACTTCACTGTTGGCCCGGGTGGCACTTTTAGTTCTGAGTCAGAATAGCCATCGCCCCCTATTTTGGGAAGGGGCTTTCTCGGATCATCTTTTAATTCAAGATCCGATCCTGCCAAAAATTAAACTGGGGCCGTGGGGTAAAGTATCCGGCACTCAAAATTTAAAAGGGCCCGGATTTGGCCTGACCCCTTTGCAAGATTATTTCAGTAAGATATTTTCTTAACCGCTTTTATTGCTGTTTAAATACCACCGGCCATTCTTCACCAACTTCGCCATCACATTTGTCTTTACTGCGAATTTCAATCGTGCGAACTGTCACAGAACCGTAATCTAATTTTTTGAAGTGACCCACTTCAACAAAGGACCCGTCATGAATGTCGTGACAAGCGCCATGATCACCAACATCGTAAAGAGTGTCGGCGTCAAAACTCCCACTGAAAGACCAATATTTAAGACGATAAGCTCTACCAATCCACGGGTATTCATTAACAGTCCTAAAATCGTTGCGTCCTTGTTCGAGTTTCCAGATATTTTCGCCGCCGCAAAAGCTCCACCGAATTTGCCGGCAATGGCGAAAAGGACAATCACCGAACACAAAAACCAGTGATCAGATGTCGCCAGCAAGCCCAACTGCGTCTTCACGCCCGTCAAAGCAAAGAACGCCGGCAAAAATAAGATGGCAACAAAGTCTCTAAGACGATCTGTCACATCCCTTGCAATCAAACTGTCATTAGGAATGATGACACCAAACATAAATGCGCCAAAGAAAGCATGAATACCAATAAGGTCTGTTAACGTCGCTGATCCCAACGCCCCCAATACCACCACCGCTAGCAATGATTGCGGTAAGCGCTCTGCGGATTTTTCTATGCGTGGAATAAATTTTTCAACCAACGGTCGAACAAAAAATACCATGGACAACACATAAATAATGGTCAGAACGATCGTAATTCCTGCTCCCCCCAGCGAAGATTTCAAAAGCCCCGTCACCACGGCCACCAAACACCATGCCGTGACATCATCGATGGCTGCACAGGTCAGTGCCAAATCACCCAGGCGAGTCTTATGCAAACTTGAATCTGCCAGAATGCGCGCTAACACCGGGAAGGCCGTGATGGATAAGGACACACCAATAAAAAGAGAAAACTCCAAGTAGCCGATTCCAATCGGGGCATAGCCAGAATAAATTTGGTAGGCCAATAACAACCCTAATATAAATGGCAGAAAAATACTCATTTGCGAAATCAGGACCGCAGATTTAGCAGATTGGCGCAAGCGTGGCAGATCCATTTCCAGGCCCATGACAAAAAGATAAAGAGTGATCCCGACTTCCGCGATATTCTTCAGAAACCCCATGGCCTCAGGATGAAAAACTGCCGTCGTAAATTCCGGAAAAAAATAGCCAATAACAGAAGGACCTAAAACTATGCCACCAAGCACTTCTCCCATCACGGAAGGTTGTCCCAATTTACGAAAAAGCATTCCAAAGAAACGAGCAACTGAAATAACAATCACGAGAGTCAAAAAGCTTGGTACTAATTGTGGCATGCCGAGATAGTACATGTTAGTCTTGCAAAATGCTAGACATCTATATCGACGCCGATGGTTGCCCTGTCAAAGACGAAACCTATAAAGTAGCAGAACGCTATCAACTCAAAGTGTTCGTGGTTGCAAACAAGTTTCTGAATGTTCCGCAGGACGCCCGTGTGCAAATGATCGTGGCTTCGTCGGGTTTTGATGCCGCCGATGACTGGATTGTGGAGCACGCGCAAAAAGGTGATATTGTTATAACCGCGGATATATTACTGGCCGAGCGCTGCGTAAAAAAACAAGTGCGCGCGATTGGCTCCAAGGGAATTGAATTCACCGAAGACAGCATTGGTTCAGCTGTTGCCACTCGCGAGCTTATGCAAAATTTAAGACATATGGGTGAAGTTCGCGGCGGTCCCGCTCCGATGGAGAAAAAGGACCGTTCGAAATTTTTAGGAACATTGGATCAAGTGATCCAACAACTGAAACGCAACTAGTTGCCAAAAATTCGCGAGCAAGAGCGAACAGAAGAGAATGATTGGGTCATATTCCAGAGTTGAGATTCAGGGAACTCTGCTCCTGAAATTTCATTAATACGTAAAAGCGTTACTCCCGAATAACCATAAAGACCCATGGCTTTTTTCATTTTTTGCCAATGCTCAGCGTGATGCAGACTTCCCGCCAAGGCATTTTCTCCTTTAAGCGTGACCCCTCGTTCTTTAGCAGAGCGACCCATAATTTGAGTTAAGGATTCTGCCCGGGAATCAATGCGCCAGTCGCCTTCGTAATCACGATCGGCCATTTCAATGGCGGTAAAGTGCATGACCACTTTGTCCTTATTCGGAACTTCGGTAAAGACGCGGAAGACATCTTTGTATCCAAAGGCATCAGCACTTGAATACCAGCTCTTATAACTGGTGCGCAGCAATCCTGCGGAAAGCTCTGCCAGCCGATCTGTGGACACGCGCCAATGTACACCGGGCACTTTCGCTCCCAGAGTCACTTGCTTCATCGGGGAGTTGGTCTGAGCAAAGACTTCAAAGGCCAAGCCCATCATCATTTTTCCGTGTTGAACCAGACTTTCATTATACCAATCAAAAAAATCACGACCGTAAGGACTGAAGTGCTCGCGCGTTTCAAAGAATTTACTTTCCAGTAAATCGGGATTAGGAGGATAGATCTCTTCAAAGGATCTTAAACGAAAACCCCATTGGGCATTAACGTTTTGAATGGATCCGTATTTCCTTTTCATTTCCGCACGAAACGATTGCACCGCCATTTCGGAATACGCTTGCAACGAGCCACGCTTAGGAAAAGCGCCACGATCCCCATCATGAGCGTTGTATGAGGGATAACGAAGCTCTCCCGCTGGGCCCATCGAAATATTTACTTCTTCAATCATCGCCACTTTCGCAGCAAAATGTTTTTGGAACTCGGCCATCACGCGACGATAATTATCTTTCATCAAATTATCAGCCCAATAAGACACGTATTCCGCAGAAGTATTTCCGTGTTCGCTTTTAAACATCAAGGGTGATTGAAGCTTGCCATTTTCATTGGTGGTTTGCGCTCCACCCTCGCTCCAAACATAACGAGGAACGGGAATATAACCACTGTCCCCGACATTTCCTCCCAATTGATGGAAAGAAAGAATCGGCATCCAGCGCAGTCCCGCTTTTTCAATCGTCGCCACAAGCTTATCGTAGTATTCCCACTGGAACTGACCTTTTTGCGGTTCAATCAATCCCCACCACACATCCGTGGAGACAGCATTAACACCAAGTTGCTTTGCACGACGAAGTTGCGCCTCGAATGCGTTCCAATCAGCGGCTGATTGAGAGCTCAAAGGCTCGTGCGGATTGCCCACTAAGAGCGGCCCCATCACGTTAACGGTAACCTCTGGTGAACTGTGCGCAGAGAAGCTGAACAGCAGGCCCAAAAGGGTCACTAATATATTCATCATAAGAGCCTTGTTCAGTTTCGACTTCATACCTGACTTCAAAGCAAGGCTCATACCTAACGCACGTCTCAGAATGAGATGTGCGTTTAAAAAATCAGTCGCCGCTGTTTTGCGATACTGTTTTGCGATGCAAACTAAATGGTTCCTTCTGACCCCAGTTCGAATGGGCACGCTCCTGGCAATAAGAGTCTATGAAACGATGTCATCGCCAGAAAGACACCACTTACTAAGGAAGTTGAAATGAAAAGAATGATTCTATCTCTGATTGCACTTTGCGCTTTGGCTCACACAGCACATGCTTATGATTTTGATAACTCGGACAGCGCAGAAATTGCTGCTCCTCGCCGCCCCGGATTTGATGATCGCGGTGGTGGCTTCGGTCGTAACGACGGCCGCGATGATCGTGGTCCTCGCCCTGGCTCAGGCAACCCAGGCGGTCCCGGTCATGGTGGCCCTGGTTATCCTCCGCACAACCCTCCACAACCTCCGCCGCCTCCAAGCCAACCACGTATTGAATATGTAACTTGTGAGTCACAAGGCAATCGTTACAACACTTGCTACGTTGATCCTTATGGCATCCGCAATTTCTATCTGGCAAAACAACGTTCCAACACTCGCTGTGAACAAAATAGAAACTTTGGTTTAGCTGGGAATTATATCTGGGTCGACAAAGGTTGCCGCGCGGTCTTTGCCATTGAACGATATTAAGAAAATATAAAACCGGAAGCGTTCGTACCTTCCGGTTTTTTCTTTTGATCTATGATGCGGTATCGCTACCAAAAGTGTGTCCGTACCTATTTTTAGTGCTTAAAAATGTTCTGCAAATGGCTTTGAAACGCAGGCACCTGAAAGAATCCACAGTGACCGCCGAATGGCAATACAAAGGCGCGCTCACCAAACTGAGACTTCATCCACGCGATGTCTTCAGCTTTTGAAACTAAATCATCAGCACTGTCCACAAAATAAAGGCCCTGGCCTTCGCGGATATAGTCGGCGAATTGATAAATGCTGGCATCGTGATTCAATTGCTCCACAGAGTACGAGACACCTTGGGCGCGTCTCACATCGGGAAGGAGAAACTGATTCATGTATTGCACGAACGACACTGCACGGGCCTCCGCTGTGCGAGCATTGCGTTTGTATTTGCTGGCTGGGCTTTTCAAAATACCCAAGTCTTTCACCTGTTGAGAGGCGAAGACCAAATCACCCAGGCTGTCGCGGAACTCTTTACCAATCAAGTATGCCATTTCCACATTGGTGAAGGCTTCTTGTTTAAAGATCTGATCAATCTGTTGCGGATTTTTTAGGTCAATCTTATTCCCCATCACCAAGTCAGTGACGCGTTGAACTTTGAAGGAAATGTTTTGTTTTTCTGTCGCCGTCAGCTGTTTTTCAATGGCAGCCAAGCGATCCAATTTTTGAATGGCGAAAAGCAAATTCGCCGGCGGATTGATCATCAAAACTTTGGCAAATTTAAATTTCAACGCCTGATCGTCATGCTTTTTCATGAACAAGGCCTGCAAACCACCGATGGAATACCCCACGAGGTTGAAGCTGCGTGGCTGAATTCCCTGCTCGGTGCGAAGGACTTTGGTTGTTTTCAAAAGAGCTGCATACAGGTCCTCGGAATCACGAGGCGTAAAACCTGGAAGACCACTTTGACTGCTGGAAACTGTAAATTTCCAAGAAAAGGGATTATCAACAGTTACCACGTGGTAACCGATTTTGAAAAGTTGCTCGGCCAAAACCAAGGCGCCCGCAGATTCTGCGGTCCCACCCGTTCCTGGGATAATAAAAACCAACGGAGCCGTGCTGTCGGCACGCAGGCGATAGTTGTATTTGAAATCGACAACTCTTTCCATCAACGGCACGTTTTTACGAGACGGTAGTACTGTCACCGAAGTGCGCGTGAAAGACTTATTACTGTCAGGCAGAACCAGAGTGGAAATGATCGTCGCGGAAAAAGGATTTTTGAGAAATTCAGGGATCTCAGCGGCAAATACATTGAGGGTGAAAACGGAAGCTATTACGAAGGAAACGAAGCGCATATTTCAATACTTTCTTAACGGCGGCAAAGGCCGGGAGCAGTATTTAAGAAAGAATGTTGAAATAGGCAAGCTGTTTACTAATTAGGTCCCCAAATGCCAAAGCACTGAGTACTTAAGGCAACAGTGCTTGATGGAACTCTTTGTAAGACAATTCGGGCTTTTTATCGACATTCACACGGTCAAACTCGCGGTCTAAACGAATAAACAGCTCATCCAGGGTGATAATTCCATCGTTATTGGTATCAGCCCCCTCACAAAACTTAGGAGCAAAGATCCCGGGACAGAGCTTTTTTGCCGGCAACCGCCCAGTATCGCCTGCGTCAATTTGACTGTAACGGCCTTGGAAATACATCTTAAATTCATTGCGAGAGATCGACTTGGAATCATCCAAATCCGCCGTTTTGATGGAATTGATAATATAGCGCGAACTCGGCGCCTTAGAACTGCAACCCACTACAAATGTAAGTGCCGCCAATGTTGGAATGATGAACTTCACAGCGAGATCCCCCCGTCGAACTATTTTCACGTAGTTTTCCTTGGAGTCAAAGTCTGGATTTCGAACTAGGACTTTTCTTTGAGAAAGCCGAAGGCTTTTTCGACGATGAAGTCTGGTTCCATGGTGGCGCCGCATTTGGTGCAGACCAGTTCTGGTAAATTCACTTCGTGTGGCAGCTGGTGTTGCGCGTATTTATAGTGCACGCCATTTTCGAGCTTTATGACTTGCTCGTGAGAACATTCATCGCACAAAAAGGGCGCATAGAAAGAGGCAATCACCGTATTCTTAGGCACAAAGCCATGAACCGTATTAACCTGATTGACGATAACGTACGGACACTCTTCCAGGGTGAGCTTTCCACCTGTCGGCAATCTTAGCGTCCAAGCGATCCAATTCTTCACGCCGATTGAATTGATGAAAGTCACTTTCGCCAAATTCAATTTAACGTTTTTGAAGTTTTGAATTTTTATATCAAAGATTTCTGTTTTCTCGCTGATAGGACCTTCGAGATAAACTTCAAGTGAATCGCCGCTGCTTTTTTGAATCATGAAAATATTGTGAAAGAAGAAGATGCCCCAGGCAAGAGCTTTGACTGCCAGCACACCTTTTTTGGGGTCATATAAAATAGAGTAAACTCTCTGCTATTTTTCGTGCTTCGAATTAAAGTAAATTCCCTCTATAGCCAATAGTCTCTTCTTAACGTCAACTCCCCCCGCATAACCAGCCAGATGACCGCTAGCCGCAATAACTCTGTGGCAAGGAACAATGATACTGACGGGATTTTTTCCGTTCGCTGTTCCTACGGCACGGCTGGCATTGTTATCTTTAAGAGACTGTGCGATCTGCTTATAAGACTGAGTGGTGCCATAAGGAATTTTTGCAAGCTCATTCCACACACGTTTTTGAAAGTCCGTGCCTGCGACATCCAATGGGATGTCGAAAGTCTTTCGCTGTCCCACCAGATATTCGCTTATTTGGCATTGAACCAGGTCAAGTAGCTTTTCCATTTCTTGCGTCCCTTTGATCATAGGAACATCCTGCTTTTTCCAAAGAAGTCCACGAAGCCCCTGTTCCGAGACAACCAGGTACATGGCACCAACTTCCGTTTGAAATTTTCTTTGAACCAACTTCATGGGGACTTCCTTTTCTTTTTCTTACTCAGGTCTTCAGAATATGCTCGCCAAAAAAGAGCAGCCACATAACCCCGCCAAGGACTCATGGCTTCCAATATTTCTTTGGGATGATGTTCGAGAGCGCGATTTAAAATCAGATCACTGGCCGGAAAGGTGTCAGTGCTGCGCAAAGCTTTAAGCGCAATATAGTGTGCCGTCCACGGTCCAATACCTTTGATTGCCAGAATTGATTTCAAAAACTGATCGACATCTTGAGTGGACTCCAAGGACAGTCTTTCCTCAAGCAAGGCTTTGGAGAATTCTTTCAATGTCTGTTTGCGAATGCCGGTGGTTTTAAGCTTGGTCAAATCAGCGGCAAAAATTTGTTCCGCTGTCGGAAAAAGTTTGATCATTTTGCCTTCACGTACAATCCCCGAATCACTTCCCGCAATTTCAATCAAGTCATGCACTAAGGAGCGCCCGAATTCAATACTCACCAATTGCCCCAGAATCGCAGCAATAGAAATCTCAAATGGATCCCACCCCGAGAACAGCCGAATCCCCGGATAATGACCGAGCATTCTTTTAATGCCTTTATCCCGCTCAAGGGCATTCGCAATCACCACGGGATCAGAATCAAGATCAAACATGCTGCGGACTCGATGCAAAATTGCATGAATGGCACTGGTATCTGGAAAATCAATTTCAACTAACAGCGATGACCGCTCCGGATGATCGCTGATTGTAATGTGCCCGACCTTTTTGCCAAATGAAACCAGGCGAGTCATCTTATCACCGTCGAACCATTCCAGATTTCCGACCCGGTGGCTGCGATAGGTATTAAGCAAACCTAAAAAATCAAATGGAGGACGATATGGCAAAGAAATCTGCAGGCCATTTTTTTCGGACGTACGGTTGCGGCGAATATCCCGTGGCGCTTTTTTAAAGCGTTCCTTAAAAGCATCATTAAAGCGACGAACCGAACTAAAGCCGGCAGCAAAGGCCACTTCAGTTATCGGCAAGCTGGTTTCGACAATCAATTTTCGCGACAAATTAAGACGATTTTCAAATGCTAACTGCTTGGGAGTTTTACCGATCTCTTCGACAAAAAGTCTGCGCAAGTGTCTTGCCGAGACACCAAACTTCTCCGCAAAGGTGTCTTCATGAAAATCAATGGTCTCGGAGGAATTCAAAACTTTCAGGGCTCTTTGCACTGTCGCAGATTTGCCGATCCACGCTGGAGATTGCGGTGCACTCTCTGGACGGCAACGTAAGCAGGGACGATACCCTGCGGCCTCCGCCTGGTGAGAACTTGCAAAAAACTCTGTATTTTCTCGTTTGGGTTTCGCTGGACAAATAGGACGACAATAGATCCCTGTGGTTTTAACTCCTACAAAGAACTTCCCATCAAATCGAGGGTCGCGTGCTTTCATCGCTTCAAAATAAATATCATCCCGCTTCATAGTAGCCACCATAGCACAGAAAAATATGAAATAGTGGCCATTTTCGGACATTATCGATTCTTGATTTTGAAACCCCACTCCCCGCTATAGGTCCCTCACCACCTCTATTCCTGTTTTGATTGATCGCAAAGTTCTGAATGCCCGCTGGTCATTTTCAATTTTGAAGATTCAAATGGGGGCACGGAGGTATTTATGCCAAGAGGATCCAAAGAAAGCTATTCACCAAAACAAAAAAGAATGGCTGAGCATATTGAGGACAGCGAGAAAAAACAGGGGCGTTCTGCTAAGGCAGCTGCACGCATCGGTTGGGCTACGGTCAATAAAAAGACCGGTGGAGCTAAAGGCAAAAAAGCCAGTTCAACAGCCAAAAAATCCGCTTCCAAACGCACCAAACACTAGACTAAAGAATAGCCCCCGGGCACTCGATGGGGGCACTCTTCAAGATTTTCACACAAGTAGATATTTGTAATAAATCTGACTTTCAGTTCTGTCCCGGATTTTAGCATAATCTAAACTCCGGGAGGATTAATGACACTGAAGAAGCAAATGTGGCTTTTGGTTTTGGGATTTATTGTAGTTCTGGTTTCTGTGGGTATTTTATCATTCGTGAATTCCTCCACTTTGATGCGTAACTTCGATAATGTTGCCGAGGTTCAATTGCCGGCAGTTCGCTATATGACATTGGCCGATATGATGCATGACGGACTTCGGGCCGTCGCTCGAGGCGCCCTTCTGGCAGCAAAAACCAATGACAAAGCGGGGCTTGATGAAGCCATGACCGAAGTTAAAGAGATGTCTGAAAACTTCAAATCTTATATCGAAAAACTTCGCGCCCTTGATCTACAACCCGATACCAGGGCCGCCCTTTCTAATATCCTGCCCGCTATGCATAACTACATTGAACAATCGGAAAGCATCGTAAACCTTTCTGCCAATCAAGGATTTGATGTGGGTATTCTGAAACTTCCGGAGTTTGAAAAATCCTTTAAGGTCTTGGAAGGTGAAATGGAAAAACTCGGCAATCTGATCGAAAAAGATGCTGGTACGGTTCATAATTCAGGATCAAGTTTGCGAACTGTCAATCTGGTGACAGCGATCGTGGGTGCCTTGATCTGTATTATTTTTGGTGCTGTTCTTATTCACAAACTAGGTCGACGTATTGGAGAAATCGCCCAGGGTGTCCATCAAACCGGTGGCGAACTAAATGACTCAAGTCGCTCCTTAACCGAAACCAGCACCCTGTTGGCATCGGGAGCCACTCAGTCTGCGGCCTCTTTGGAAGAAACAGCTGCTTCTTTAGAGGACATAACCAATGCCTTTAAAATCACTTCCGACTCCGCCATTGCAGCTGCGGAAGTTTCAGGTAAAACTCTTCAAGCTTCCTTGAAGAGTACGGAGGCCACACAACACCTGATTCAATCCATGCAAAGCTTGGAAGCTTCGGCCGCGCAAATGGTCGATATCATCCAGGCCATTGACGATATCGCCTTTCAAACCAATCTCCTGGCTTTAAATGCATCCGTTGAAGCGGCTCGTGCTGGTGAGCTGGGTAAAGGATTTGCTGTCGTCGCCGAAGCTGTGCGCAGTCTTTCGCAACGAAGCGCCGGAGCTGCCAAGGACATTTCTCTTATGATTGAAAGCAATCGAACGCAAATCACGGAAGGCGCCCGCATTGCCAAAGAGAGCGAGCAATACATGGCCGAGGTTCTGGAATCGGTGAAGAAGGTCTCCAGCATCAATGCCGAGATCTCCAAATCCTCGCATCAGCAGTCCTCTTCCATTCAACAAATCAGCTTGGCCTTTGGAAAAATTGATCAGACTTCTCAGGAAAATGCCAAGGTGGCACAGGTCGTCTCTGAAATGTCAGAGCGTATCTCCCAGGCTTCTCATAATGTTGGTGGGATTTTGGAGTCACTGGCGAATTTGACGGGAAAAGCTGAAGAGCAACACAGCTTGATATAACTCGAACATAAGAACTATAGCAGCAGAAAAGAGTTCTCACAAAAACCGGAATAAATTATTGCTTATTCTTTTAAGCGAGACTTAAACTTTTTCCATCACCTAGCCGATAAGACAGGGGCATAGCTCTAACTGCACGTTTTATCCAGGAGTGATGTATCAAAAAGAGACGATCTAACGACATCATTGTCGTCATAATATTATTGTGCGCCGTAGGCTTTATCTTTTTTATGAAAGACTTTATTGCCAAGGACCGCTGTCATGAAAGACGTGGCTGCTGGGATGAAGTGGAAAACACCTGCCGCAAAGAAGAGCCCAATGCGGAGTATCTGTGTTCGCGTAAAAAAGAATAACCAGACGACTAATGAATATTGCCCGAGCTCCAGGATGGCGGGTCACTCGCTGGAAAAGAGTCGTCTATGGTCCTATCGATCTCATTTTCCTCTGGTTTGTTCGTCGAACTGGCGAATTCATTGACTCTTTTTCGAGTTTGAAGAAATTTGCCGATGACCACACCCAAAGCTACAGCACCGATAGCGGTCACAATTAAGTTTTTTCTCTGCATATAAATTTCTCCCTCACAAAATCTGAGCTCTATAAAGGAGCCTTGGTTTCGCATAAGGCTCCTTTATTTTTTCACCAAGATCTATTCATCGTCTTCCATAGAGGATGACTGGTTTCTGTTCGAGCGTGAGCTGCCGCTGCTGGAGTTGTTAACCCGTGAATTGGATGATTGAGATCTTCCCGAGCTTTGTCGGCCCTGAGAACTCTCTTTCATTTTTGAACTTTTCTGACTGGTTTTATTGGTAGCCATGTGGCACCTCCTTTTACTCTGTGACTATAGGGTAATTTCTGTTGATGAGAAGGACTGGTGTGTGAATACATTCCTGACCCTCGTCATTGGTGCCATGTATTTTTCCGAGAGTTCCCTCGGAAAATACTCATTTTCAGCAACTCCTGCTTCAAAGCCCTAAGTTTTTTCTCTCGAAAAAGCACATTCAAAAATATGAACTGGAGTCACTGATTGAGGAAATTTTGATTCAATCCACTTCCTGTATGTACAGCGAACGCTCCCAAAGACCGATTAATCAAGTATGCACGTATGGGGAACACGCGATTTTAGTCTCAATTCTGGATTATCTCAGGTGGTTAAATATCTGAGTGCGTGTCTTTTCTTACTTCTTTCTGCTTGCAGCCTGGACTTAAATATTTGGTCTGAGCATGGCAACACCCTTTCTGGAAAAGTACAAATGCCGGGAATCACATCTTCGGCGACTTGTGCGGCAGGTGACAAAAAAGCATATCTTCATCAATTGAATGCCGATGGCGGCGTCGAAGAAACTCCCCTAGCGACAGTGTCTTTGGAGTCAGACTATTCTTTCCAGTTCACTAACTTATTTAGCATCGCTCCAACAGCAAAATATTTTATCAAAGTGGATGCTTGCGGAAAAAAATTGAGCCGTCCAGTGACCGGGATGAGCAATCAAGTGGTCAACTACACCACCAGTTTGGTGGGCTTGGTTCCCTATGTGCAGGTTTCCGGAATCAAAGGCCTGCAAGATTTAAGTTCCGTGCAAATCGAGGCTGCTATTTCTGCAATAGATGCCGCCCCGAATGTCGACACCTCTGAATCCATGAGTGAAGTTTATGATAATCTGGCTGCGGGCAGTGGTGCCACGCAAAGAGCTCAGGTCATTGCGACATTTAATTTGAATGCGATCACGGATTTGGTTTCTATGGTGCCACCCTATATCGACACTTTAACGATACCCACTGTTTACAACGAAATGAGTTCTGCAAGTCATACCGTGACTGCATCGCACTGGTATGGAAGCTACAACGCCGCTTATGAGTGGATTTTAAATGGCTCTTCCGAAGGGACGAATTCCACCTATGCGTTCACTCCGACGAAAAATTCTCAAGGTGCTAATACACTAAAAATAAAAATTGGCACGGACGATGGCAGCGGCCAGATTGACTCCAGCTATGCGGTCTTTGAAAAACAACTGACCTTGAATATTTTAAATACCTTTCCGGCGCTGGCTCCAGCACTGACCTTAACCTCGGCTGCTATTACTAATTCTCTGTCTGCCACGGTTGAAATCAATACCGGAACTTTGCTGGCAAACTGTGATACCTTTTCCACCTTTGCAATTTCGGAAAGTTCAACTTCAGCAGGCGTGGCCGCCTCTGATTTTAATCGAAGCTGCGTAACGGCATCAGCTCAGTCAGAAAATTACACCCTGTCCATGGGAGATGGACTTAAAACAATTTATCTTTGGACCAAAGATGCGGCGGGAAATATTTCCTCCACGCCAGCTTCCGTCAACGTCACTTACGATACCTCGGCTCCCGTCTTGTCGCTGACTGTCCCGACAGCAACACAGGCCTCGACCGCAATGAGTCTGGCCTTTACGGCGACAGATGCGACGTCCTCGGTCACTTTATTAAAACTTCAGTATTCCTCTGACAACACCACTTATACGGATGTTGCGACCTTAACCGCTGCCACTTCGCCTTACACTGGTTACACGCCAGCGGCTTCGGGCTATTTACGTCTTTATGGTGTGGATGCTGCGGGAAATTCAACGACAACCACTCCGGCTCAATTTGTTTTTGATAATACACCGCCAAATGCGCCGGTTGTCACCCTAACGACGGCGGCTTTAACCAATAATCCCGTTGTGGGATTGACCGTGGCTGACTGCAACGACACGGCGACCTTGTTAATCACGGAAACCGCGGGTGTACCAACAGCGAGCAATCCCGCCTGGGCTGCCTGTGCGGCGTCTCCGGTTGTTAACAACTACACTGTCGTGGGTGAAGGCACTCACACCCTTTATATTTGGGCGAAAGACACAGCTGGGAATATTTCCGCGACATCCGCTACAAAATCAATTGTGCTGGATACAACTCCACCGGTGATCACTTGGGTTGCTCCCACCACGGACCAAAAAATAAATGTTGCTGCAACAGTGACTTGGCGTGTGACGGACATTCATACTTCGACCTCACAAAACACAGTTCTGGAATACAGCGAAAATGCGGGCGCCACATACACGGTTCTTTCCACTCAGGCATTGCCAGCAACAAGTGCCTCGAATCAAACTTACAATGCGACTTGGAATACAGCTTCTTCTGTAAAAACGGTTAAACTCAAAGTCACGGTGACTGACGCTGCAACGAACCAAGCCGTTTATATTAAAGATCTTATTGTGGAATCCGAACGGCCGGTGATTAACACACTGACACTGGCTGATGGCGCCAGTGTTGTTGGCTTATCATCCATCAATGCGCAATTGGCAGTAACGCCTTCGACCTCGGCGACTTCATATATGCGTATTTCTGAAACTGATTTTGACGTCAATACCGACAATGGCGTTGGTTGGATGCCATTCTCGAGTGAAAAATTCAGCTTTTCCCTGGCGAACACTCCAGGAACTCATACTGTTTATGCACAGATTAAAAATAATGCAGGCATCATGTCTTTGACCAAGGCCGTGACTTTAAAATTGGATACGGGAAATCCTCCAAGCATTAAAGTGACCTCGCCAGCCGGTTCAGGAACTTACTTGCCGGGCAATGTGATGCCGATCTCTTGGCAGTGTACAAGCAACAGTGCTGACATTGGCTTAGCGACAAAACCGATCTCCAGTATTCAGTATACCATCGACGACGGCCTTAGTTACTTTGTCATTGTCGATGATACGACATCGAATCTGCCGGCAACAGGTACTTACAATTGGACAATTCCTTCGCAAACACCATGGGGTGCAGCGATCTCGGCCTCGACCCCCATCCGCGTTTTAGTGGCTTGTAAAACCGCTGGTGGCGTCGTCACCACGTCGCTTTCAGAAATTCAAAATTCTAAATGGCAAATCCTGGTCGGTGACCCAGGAAATCTGGAAACTGGCGTGCATATAAGTGCCGCTGACATTTCCAACTCCAGTGGTGTTTTTGGGGACTCTCAAAACAATTTATATTCAGGCTCTCGTCTGCGCCATGCCATCACAAAAATTGACCGCCAAACCGGTTTGATCACCGAGTGGCTGGGCGATATGTTCATTGAAGGCTGTCCCACAAGTTCTGTCGCAAAATTTATCACGCCAAAAATCATCGATATCACAGATGATATGATGACCATCGTCTCAGCACCTTGTCACACCATCACGCGCATCAAAATTTCTGATAAGAGTATTATTTGGAACAGAACAGTTCCATTAATTACCGGCGATGATCGTTTGGCGAACTCGGGTCCAAGTTTTGATCAATATTTAAAATCGGGCTATTACTACTTCCCGTCTCTTTATACGGACAAAATTTCTGCAAATGGTTTCTATGAGCTGGATCTGAACAATACCTCCAGCACGCCGAAACTCATTATCGGCAATACGACAATGTGTACGGACTATTCGCCGACCGTCAGTGCGACGGTCTTCACAGATGAAATTTCTCTGCCTTGTAAATTCGTGACCTCGCCCACATCCCGTGGTGCCTGGATCACGGCCCTTCCTGACCGAAGCCGTATTTTTGTGTGGTGGAGAAATGCCGCCAATACTGCCAATCGCTTGGAACTTACCCGAGATGCCGCGACTGAACGCTATCACATCACCGCGGTGACAGCGGCTCCGGCGGATGGCGATGCGGCCTACTGTTCGCGGGGCATTTTTATGGGGAGTGATACTTCGAAAATGTTTTGTATGCAGAATGCGCGCAGCGGTCGTGATGTAACCTATCTCAATACTGCGACCGGGGTCACTGCTGGCGTTAAAACAACATTGGCAACAGATACCATCGACACGGTTCAAGTCTCCGTGGGATCGTCTGATAAGGCCGTTTATATCGTCTCTCGTGAAACGAACGAACTTTTTGAAGTTAAGTTCAATACGACATTGTCTTCGACTAAAATTGGCGGCAGCTCGTTTCTTACCTTTGGTAACGGCACGGATCCTTCACAAGTGGCGTTTACATCCATTGCCGGTCTTGGCTGGGAATACGACAGTACGGCAAAGGTAGGATATCTTTATACTCGCGGCATCCGCCATTTACGTCGTATGAAAGTCAGCATTCCTTCAGGTGGAACCGATGTGGAAATTACTCGTGTGGATACGGCTTTCAGTAGCTCCTTGAATGCAACACTCAATACTTTCGGTACGATTCACGTCGCACCCAATCGCACTCTGACATTTAACGGACTTGATGCGAGCAGCAGATACACCTGGTACACTCATGACATGAGTATTTGGAGTGCCACGGGCAATGCCAGTTTCGGAGTGGCGAGCACCCTTTATACTGGAACAATGTACGACTGGGGTTGGACGGCGACTTACATGCCAGACAATAGTTTTTATTTCACGACGTATTCGGATGCGAATCTAACGGCCAACTTGAAAATTTATAAAGCGAATGGTGGCGCAGGTACGTGGGTTGCTGGCAATGGGACTATCGGAACCTCTGCTGTTTCCACAGCGACAGACGCGACCACGGTACCATTAAAGCGCATCTATGGAATGCAACCCGATAAAGATGGCAATCTGTTGATATTCGACGCGGATAAAATTCGTAAAATCGTTCCGGGCAGTCCAGCGACCATCGTTGACGTGATGGACCTGACTGCGCAAACGAATTATCCGACCGGAAGAATCTGGATTGATGCCGTTTATAATAACGACAACGATGATTTCTATATGGTTGCGAATAACATCGCGACTGGCATCACCGAGGTCTTTAGCTTCCGCCCTGGTGTGGGTTTCCAGTCAATCTCGGTTTCAGGACTGAATCTGCCCGGTATTTTGCCCGGCAGTAAAGGAAAAGCCTTTATCTTAAAAATCACACCGATGGGGTTAGTGATGCAAGACTCTTATAAACGTCGCATTTTAGTCACACCGCTCTTGCCATAGGCTCAATTACACTTTGCGGCTTGGGCCTTTTTCATTGCTGTTTGCACTCAACGAAATATAGTTAACACCGTAATTATTTAACCCGTTTCGAGGTCATAATGCGGTTTTTCGTCGTTGTATTTGCATTGGTTTTAAGTTCCCTGACAGCTTTGGCCCAGGTCTCCCTCATTGATCAAAGTCCCTCGTCAACCGAGTGGAAGACAATTGAAAATGACTTTGTAAAAGTGATCTATCCAGAAACTTTCAAAAGCCGCGCCATCTATGTTGCGAACATGATTGAACACTACTCCCACGTGGTGGGGCTATCATACGGAATCAAGCATCCTAAAAAAGTTACTTTGATCATCCGTGACCAAATGGCGGAGCCCAATGGCTTTGTGACGTTGATGCCTCGTCGTACAGAATGGTATGGCTCAACGACCTACTCTCCTATTGTGGGCTCGACCGAGTGGTATCAGACATTGTCCATCCATGAATATCGTCACGTTCAACAATACGATGCCTTTAGCCACAACACTGTTGATTACTTTAATTACCTATTTGGTGACCTGGGTATTGCACTGGCTGACACCTTGGTGAATAAATCCTGGATGAAAGAAGGCGACGCAGTTTATGCCGAAACCAAGTTCACGGATGCCGGTCGTGGACGTTCTCCTCTGTTCCTGGCCCGTTTAAAAGCGATCCTTTTGGGGCGTGCCACTCCGACCTATGATCAATTCATCAGCGGCACTTATCAGGACAGTCTGGTCAATCAGTACGTCTATGGTTATGTTTTGATTTCTCGCGCCTATCAAAAATTCGGCGACGACTTCTGGGAAAAGATCAATGAACGTAACAGCCGTGGTCCTCATCCTTGGCGATTTGAAAATGCTTTCAAAGACATCTCGGGTACATCTTTCAGAAAATTTTATTATGAATCCTTTGATGAGCTTCGTAAGCAATGGTCCAAAGACTCCTTTCCTGGTCTGGAAAAAACTGAGTACTCGGTTTCGACAGATCCGAAACACCTGGATGGCGCGACCTACTTTGTTCAATATGATTTAAATCATCTCCCAGCCCTCTATAAAAAAACGGGCAATGATACAGAAAAAGTCGTTGAGATTCCTTACACCGGTGATTTGGGACGTTTGGATTACTCGAACGACCATGCGGTTTATAGCGATTTCCTTCCACATCCCCGCTTTGGCTTCCAAGGTTACTCTGACTTGGTGTTGGTAGATTTAAAATCGGGCACCCACAAATACATGACGTCTGATTTGCGCGTGTACAACCCGCATTTTGGATTCAATGGCAAAACCGTTTTGGCGACAGAATATTTGCAAGATCAAACATGGCAAATTCAGGAATTCGATCTTTCTGGAAATCGCCTGCGCACTTTGAAACTGGCAAATTTGAATTTGGTCGAGGCCGTGGCCGTCGATCAGGACAAAGTGGTGGCTTTCGCTCTGGATAAGGCAGGCTACCGCTCGATGATTCTGGCAAGCTTTGGGTCTGATAAGTTCACTACGATCTTGCCTGGTTCTCGTAACAACATGTTTGCTTTACACAGCAATGGCAATGGCGAGATCCTGTTTGAAGCTCAGTACAAAGGGGCTGTTGAGATCATGAAGTTGAACACGGCTTCAATGGCTTTCGCTCAGTGTACACAAAGTAAAATTGCTTCATTCGCGCCGACCTTTGCGGGTTCGGAATTTTACTATTCTGAACAATTCCCCTATGGAAATCGTATTCAAAAAGCCCCTTTGAATGATTGTAAGCCGATCGCGAAAACCGAATTCGTGGATGGCAAATTCCTGGGTGACGGACCGAGTGATGCTTACAACAAATTCCCTGCAGTCAAAATTGCGGATCAATTGAATTTCGATACCAAAAACGCCGACAAGTATCACGAAGAAGACTATAGTGGTTTTGATGCCCGTGCCTTCACTCCGCACACTTGGAGCTTCTTTGCCGCCCGTGGCTTTGGACTGACAGTTAAAACCGACAACTACCTTCGTGACTTTGGAGCGACAATCGCGTTGGGGAGCGATGGTGAGGAAAATGTTCCTTACACGTCCTTGGAAATCGATTTCAAGCGCTATTGGCCCGTGCTGAGCATCTTGGGTGATATCCGCAATCGTAAAACCAACGTTATGAATTCAGATCCAGAGCAGGACCTGACATGGCGAGAGGGCTCTTACGGCGTCGGCATGCTTTTGCCTTATATGTTCAAGCACCACATGTATTCTGGTTTGATGGGCTTAGGTTATTCTGCAAAAATTCTTCGCACGGAAAGCTACCGAGTTGATAAAGTCGGAGTTCCCGGCCTGGGCACGTCTCAATACGTCGATCAAACTGTGAACTTCCAATTTTCATACGCGAAATCAGGCTACACGCGCTCGATTCTTTCTCCTTGGAGCGTGACGTTGCTGGCGGAATATGAAGACGCCACGACCATGAGTGATGAGTCCCTGCCAGGTTCCTATCGCACTTACGGAAACTTGGATCTAACAACTCCAGGGATCTTTAAAAACAACAGCATCCTGCTTTCTTTCAGTGGTCAAAAAGCCGCTGAAGGTATGGATCGCTATTTGTTCTCTCCACCCATCATCAATCCTGTGGGTTATGTTTATTCTCGTGGCTTTGACTATAAAACGTCAGATCAATTTGCCAAAGCGAGCTTTAACTATCTATTCCCGATTTCTTATCCAGACTGGAATGCGGGATTATGGATTTACGTCAATCGTATTTATGCCAACCTATTCATCGATAACACGAAATACACGGCCCAAGGGATCGACTACAATTTAAAAAGCTCCGGTGCTGAGCTGATTTTGCAATCTAAATTCTTCCGCTTCTTGCCATTGGATTGGGGTGTTCGTTACATCCACAAAACAGATCCAGACGAAGATAAAGCGGAACTGTATGTCGGTACCCAGTTAACAATGTTCTGATGAATCACAGCGTGCTGCCGGCGAGCAGGAATTTCGCTGCTAGCACGCAACCCTTTTAAATTCCTTTGAGTCTTGACCCCCACGGGTTTCAGATGGAATCACCAACTGAATTACTCAAAGGAGTTTTCCATGAAAAATCCCTGTCGTTTTTTATTCCTGGCAGTTTTATTTCTGACTCCCTTCAGCCATGCGGGCAATGCCCCGATTACCTGTGCCATACAAACCTATACCGGTAATTTTCTGACGGCCGTGGGCGGTGGCGGCAGAGTCTGGGACGTTATTCATACAGACGCCACCAAAATCGGATCCTGGGAGAAATTCACCCTGGTAGATTCGGAGTCTGGCCAATCGGTTATTGAATATGGAATTCAAACTAAAACTGGAAACTATCTGACTGCGGTGGGAGGCGGAGGACGCATCACTGACGTGATTCATTCAGATGCGACCCAGCTTCGCGACTGGGAAAAATTTAAATTTATCTCTTTGGGGTTTGGCATTTATGCCATTCAAACCAAAACCGGAAACTATGTGACGGCCGTGGGTGGTGGAGGACGTATTGACGACACCATTCATACGGATGCCACCCAGATCGGAAACTGGGAAAAATTTCGCGTAATTTGCGATATGCTTCAATAATTTCGTGCTCCTTGGGGCAAGACCTGCTACCAAGGAGCTATGTCAGCTCCTAAAAAGATCCCTAAAAAGTACCAACCCAAAGGTTTTGAAATTCTGCACGAGGATTTGGATATCATCGTGGGCAATAAGTCTCCGGGGATTTTAACGGTCGCTGCAAAATGGGAGCGCGAAAACACGGTTCATGGACTTTTGAATCAGTGGGTTCGCAAAGGCAATCCCCGCTCGACCAAAATGGTTTATGTGGTTCATCGCCTGGATCAAGCCACTTCCGGCGTTTTGGTTTTTGCAAAAACAGAAGAAGTGATGAATTTTCTAAAAGACAACTGGAAGTCCTTTAGCAAAACCTATTACGCCATCGTTCATGGCAAGCTTGAGAAAAAAAGTGGCACGATTCAAAGTTACTTAAGCGAAGACGAAGATTACGTGGTGCACTCCAGTCAGGATGCTGACAAAGGAAAACTTGCTATCACGGAATACACCGTTCTTAAGGAAACAGATAAATTCAGTCTCTTAAAAATCAATTTACTAACAGGTAAAAAAAATCAGATTCGCGTGCATCTCTCCGGCGAGGGGCATCCGATCGTGGGCGATACCAAGTACGGTAAACCCCACTCCCCGTTTAAGAACTTGTTCCTGCACTCGGCGGAATTGGAAATCAATCATCCCCACAGTAAAAAAAGAATGCAGTTTAAAGCCCGCGTTCCGGCGTACTTTAAAACTTTGATCGATTTTCAGTATTAAGCTTCGATTTCAGCAACCGCCCACAAACTGACCACATCTTTAAGGCCCGCATTCACACGCGCAATAATTTGCGGAGCTGTTCCTTCGTGCGAGGGATAAGTGCTATGAGAATCACTGACCAGGGTTACACCATATCCCAACTCACAGGCTTTTCTGCATGTGGCATTGATACAGTACTCCGACTGCAATCCTGCGATAATTAGTTTGTGAATACCTTTTTTACGAAGAGTGGCGTGAAGCTCTGAGTCCGTGAATGGATCGGGATGTTTTTTTTGGACGATCAGATCGCCATTTTCAATGACCAATTCAGAATGCAACATCCAACCTTCGGTGCGGGGCTCATCCGGCTCCCCTGGCTCGCCATTATTTTGGATAAAAATCACCTGCGTACCTGAAGCGCGAGCCAATTCCAAAAGCTTTAAAATGTTCTCCAAAAGAGCATCCGCTTCGTAAACGGGATTAAACGGAGCAAACATATTGGCCTGGACGTCGACTATCATCAGAGCTGTATTCAAATTCATGGAGGTAGAATATCTCATCCTGGCCCAATAGACCACCTCTGAAGTCGCATCCGGCACAAAGACTTGCTTAGCCCCTCAATTCACCCGACAATAAAGGGAAATGTTTGAGTTCAATCGCAAGACATTTACTATCGGAGCCCTCTTGCTGGCCGTGATCCTATACTGGAGAGGCCGACCTATCCCTGTCGCCGATGGTGTTCTGATTCCAGAAGATCCCGTTCAAGAAGTGATTGCCGACGGTGATAAAAAACCGATTCGCATTGATGTCGGGGTGGTCGAACCACTGGCTCGTTATAAAATTCGCGCCCGCGTTCTTTCCACCAATCGATATTATTTTGATCCGGGTGCCAAGATTTCTCCTATCGACCTTGCCTTGGGTTGGGGACCGATGTCCGATTCCAAAATTTTAAACGAACTTAGTATCGGGCAATCACTGCGATATTATCATGTGAGTTGGAAAAACCCTCCGATCTCAGAGCAAGAGATCATGCGCCACAGTGCCAATGTTCACATCATTCCCGCAAACCAAGTTATAAAAGATGTCATCGTTGGTTTGCGTGAAGGAAACCTGATTGAACTGACTGGCAGCCTGGTTATGGTTAGCACCAAAGAAGGTGGCGAATGGCGCAGCTCCTTAAGTCGCGATGATACCGGTGCGGGTGCCTGCGAATTGATGCATGTCACATCAGTTCGTGTCCTGAATTAACTTTTGTAAACGTTAATCAGCAAAAAATCACTCTAACGAAAACAAGATGAAAAGGCATTGAAAACCAATGGCTTAATTTTCGTGGTCTGCTTGACCACTTCAACATCTCATCCGTAGAACTACTCCACGATTAATAAAATCCATTGGAGGATATCACATGAAATCAGTTCTAGTTTTACTAGCTACTTTATCTCTTTCTTCAGCGTTTGCTGCACCCAACGAAGATTTGACTCTTCCAGGTGAGCGTTGGATGTCTAAATTCACAGCCTACGTTTGTGATGATGGCAACACTCAGACTCAAACAATCCCGGCAGACTTCGCTGCGTTCAACGTTCAATTAGCAACTGCGACGACAGACTATTCTTTGGACAACCTTTTGATCAAAGGAACTTTCTCTGAAGAAGGTTCAGTTTGTAAGTACTCGGCATTGGTATTCGCTGACAACGCGGCTCACACAGCGAAGCTTGTTGATTCTCGTGCTTACGCGATCGAAGGGACTTCCGCTTGCACAGCTGGTAAAGCTTTCCTTGATGCCGCTTTGAACTTTAACAACTACAAATACCTTCACGGTCGTGCCGCGATCTACGTTCCAGCAACAGACGCTGCTGCTCAATGTGGCGCTGGTGCAACAACTGTAGGTTTGCACTTCCAAGTCACTGGCAAAATCCAGTAATAATCTATAAAGATTTGTTCTTTAAGATGAAGCTGCCGACAAAAAGAGTCGGCGGCTTTTTTTTCGTGTCACAAAACTCTGTCGTAAAGTCCTTAAGCTCATTGGCAGTGGCTTGCGACGATATAATTAAAGCGGCCAAAAGATAGTGGCCCAGTCTGGAAAAACAAATTACATTTTGCCTGCGAACTAACTGTTACCCATGATGAAGAAAAAAGGGGGTACCAGTGAAATCGTTTTTTCTGCTCGCAGCAACTTTTCTGATAACTATTCCCGTTTTTGCCCAGGAGACGTGGGACGAAAATCCTTCCACCACTGAAGAAGAATACACCGTCACCATAAACGAAGGCTCAGTGACGGTGCAAGAGTCGTACAATTATAATTTCGGCTTCGTCAAAAAAGGAAAAAGTGCCACCGCCCGCTTTCGCCTGCACAACAACGGCAACTATCCTTTCTATATCAACGACATCGAAAGTTCAGGAAAAGCATTTAGTCACACCGAAAACTGCGGTGGTGTTTTATGGCCGGGCCAATCTTGCAGAGCCAAGGTTAAGTTTGCGCCAAAAAGTGTCGGCCAATTCAACGGCATCTTATACTTCGATCTGATTGGTCGCTCAGATATTTGGGTGTATTTGCGTGGTTTTGGTTATAACTACTAAGCTTCATTTACCAAATTTGCGATTGGAGTCGCGGGACTGGTAGACTTAGCTCCGCGATTCCTTTTTTAAACTGCATTCCCTCTCGCGTTAATGTAAAAACCCCTTAACAATTCTGTTACTCGCCGAGTCGCACTGGACAATTTCCATGAAAAATCTATCTCTCGGTGTTGCGTTTGCCACAGGCTTCGCTACAAGAAATACATGGAACAACTTGCGGAAACAGCCTTTCTCACCATCGATCTAAAAGGTGCAAAAATCCTGGTGGTTGACGATGTCAGTGACAATCTTTTGTTGATAAGTCTTTACTTGCGCAATACGCGTTCTGAAGTTTTACAAGCCTCCAACGGCTTTGATGCCATCAAAATCGTCGCAAATCACAATCCCGATTTAATCTTGATGGACATTCAAATGCCGACCATGGATGGCTTTGAAACCGTTCGTCGTCTTCGTGCCGGGGGATTTACAAAACCGATCCTGGCACTGACTGCGCACTCGGTGAAAGAAGCTGGTCAGGATTGTTTAAAGGCCGGGTATGATGGAGTGATCACAAAACCCGCGCGCAAAAAAGAACTCCTCACGAGACTTTTAGATTTCCTGGGTTAAGTTTTCATAGGAATTAAGCTGCACTAGATTCTTTTAGAGAGCTGATCCAATGATTGAGTTCTTTTTTCTTTTCCAAAGACAAGCTGTCGGCATAGTCAAAAAAGTAAGTGTCTTCATTTTTCATGGTGAGTTTGGTTCTGAGTTTGAGATTCTTGGTCAGAAACAAGTCCACTTCTCGGTCAGTGATTTCCTCTGGTGGTGTCGTCAGTCCCTTTATTTGCAGACCTTTATTGGAAATTGAAACCAGTTGCCCCCAAGGGTTTTGGCCCGCGAATTGGAAGAGGATTTTTTTTCTAACTTGGGGAATTCTTCTGAGTTTCGGTTTTGCTTGCACCTTAGGTTGAAGTACCACTACTTTGCCCGGCTCTGTTGGCAAATTTGTTGCCTCCAGTTTTCTGACGACATCCTTTTTCACCGGAGCTGGCTTTTGCATTTTCACGATCGTCGCCGCAGTTTCTTTCGCCGCCGAGTGAATAGGTGCGGGTGCTATTTTTGGTTTTTCCTGAGACTTTGATTTGGCCTTAATGTTTTCAACTTTAAATACCAGTTGATCCGCGATGAACATGAATACTGCGATATTGGTTAAAAAAAACATCCAGGTAAGACCGCTGGATTTAACATGCTTAAAGTCCGAAACTTGCAAAGCGATGTAGCCACCGAGCAAAGCCAACGCCCACTTCCATACGGTTTTTGAACCCCGAAGCATTAAGAAGCCAATCGCCATCGTCGCAACATAAAGAATCTGATTGAACACTGAACCCGCAGCGATGATCCTTTTGAACATGTCAAAAGTCCACTGACCATAAACGCCATCTAACGTCGACATTTTTGCGAGAGTATTACCGATGGGGGCAAAGACTAAAGCGGCACCAAAAGTTTGAATGACAGCTTTTTTTTCCAGAACACGGGTCAAGAGCATCGTCTACCCCGCAGCCTCTTTGTCGTCGACAAAGCGCATTTCCACGACTTCGGCATTATCACCTGTGGAAATCGGTTCAGAATCTGTTTGAGCCGGCTGATTTTTTTCTTCGCGGCGGGATTGCAAAGCACCGCTGGTTGCGATGACCAGGCAAATCGCCAATGGGTCAAACACCGAAACGAAAAGCGTGATCAAGTATTTTACTACCGTATCGATTTCCAGATTGAAGGCTTTGGCGATGAATACCAACGGTCCGACTTTTTTATTCAGTTCAATCACGTGCAAATCACTTTGCGTAATTTGCACTTGCAGACTTTCAATTTGCTTGGTCAGGGCGGCGATACCGGGTTCGATTTCTTTGCGAGTTTCGATTCTTTTCGTCACGCGAGTCACGGGAATTTCATCAACCGCTTTATTCAAGCGATCAATTTCCGCACGAGCACTCGCCTGTTGAGTTTTTAAGGAACTGACTTTGATGGCTTCGGCGGTTAATGCGGTACTGGCTGATTGATAGGCGTCTGACAGGAAACCAAAAATACCTAATGAAGTGATCGCACTGAGGATCACGACAGAGCTCACTAAATAGGTCTTCAGAAAAGCATTTAAATGATCCCAGCGTTGATGCAGATAAGCCGCTAGAACGAATTTTGAAAGCTCGAGTGATCCCGCCATCAGCATGACGGCTGTCGCTGCCCCCGAGAACAATGCCGCAAGACCGACAATAGAAAATGCCGCGCCCAACATCGAAACCGAGATGGCAGAAAGTATCAAACCTATCACACACCAAAGAGCAATCATGGATAATTGATCGGTTTTTTACAGACCTCACTTTATCATTTCACTCGCAAATTTGGCCTAAGTCCTGATCACTCGGAACAGCCAAACCAAGGTCTGGGCTGACTTCAAAAATTCCTTTAGTAAACAGCCAATAAACCGAAAACTACTTATATGAGAAAACATACAATCCTCTCTGGCTTAGTACTTCTTTTGAGTCTTACTGCTTATGCGGATGGCAATCCTTTTAAAGCCGTGCAACCTATTGGTGTTATTCCCAAAGGTACCAAACTCACGATGTCGGCTGCGGATTCAAACGTTAATTATATTTCAACGGCAAATACCGCTGCGACGAGTTCTGGTTTTAAAGACATCAGCAATAGCAGCGTTCGCAAAGTGACGTCCATTGACAACCCCACTAATGACGGTGCCGTGACCGAACTTCAAGGCGTGGTCCAAAGTGGCACTTTGCTGATGCAAAAAGAAGACTTTGCCAAAGAAGATTCTAATTGTATTACCAATGGCAGTTGTATCCTTAAAAACAACACCGTGGCTTATCAATCCGGCAGCTTTAATTTCTTTGATTGGCTAAAGGACATTTTTGGATTTGGCAGTAAACCGACATCTTTGGTAACACCAGCGGATAAAACTTCACCAAGTGTCGCATCAAAAATGGCGATCAGCGGTATTGAAAATACCAATCGTCAAAATCTCAACGACGCGAATCAAAAATCCTGCGACACTCTGCCAGCTGCGCAACAAAACGATCCACGTTTTCAATGCGGCTTCAAAATGGCTTTGGCGGCCTTTCAAAAGGCGAAGGATCAGGGCAAAACCACCAGCGATACATTTATTTTTAATGATTTCGGCAAGGGTGAACTTCAAGGAAAAATGTATTTCTTTAACTCTTCCGGAAATATGGTCAATGTTGTCGATAAAAACCCGATCCCAGTGATTCGCGGTCAAGGCGACGGTGAAAACGGTGGGTTCGGTAACGTCGGAGGACGCAACGGTACTCCTGATGGAGCTATGGTCACAGCCCCTTATACGGGTAACCGTGGTGGAAACATCAAAGATGGTATCGACTTGGATGGGCTTGAACCGTCCAACAAAAATCTGCGCTCACGTAAAATTCTAATGCATGGATGGGATACTTACACTTCGCCAGGAACCGCTGGGTGCTTAGGGGTCGACGGGACCATCACCCTGAACGGCCGTATGGGAGGACTCCATGCAGGTGTGACTCGTTCTACCAATACGCCTTACCTAGATATGATGAAGGAACGCCTTTTAAGAGGAAACAAAGTCTTCATCTATAATTTCACCCCTAACAAAGTCCGCGAAGGGCTGTGCCGGTAATTGCCAATTACTTGATTTAATTGTCAATTACTTGAAATGCTTTGGATACTGAATTGAGATTTTGTTGTCTTTTTAGGGCGGTCTGATAATTTCCGCCCACTATGTCACCAGCATTACTTTCCGTTCGCCAACCTGTTTTTATCTTATCAATTGTTATCTTGATGCTTACCTTGGGTACGATCGCTTTAAGAGATCTGCCGATCGATTTGTATCCTGACGTCACCTTCCCGACAGTTGTTGTCCAAACCACTTACGGTGGTGCGGGTCCACAAGAGATCGAAACCGAAGTAACCAAGGTTTTGGAAGACGAACTTTCCACCATCTCGGGCGTGCAAAAAGTCTCTTCCCAAAACATGGACTCCGTTTCTGTGGTGATGATCGAGTTTTCTTTGAAAACAAACTTGAACTTTGCCGAGCAAGAAGTGCGCGCGAAAGTGCAAAACGTTTTGCGCGAGCTTCCTGATGACATCGATCAACCGGTGATTCGCAAGGTCTCCCCTTCCGATGCGCCGATTATGTACATCACACTTCTGTCTGACATGGAAGACGGTAAGCTTTATGACTTAGCCAAAGAAATCATATCTCCTCAGTTCGAACAGGTCCCGCAAGTGGGTCAGGTCGAAATCTTGGGTGGTCGCAAACGTGAAATCCATGTGAGCCTTGATTACAATAAATTGAATGCCGCCGACGTTTCTGCAACCAGCGTTGCTGGAGCTTTGCAATCTGGTGGCCGTAACGTCCCTGCTGGTAAAATTGACGAAGGTTCCACTCAGTTCTCATTCCGTACGATTGCTCAGTACCAATCAATTGCTGAAGTCGGTAATACGGTCTTGCGCCTGGCTGACGTGTATCATCCAGTTTCGATCGCAACTTTGGGTCAAATCAAAGACACTCTTCAAGATGAAACGACACGCACGCGTTTAAACGGCAAGAAGTCTGTGAACTTTGCCGTGTATCGCCAATCGGGAGCAAACTCTGTAAAAGTTGCTGACGATATCCGCACCAAAGTGACGAAGATCAATCAGCAATTGAAAGATCAAAATATCCAGGCATCGATGAAGATCACTCAAGACACCAGTAAGAAAATTCGCGATAACGTTTATGACGTTTACGAATCCATCGCATTCGGTGTGATTTTGACGATCATCGTGGTCTATTTCTTCCTGGGCTCTATGAAGTCCACATTGATCACCGGTTTTGCCCTTCCGAACTCCCTTTTAGGAGCATGTATCGTGATGGGTATCTTTGGCTTTTCAATTAACATCATGAGCTTGCTGGCAATGTCGTTGGTGGTAGGTCTTCTGGTCGACGATGCCATCGTCGTGCGGGAAAACATCTTCCGTAAACTCGAGGCAGGAATGTCTCCGAAAAAAGCCGCGGTTGTCGGTACTCAAGAAGTCACTCTTGCTGTTATCGCGACGACTTTGACAATTCTTGCAGTCTTCGGTCCGATCGGGAACTTGCAAGGTATCGTGGGGCAGTTCTTTAAACAGTTCGGCTTGACGATCTGTTTTGCGATGATCGTGTCTTTGTTTGACGGTTTGTTTGTGGCCCCGGCCCTTTCCGCATATGTAGCGGGCGAGCACTCTCACAAAGAGCCGACTTCCAAATTTGGGATCTGGAACAAAAAAGCATTAAAAGCCTTCGACCGTTGCCAATCTTGGCTGGAAGAAAAATACCTCTCCAGCTTGAAGTGGTCTTTAAAACACCCACTGAAAACGATCTTAAGTGGTGTGGCGATCTTCTTCTTCTCGATCTTTATTGCGCGCTTCGTTCCGTTTACGTTCCTGCCACCGCAAGATAATGGTGAATTCTTTGTGATGTTCGAACTTCCTCCAGGTGCAAGCCTTGATGGAACGGATGCTGTTGCCAAAGAATTGGAAGATCATCTTAAAAAATTCCCCGAGATCGAAGACGTTTTGGCGCAAATCGGTTCTTCGAATGGCGAAGCCCATAAAGGGAACTTGTACATCCGCTTGGTTCCTTCTAAAAAACGTCACAAAAATACGACACAAATGAAAGATGCTCTTCGTACTGAATTCAAAGACTTGCTTGGTAAGTACAATATCATCGTGACGGACAACCCGGGTCAGCAAAACAGCCGTCAATTCAACTTGAACATCGTCGGCCAGGATATGAATGCTTTGATTGAGTACTCAAACAAAGTCTTGGAGAATTTGAAAAAGAATCCAAGTTTGTCGCAACCGGATACTTCGTTCCGTGTGGGTAAGCCTGAATTCCAAGTGAAAATGAAACCTGACATCGCTAAAATGTCAGGGGTGACTTTAACCAGCATCGGAAATGAGCTTCGTACGTTGATCGAAGGTCTGACACCGGCAATCTATCGTGAAAACGGTGTCAGCTATGACATCCGCGTTCGCCTGGAAGCGGATCAACGTGACTTGCGTAAAGAGTACCCTCGCTTGAAAGTTCCAAATTTGAACAATCGCTTGGTACCTTTGTCGAATGTCGCCGAGATGAAACAGTCGCAAGGTCCCTCACAAATCTTACGTGAAAATCGCAATCGTTACATCCAACTTTCTGCCGACATCACTCCGGGCGGAAAAGGCATCGGTGGTGTGATGAGCGAACTCACAGCCTTAACAAAAGGGGAATTAAAACCACCTCCAGGTGTGACGTTCAGCTTCGTGGGCGAGGCCGAGCGTTTTGCCGAACTTATGACTAACATCTTAGTTTCATTGGGTCTGGGTGTGATGTTTATCTTCCTGGTGCTTTCAAGCTTGTACGGATCATTCATTACACCATTCACAATCATGGCCGTAATTCCACTGGCGGCCTGCGGAGCGTTCTTAAGCTTGTTCATCACTCGTTCCAGCTTTGACTTGTTCTCGATGATTGGTTGCGTGATGCTGATGGGTCTTGCGACTAAGAACTCGATCTTGTTGATCGACTCGACAATCGAGCAGCAAAAAGAAGGTAAAACGCCGCACGATGCTCTTCTTCATGCGGGCTTCACTCGTCTTCGTCCGATCATTATGACGTCCTTGGCACTCATTGCCGGGATGGTACCGGTGGCGATTGGTCTGAATGAGGCTTCTAAATCGCGCACGAGTTTGGGTATCGTGGTCATCGGTGGTACGATCAGCTCCACCTTGCTGACACTTTATGTGATCCCCGCATTGCACTTGTATGTACATAGATTCTCGGTATGGTTCATGGCGAAGTATCACAGAATCTTTGGTCACGATGCTTCGGAAATCTAAAAAAAAAGCCCGGCTTGAACCGGGCTTTTTTTTTATTCTGCTTTAAACTTCAACCAATTATTTTTATCCGCAGCCCGATACAAGACTGGCAAAACAATCAATGTCAGCAACGTCGCACTGATAATGCCCCCGATAATAACTGAAGCTAAAGGCTTTTGAACTTCCGCTCCCATGCTCGAGGAAACCGCCATCGGCAAGAATCCAAAGATATCCACCAAAGCGGTCATCAAGACCGGACGTAAACGTAACGAGGCGCCCTTTTTTACCAGGGTCTCTCCGCTTTCACCTTTCTTACGAAGCTCGTTGAAATAGCTGACCAAGACCACACCATTTAAAACCGCGATTCCCGAAAGAGCGATAAACCCCACTCCCGCAGAAATACTAAATGGCAAGCCCGCGATCAATAATCCCAAAACGCCACCAATTAAAGCCAAAGGAATGCATAGAAAGATCAAAGCCGTTTCAATCCAGTTTCTGAAAGCTGCAAAGATCATCAACAACACCAAAAGCAATGCCAACGGTCCCAATAAAGTCAGACGCGATTTTGCTTCCTGTAAGTTCTTAAAGTTTCCTCCCCATTGCAGATAATATCCTGTGGGAAGTTTGACAGCTTCATTTACTTTCATTTGCGCTTCATTCACAAAGCTTTCGGTATCACGGCCTCGTGGGTTGATCAAAATCGCCAGTCGACGCTGAGTTTGTTCACGACTGAAGGAACTATGGGACACTTTAAAACCAATGTGCGCCACCGTATTTAACGGCTTCGTAACATTGGTTCCCACTCCCACAGGCAAAGACTTAATGGCATTTAAATCCTGACGATGCTCTTCATCCAAACGCAGAACCAGTGGGACCTGACGAGTGCCTTCATAGAAAACTCCCAATTGCTCACCGCCCATAGCCAGACTCACAGTCTGCATCACTTCGGCAGACGACAATCCCAATTTGCGTAAGGCCTGACGATCGGGAGTGACTTCCAGAACATTCACCATGCCTTTGCCTTCAAGCTCCACGTCCCCGGAGCCTTCAATCTTTTCCAAGATCTCCACGATCTCTTGGGCTTTTTCTTGCAGAACTTCTTGATCTTCACCAAAGATCTTTAGGGAAACATCGGCGCGAGTTCCCTCCATCAACTCGTTAAAGCGCAACTGAATAGGCTGACTGACCAAAACAGTTTGCCCCGGAGTTTTCTCCTGCAATTCTTTTTGAATGACTGCAACCAGCTCTTCTTTGCTGCGTTTTTTTCCGTCGATCAGGGGCCATTCTTTGACCGGCTTTAACATGACAAATGTATCTGCGATATTAGGTCCCATGGGGTCCATGGAAATTTCGGCAGTTCCAATACGCGCAAAAACGTCTTTCACTTCCGGGAATGATCGGATGATCTCGTGGGACTTTTCTTCCATAGCGATGGAATGCGACAGCCCGACGGATACAGGACGGATCAACTGCACCGCCAAAGAACCTTCATTCAATTGCGGCAAGAACTCCCCGCCCAGTCTGGAAAATAAAACTCCGCCCAAGACCACAGCTATCACAGCACCCGCGACAATCGCCCGTTGAGTTTTTAAGCTCCACGCCAAGGCCGGTTCATACCACGAGTACAGTTTGCGCATGATCCAGGGTTCTTTATCCTCGACTTTGCCTTTAAGAAGCAAAGTTGCCAATGCCGGCACAAAGGTGAAAGACAAAATCAATGCCCCGATAATTGCAAAAATAAACGTTGAAGCCATGGGAATGAACATCTTGCCTTCAATGCCGACGAAAGCAAAGACTGGCAAAAAGACGACAACCACAATCAATTCACCAAAACCCGCACTGGTACGAATCTCTGTCGTCGCTTCGTGAATGGTCTCGTCTAATTCAGACTGAGTCAGAGCGCGCTTTAAACTTTGAGTTTTATCATGAACGTGCCGAACGCAATTATCCAAGACGATCACGGCTCCATCCACGATGATACCAAAATCCAGGGCACCCAAGGAAACCAGGTTTCCGGAAATTCCAAATCTTCGCATTAAGATAAAAGTAAATAGCAAAGACAAAGGAATCACGATGGCCGTGATCAAAGCCGCTCTGAAATTTCCGACCAAAACGAAGAGCACCAGGATCACCAAAAATGCGCCCATCAAAAGATTATGTTCCACGGTGCTGAGCGTGGCATTCACCAACTCCGAGCGGTTGTAGACAACCTCAACCTTATAACCTGGGGGCAAGGACTTTTTTATTTGCTCCATTTGCTCGGAAACTCGCAACGCCACCGTGCGACTGTTTTCTCCAAGCAGCATCAAGACAGTTCCGACGACAACCTCGCGGCCGTTGTGCAGTGAAGCTCCGGTGCGAAGCTCTTTGCCAATGCCGACCGTTGCCACGTCGTGAACAGTGATGATGCGACCGTTTTCCAGGGTCTTCACCGTAACATCTTCGATATCTGCCAGGGATTTGAACACACCGATACCTTGAATTAGAAACTGATCTCCAGTTTGTTCAACGTATCCCCCACCGACATTTTGATTAATCTCTGCAAAAGCGGTTTTAAAATCATCAAAGTGCAAACCATAGGAAGCCATCTTTTGCGGATGGGGAGAAATCACAAATTGCTTCTCATATCCCCCAATGGAATTAACCTCGGCGACCCCTTTGACATTTAAAAGACGCGGCTTAATATACCAGTCTTGCAAAGCCCGAAGCTCCATCAATTGTTTGGTTCGAAGCGCACCCGATTCCACTTTGTCGGCCTCGACGACATAATGATAGATTTCGCCCAAACCTGAAGTGACGGGACCCATTTGGACTTTGGAACCTTTTGGCAATTTATCAGTCACACTTTGCAAGCGCTCCGAAACCCACTGGCGGGCCCGATAGATATCGGTGCGGTCTTCAAACACCACCGTGACTTGAGACAGCCCAAAGCGTGTTAAAGAACGCACCTCGGTCACTCCCGGGATACCATTTAAAGCTGTCTCTAAGGGACGAGTCACCACCCTCTCAATTTCTTCCGGCCCTAATGCTTCAACCTGAGTATTCACCTGCACCTGGGTGTTGGTGATATCAGGAACGGCATCGATCGGAAGCTTGGTAAATGAATACCAGCCAAAACAACCAACCACCGCCGTGAACAAAATCACCAGCCAGCGATAGGAAATGGACAGACGGATCAATTTTGAAATCATACTGTCTCCTAGTGACTGTGACCTGCGGGCTCAGAGTTAAGCTCTGATTCAATCATGCGAATGAATTGCGTGCCTTGGACAACAACCGCGTCACCAACATGCACATCCTTGGTAGTAAAAGTGAATTTTTCTTTGTCGGAACTGATCACTTGAATTTCGACGAATTCCATCGTGTCGCCATGCTTTTTATAAATTCCAGTGCGGTCCTTTACTTGCACCAGGGCAGTTTTGGGTAAGGTCCAAGGACTTTTTCCGTTAATATTTGCAAATTCCACTTTCAGATGAGCTTTGGCCTTATCAGAAATTTTCAGCGGCTTGTCTTTTTCTTCGTGACCGTGTTCATCGTGATGTTCTTCGTGTTCTTTCTCTGCGGCTTTATTGTTATTGTAAGACCACGCAGTATTCCCTGCGAAAAAAATGAAACCTGAAAATAAAAGGACTGTTGATTTTTTCATTATAGATTCTCCGTCATAATTCGGCCATCCAACTTGTAGATGGTCCAAAGTGCTTGCAGGGTTTTAAGTTCTCTTTCCTGCAAAGTTTTAATAAGCTCCGCATTGGAGCGTTGTGCTTCGATCGCCAGGCTGGCTGGAATCAATCCACCGGCAGCGAGCTTGTGATTTTTACGATTTTCTTCATCGATTTGGTTAAACGGGGGACTTTCTTTTAAAGCCTTCAAACTGTCTTCATAGTTATGCAAGATCTCCTCCCGCTCGTGGGCTTCCACGCGCTCCGTGATCTGCAGAAGCTCCTGGGATTTTTGCACCCCCAACTGCGCAGCTTTGCGGCCTCCTCCATTCACGTTAAACAACGGCAAAGGAAAGCTTAACTGCAAACCATAAAGATTTGTCCTGTTGCTACCTTCCTCTTCCATTTGCACCATGGGACCGATGGCAAGAACCGGCCAGGAGCTGGCTTGTTCTTGGCTGAGCTGGGCTTCGGCTGCCATTTTTTCAGCGATCGCTTTGGCTTTCGCAGGAGATTTAATTTCCGCAGATTCCTCTAAAGCAGGCCACTTGTATTGAGTCGGCAAAACTCCTTTGATTTCATCATAGGAATTTCCAGTCGCCATATGAAAGTACAAGGCTAAGGCGCGGCGCTCTTCCGTGATGGAAAGCATGCGCAGTTTTGTCTCTGACAACGCCATCTGGAAAACCGACAAAGAGACCTTTTGCTCGGGCGACAGAGCCGCACGACGCTTTAATGAGTTGATACTGCTTTGATAGGCTTGAATCGTGCGCTCACTGCTTTCGGCCTGAAGCTTCAACTGATACAGACGATACAGATTCACCACGGTTTCAATCATGATGTTCGCGCGCACGTCTTCAAATTCCGCACGACTGCGGAAGGTGTTTGCTTTCGCAAGATCCATCCGAGCTCCTCGAGCGCCACCAATTTCCAACGGCTGCATCAGCGAGATTTTAGTTTCTTTGCGTGAAACACTGCCCATCTCTCCGGAAACTGATTCCAGATTCAGACTGGGATTGGGAATTTGCCCCTCTCTTTTTTCAATGCCACTTTGAACCTGTTCTTCCAATTGCGCTGCGCGAATCTTGGGATGATTTTCGCTCGCACACTTTAGCACGTCCATGGCAGTCTGAGGAATCGGGCATTCGGGATGACTTCCGTGTTGGTGATGACCCACTTCTTTTTGCTCATTCGCCGAATTCGCCGGAAAGCCAAATAAAATAAAACATACAAATAAGGTCGCCAAGACAGACCTTTTCATAAGGAATATCATTATAAAACTCCAAAAATCTGCATTCAAAAAACGCAGACCAAAATACTTTTTAAACTGTGATGAAATAAAAACGGCAGAGGGCCGTTAAAGAATTAAGCTCGCGGAGGCTGCTTAAGAACCGTGGAATCAATATCCGTATAGGAATGCATAAATTCAAAATTATGGGACTGAGCTAAATCCAATCCAAAAGACGGAATAACAAATGTCACCACGCCATGCTGGTTGCACTGAGTTTGGCAGATCACACAATCATTGCAACGAGCGGCACAGTCCTCTGGGTGACTGGCGATAGTTGCAACTGCTTTGCTTTTAGTTTCAGAAACGTGAGAATCCGTGGATTGCTGAAGACGCTCGATACAACAGTCATCAAATTGAGACGCATAGCCAACACTCCAAGCACTGAAGAGGCTGATCAAGAACATCATCTGAATAGCTAATGCGCGAATCATAAATCCAATCTATGTGCTTTCCTGTTGGTTGTAAACCCATTATCGCATTGCGCCCTGGACACTGGCTCAGACAGAGATTAGCCTTTATATATGAGTTTCACATCTATTCAAACTGTCGCTATTGCTGCTCTTGTGGTCTATTTGGGCCGTTACTTAAAATCGAGACTGACCTTTATTGATAAATACAATCTTCCCTCTCCCGTCATTGGCGGGCTTTTGGTGGCCATCTTAATATCATTTTTAAAATCACAAAATCTTTTCGTCATCGAGTTTGATAAGGCCTTTGAGCCCTCGCTGATGATCGCGTTTTTTGCTTCTGTGGGTTATGCCGCCTCCTTTAGAGCCTTGAAACAAGGTGGCCGCGCCGTTTTTTATTTTCTATTGATGGCCATCGGTGGATTGATTTTACAAATCATTGCCGGCGTGGGAGCGGCGAAACTGATGGGTTTGCATCCTTTATTGGGAGTGCTGACCGGACCTGTGGCTTTAACTGGGGGACCGGGAACAGCCTTGGCCTTTGCGCCGTCCTTCGCAGCGGTGGGTGTTGAAAATGCTCCTGTGGTGGGTATCACAACCGCTATGGGCGGCATTATCTTGGGTGGACTTGTCGGCGCTCCCTTGGCGACTTATTTAATTAACAAAAGAAATCTTAAAAACAAGGTTTCCACAGCCGCAGCCCAAGAGCACGAATCAAAGTATCTGAAGTCATTTCCGGGTCGCGATCTCTTGCTTCAAGTTTTAGGCATCTGTCTGATTATGGGACTGGGGACAGCACTGAGTTCTTGGATTAATTCATTGGGCATCACTTTACCTATGTATATTGGTTCGATGGTCGTGGCCGCCCTTTTTAGAAACATCGAAGACGCGACGGGTTTTTTCAAAATCAAAGACGATTGGATCGATGAAATCGGATCTGTGGCACTGACATTATTTATTGCGATGGCAATCATGAGTCTGCGTTTGGAAGAACTCCAGAATGCAGCTCTGCCAATCCTGGTCTTTTTGCTCCTGCAAACAATTCTTGTGGTGTTGACGGCCCTGGGACCGGTCATGTGGGTCGCAGGCAATAACTATGAAGCCGCAGTGATTAGTGCTGGTTACACCGGTTTTATGATGGGCACGACGGCCAATGCAATGGCCAACATGCAGTCGCTCAGTCAAAAGTACGGCCCCGCCCCCAAAGCCTTTTTAGTGGTGCCTTTGGTGGGATCTTGTTTTATCGATTTTATCAATGCGGGGGCGATCACTCTGTGCCTTAACGTCTTTCGATAAGTTTTCCATTGATGAAGACCGAGTGAATCTTTTGGGTATTGGCAATGTTTTCTGAGGGATCCGCATTCAAGATCAAAAGATTCGCCTTCATCCCCGGTGCAATACCCGCATAATCTTTGGCCAGCCCCAGAATATTCGCGTTATTAACCGTGGCGATGCGAATCGCATCAAGAGGTTCCAATCCCGCCTCCACTAACAGTTGCAGTTCACGATGTTCCGAAAAACCCTGAATGCGCTGAAGGGTTGCGCCCGAATCAGTTCCCAGACCGATCACGATACCTGATTTAAATAATGTCATGACATTTTTTTGCGCCATTTTTAAATCATCCCGAGATGAAGCTTTGGATTTATAGCTCTTACTAAGCCACTCCTCAACTCCAGGATCCAAAGCCGCCCTAAAAAATTCATTTTTCATCCACTCCGGCTTTTCCGCATAGACAAAGCCTGCCTCATCCAAGGCCAGTGTGGGAATATAAGCGATGTTATGTAACTTCATCAGCGACATCAGCTCCATATCCACGGGCTGATCGCGAATACTGTGCCCTAAAATATCGACACCCTCTTGTGCCAATAATTTGGCATCTTCCAAATAGTAAACATGGGCGACGACCTGAATCTTATTGGCGTGGGCTTCCTGAATAATGGCGCGATACACTTCGGGAGACATTTTCTTTTTCATGGAGTGATCAAAGTCATCGACCCAGATTTTGATGACGTTGGGCTTTTTAAGAGCCAATTCCTTCACTTGCTTTTTTGCCTCGGCGGCATTTTTGGGCCGATACACCTGATCGATTCCCATCGCGATGGGTGGCGCGCCGTCAGGTACTCCAAAGCCACGACCCGCTGTCAAAACTAACGGCAAGGTGCTGTCCGTTTTTTGGCTGTTCGCGCGAATGGTATAAATCGAGTCCAGGTCGGTGCCCATCGAAAGCACCGTCCCCACTCCGTACTTAGCAAACTTATAAAGCTGACGAAGATCATTTTCCTCAGTGATTTGCTTTGATCCCGTTTGCGTGCCATTGGTCATTCCCAAATGAACATGCGAGGACATCAGAGTAGGCATGATGGTTTTCCCCTCAAGTTCAATAACCTTGGCGCGATTGGGCAAAGGCTCCTTAACATCGACAATCGCTCGAATGCGATCATCTTTAATAATCACATTTACACTGGGACGAACCGGAGAACCCATTCCATCAATCAAGCGGGCGCCTTTCAACACAATCACATCCTCACCAGGAAGTTGCGTCTGATTATTCTTGTGAGTGCAAGCCGCAAAAAGAAAAGTGAAACACAGAAGCGAGATCTTAAGGCGCATAAGCGTCCCCTTTCATACAAAAGTTAATTATAGAAGAAGAACGTCAAGACCTGAAATCAAGCTGTTGAAAGTTTTAAAAGACAAGTTTTACTTCGTGGTTCATAGAAAACAGACTACACTTTATCAATGTGGTTGATTCTTAAAATTGTTTTAAGTGCCGTGACTTTTGCGATTCGCTTTAGCAATCGTCGCCTCAAATTAGGGACTGAAAATAGATCTGTGCATGATGGCATTGAGCTCTTTACTGCCGTGATCAGCAACAAAAATGGCACGATCCAATCGACCTCCTGGAATCGTCTGTTTCCCAGTAAAACCGTTTTTAAACTGACTCGAGAATCCAAACTAGATCGCTTCTTTAAAAATTGGGGCTTGGCTGACGAAATCCAAACGCAAGATTTAACTTTCGACGATTTGGTCTATATTGCCTCGGACAGTCCTTCATTTATGCGCAAAATTCAAAATGACCGCGAAGCACGCCGCATGATCATGGAACTTTTCAATAATGGCTGTAAGTATATCGCCTGCGATGGAAATCTCTTACGGGTTCATTTTCATGGTGATCACCGGAGCGATATCAGCAGTGCCAATATTCTGGCCGCCCTTTCAAGGCAGTTTGAAGAAATTCAAAAGCTTTCAAAGGAATTTGATCCCTTTTTCATCAAAGCCCTCATCATGGAATCCTTCATCTGGGCTTTTGCAGGCTACAGCCTCTCGAGCCTCATTCAATGGTCCACACTGCATGAAGATATCTATCTTAATAGCAACGCCATGGCAAAAACGGCGCTCCTTTTTGCGGGTGCATTAGCCCTTGGACTTATCCTTCTGGTGTTTTCACTTTTCAAAGGTTCATCGCGCGGTCACAGAATCATTGTTGAAAGCGTGCTGGTTCTTGCCCTCTGTATTCCCATCGGTGGCATTGCTCTTTTCTCTGACCTCAATATCAATCTGGATCGCTCCGCCAGCACGGTTATCGAAGCCTCGATTGAAGGACATTATACACAGATGCATCGTCGCCGTCGTGGCAGTCACTATATCACCTACCATATTCAAATTTCTCCTTTAACCGAAACGCATGGTTTGACGTTGCCTTTGGATCTGACGGTTTCATCAGAGATCTATGAGCAACTACAAGTCCACAGCAAAGTCCGCATCGATATCGGTAGAGGAAAATTTCATCAACCGTGGATTCGCAATATCACTGCAATATAGCATTTGCGATTTCTTCACATAGCTATGCTTAATAGCGTTTTCGCGTGATCTCCATTGGCAGCTGTGCACTTCAGGTAGATGTTAAGAGCTCCAACAATAAAAGGAGTATTTATGCATCGAACAAACCGCAATGAAAGCCGTCGTCCTTATTCTTCGCAAGGATCTTATGCTTCAAGAAGTGATTCACGCTGGAGTAACGAAAGAAATCCTCAGCGTGGAAATTTCTCGAGTTATAACGAAGATGAACATGCACGCGACTTTAATATGGAAAATTCCAGTTCTCGTCGTGATTGGGATTACGAGGGAGGCACTCATCAATCTTATGGTCGTGGCAATCGCGATGAACTTCGCTATGGCACGGATCGCTATGACATGAACGATGATCGCTATTCAACAAACTGGCAAGCCACAAGTGACTATGACGTGAATGCCAATATCAGTCGTGATTACAATAATCGTAATCGCATGTCAGCTGGTGGCCGTCGAGACTACCGCAACGATCGAAATCAAGATCGTTACAATGCTGGATCCACTTCTTATGGCCGCAGCTATGAAAGCTCCCGTTTCCCAGAAGACAGAGAGTCCGACTCCTCTCCAAGTTATGGCAGCTACAATCGCGATTATAGCACGCAAAATTATTCCGACCGTGACTATAGAGGCTCCCAGTCTTACTCCGGTCGCGGCGACCATTTACGCGAGGACAACTATGGCTCGAGCCGTACAACGGGCCGCTTCGAAGGACGTGGACCAAAATCCTATACACGCTCTGACGATCGAATCAAAGAAGACATCTGTGATATGTTAACCCGTCACTCGGAAATCGATGCCAACGACATCGAAGTTGAAGTAAAAAATGGAGAAGTGACACTGTCAGGCTCAGTGACGGAACGTCGCATGAAACACATGGCAGAGGATCTCGCAGAACGCGTTTCTTCAGTCAAAGAAGTCACTAATAACATTCGCGTTCAAAAAGAAGCGACTCATGACTGGTCTTCACAAAGTGATATGGGGCCAACGACTGAGGCAACGGGCTCCGCAGCGAAAGGCTCTGCTGCGGGAAAGCGCGCAAGCTCTAGTTCGGGCACAAATCAAAATCCAAATCACTAAGTACAATAAGGCCTCACTTGTCAGTGGGGCCTTTCCTTAAAAGGAGCTTCTATGAAAAAAGTCATCCTGCTGTCCACACTGAGCGTCCTCACGAATAGCGCTTGGGCGCAAACATCACAGAATGATCCCTACCGAACTCAGCAACAACAACAAATGGCAAACCCCAGTACTTACCAAGGAACCAACCCCAATCCTTCTCAGACAAATCCGGGGCTGACACAACCCAATCCCATGAGCGGCAGCGCTTCGGCTCCGACAAATCAGCCCGATGATACAATGAGAGACTCGCAGAATGCGGATTCCAATCCTTCCAACAGAAACTGGAATACCAATTCCTCTCCATCGTCGAACAATATGCCCAATACAAATCGAATTCCTGGCAGCGGTGTTCCTATGTCGCCGGGTTCGCCGAACCCAAGCTCCCCACCCGCCCCCTCACGTCCTTAAAACAAAAAACCCCGGGAGCACCGGGGTTTTTGGCTTCGTCTATTTGAATCGTTTTATCTTTTAATTGTTTCAACTGAAACGGCCAGAGCTTCAGTGTATTTGGCTTCAACTTGATCGCCTTTTCTCAAATCTTTTAAGATCCCCTCATCCCTCACATGGAAGGAAACCGTACGGCGTGGACCTTTTACTGTGACTTCTCGGGTCTTTTTATCAATCTTAGTCACCGTGCCCACCGCGGAAAGTTGTTGAACAACGCGACCACCCGGCTTTTCACCTTCCGCTGCGCGTACGATATCTGTGGACGCCACCACTCCATTATCAGACACTTCTTTTTTCTTAAGCTCCAAAACCAAAGACTCCATATAATTCACTTTAAGAGTGTCACCTTTTTTGATTTGATCAAAATTTCTGATTTCAGGACCGGCTACAACAGTCACATTTTCACCATCTTCCGGCTTGAATGTGATCTCACGAGTCTTTTTATTCACCTTAACCACTTGAGCTGTCGCTTCGATAGAATCTGACCTCGTCAGAGTGTTTGGTCCGGTTTTTTGAAAATCGTTGTATGTTGAATCAACGTTTTCCGCCGCATGCACCACTTGCGATACCGCGACCGAGGCAAGAATACAAAGAGCCATTTTTAGAATCTTCATTTCAATCTCCTTTGATTGGTCTTCCAAAATCGACTCCATCATATTATTAGATTCCCGTTTAAAATCCTCTATTGGTTCGACGTTGGTGTTTAAAAACAAAACACGCCACTTCTTTACATCGCGCGGCCTCTTAACAGAAGTTCCACCACAATACTTAAAGCCATCTCATCGGGATTGCGCGCGCCAATATCCACACCCGCCGGCAAATAGACGGGTTCTTTCGCGAGCTTTTCCGGGGTTCTATTTAAATATCTTGTGATACTCGCTGCTCTCTTCTCGTCCCCGACAATCGCCACATGGGACGAGCGGGCAATCAGTGCACAAGCGACCAAGTCAAGATCTTGCGGCGTTTGGGTCGCGATGATGACAATTTCATCGGCCCGAAACACAAGACTGCTAAAGTCCGTTTCTATTCGAGGTTGAAAATCCAATAACATCAAATGTCTTTCTAAACTTTCAGTAATTCGCGAGCGACCATACAAAACACATTTCCTGGATTTCAACGGTGGAAGTTCCGCCCACGGCACCTCTGAATGCACCACTTCGCGCAGACTGCGCATCTGTGTGTGACGGGCCCGGGCAATTTCCGAGGCCAATTGAATCAATACATCCGCAAATTCAATTCCTTCCATCTCCGAGACATCATTAACTTGCAATCGCCATCCATAGGTTGCAGCAAGGCCCTTGGCGGCAGCCGCAAACTTAAGTGGAATGTCGATTTGAATGATTTCTCCCAGTGGCGCCCTGTCGATTCCGATGTCAAAAAAATTTTCACCCATGTTGCGCCATCATCATCAAAGAAGTTTCATCTGAAGGCACAATGTCGCTGACATCCCTTTGTGCGGTGACCGGCAATGGAGCGACCCGAACCGGATAGCGCTTTAATAGATACGAACAATCATGATCGCCATCTTCATATTGCAATATATCAGGTATGAACTCCCGCGGGATCAAAAGCGGTTGTAAATTCAGAGAATGTTCCGTTTGATACACAATGTTTTTACCATCATGCTTTCTGAAAAGCTGAATCATGTCGTGCAGAACGTCGACATCCAGATTGACATCATCCGCCCGTAGAACAAAAACACCATCACAATATTTACGCAAATGAGCCAAACCATTTCGTATTGAACTGTGTTGCCCCAATGCGAATTCTGAATTGAATGTAACCTTCAATGGCAGATCACGGAGTTCTTGATAGTACGCTTCCGTGTCTTGCTCAGTGACGGTGATGACTTCTTCGAATGGAATATTTAAAATATCGAGAATGTTTTGTCGAACCAGTGTTTTACCAACGACCGGCGAAAAACTTCCTGCAGCTAAGAGAACGCATGAAATTCGGCTCATACCCTTACTTCCTTTTTTTAGAAACTAGGATACGATCGCGAACTTCGAATTTCTAAGAAGACCTGATGGGACTGTTAAAAGACCTAATGGGCCTCTCCACCGCCACCACCTTTGACTTTATCGCACAACAAAATCAGGACAGAGCTGGCAATCAGAGCGATGGCAACTGTTTTAAAGCAATCATTGAAACTTAGTAAGTTTGCTTGTTTGCGAACCAACACATCCAATGTGGCAATGGCTTTCTGATGTGCCGTGGTCACATCCGCTCCACTGCTCATAAAGAAACTTTGCAGATCTGCGATACGCTGCTGAGTATTTTTATGGAACATGCTGACACCTTCAGTCAGCATTGCCGAGTGAAATTTCTCGCGGTGACTCATCATAGTGCCCAAAAGAGCAATCCCCACAGATCCGCCCAAGTTACGAAGCATGTTGAAAAGACCCGACGCCGAACCGACATCCTGAGGTGCCACCAATCCTGTGGTGATCGTTGAAAGAGGAATCATCAACAACGGCTGCCCCATCGCACGGACAATCTGTGACCACATCAATTGATCATAGCCAACATCAGCGGTTAAGTGACTGTTCATCAAACAACTGATTCCGAAGATATTGATGCCGATAAACGCCAACCAACGCGCATCCACGCGCGCCAGAATTTTGGGAACGAAAGGTAAAATCAAAAGCTGCGGGATCCCCGCCCACATCATGGTACGACCGATATCAATGGAGTTATAGCCTTGAATCGTCGCCAGATACAAAGGCAACAGATACAATGCCCCATACATCGCCAACCCCACGACGAAATTAACCAGACAGCCAAAACCAAAATTCTTCTGCATCAAAAGACGCAGATTGATAAACGGATTTTTGATGCGCAATTCAATGATCAGGAATGCGATCAGGAAAACCACGGAGAGAATGGCCAACCATACGATCGTCGTCGAGTTAAACCAGTCCTTGCGTTCGCCTTCCTCTAAAAAGATTGTCAAAGAAGACAAACCTATCGCCATGGTGATAATTCCCCAACGATCAATTTGCTTTAGCAGTTCCAGTTGTTTTGGTGCCTTGTCGATACCGAAATAAATTGCCGCCATCAAAAAGATGCCGGGAATCAAGTTCATATAAAACACCACCGACCAGTGAAACATCTGCGTCAGATAACCACCGACGGTGGGCCCAATCGCGGGTGCAAAAGTCGCGGTGATTGCAAACATCGCCATACCGACGTTACGTTTTGACGGCGGCATTCTTAGGATGACTTGAAACGCGAGGGGAATCAGCGCTCCCCCGGTCGCCCCTTGCAAGGCACGGAAGACAATCATCGATTCCAAATTCCATGCAAGACCACAGGCCACTGAGAAAACTAGAAATAAAATAGAAGTCCAGGTTAAGTAAGTGCGCAGGGAAAGAACGCGGGTCAACCAACCACTGATGGGAATAATGACGATCTCGGCCACCAGATAAGAGGTCGAAATCCAAGATCCTTCTTCCAGAGTCGCGCCCAAGCCGCCGGTAATATCCCGAATGGAAGCATTGGTGATTTGAATATCAAGGATCGCCATGAAGGCGCCCAGCACCGCTCCGAAAACGGCCAGCCAGGCTTTGAAGTCCATTTTAGGTTCAGCGCTTGAACCATGAGCAACAGCTGTAGACATTAGTGAATTCTAACGGAGACTTCAGTGGACATGCCGGAAATCAGCTTGTCTTCGTAGCCTTTCATATCTTCTTTATCGAAAACGATTTTAACCGGAATACGCTGCACGATTTTGGTAAAGTTCCCTGTCGCATTATCTGGCGGCAAGAGCGAGAACGTCGAACCCGATCCTGGAGCCACACTGTCCAGATGACCCAGGAATGACTTACCTGGAATCGCATCAATTTTGATTTCAACTTTTTGACCCGGCTTAAAATGACGAACCTGGTTTTCTTTAAAATTCGCTTCAATCCAAGGTTCTTCTTCGATCAAGGCCATCAACGGCTGACCCGGCTGCACCAGTTCGCCCGTTTCCACATTTCTTTTACCGATTTTTCCGTCTTCTGGAGCCACGATCGTCGTGTACTCAAGTTGCAATTGTGCTTTCTGCAATTCTGCCTCGGTCACCAAGGCATCCGATTGATATTGATCGAACACAGGGCGCTCTGACGGACCCAGATTTTCAAAACCATTGAAACGACCCAAATCACGGTGAGATTTTCCGTAACGAGCTTGGGCTGCTTTCACCTGAACTTCGTAATCGCGTTTATCCAAGCGAACCAACACATCACCTTTTTTAACGTGCTGATTGTCTTGCACCATCACTTCAACCACCGTACCGACAATGCGCGGACTGACCGTGTGCAAGTGAGCTTTAACAAAAGCATCATCGGTGCTTTCAAAGAAAAAGATATTATAGCTGGCGATAGAAATCAGAATCAAAGCGGCGATAGCGCCCCACTTTGCTATTTTTTTCTGTTTGGGATTGAGGTTGATTTTGCCCAGGGGACTTTGCTTGATTTTTTCTTTTAATGCCGGAGGAACAAGTTTGCTGGAAAGAGATCGAAACGTTTGAGCGATATGCGGCGTTGCTACTGAAGACATAGAGAACACTCCATCTGGAATGCCTCTGGTTTAACAAAAGTCATTTACTAAGGCAACTAAGCTTCCCGGTTTATTTGTAAAGGCCCCAATAGTATCAAGAGGTTAGCCCCCAGAAGTTCCCTCAAGATCACTAGGCCGCAGTACCGTTCGGATTTAGAAGCTTATTCAAAACTTCAGGCATGTCGAGCACCATGAAGATTTTCTTTTTTCCCGAAAGATCTGGCATCTCGATGACTTCATGAATGTCTCCACGCAATGCCGTGATCGCATCTTTCGCAAACAAGCTTGGGATCTTAATCTTTTTAGACTCATCGACCGTATCAATCGACTCGACAGAATCCACCAGCAAACCGATTTTGCCTTGCGCTCCTCTGACAATCAGAATGCGCGAGTTGGAATAGTCACCGGTGGAAGTCATTCCATAGTACATGCGCAAATCCACTAAGGTCACAACTTCACCACGCATGTGTTGAACTCCGACCACATAGTCTGGATAGCCCGGTGGTTTCACCATGTCTTCCGTCAGGTTGGCGATTTCATCCACGCTACTTAAGCGCGTGGATAACATATACTCGAGCTTAAAAGAAATATAAGGATGACGTTCACCTGCGACTTCTTTTTCCAACGCTTTGGTATTTTCCTTGGAATAAAGAGCACTGTAACCGCGCGTGAATTCGTGAACTTCCTCATCTGTCAGGATTTGGTCCTCCGCCAGGAGCAGAACATTGCAAGTCTCTGATACCGCAAGCATTCCACGCATCATGCTGACCTTTTCCTGCTTAAACATCGGGATGGGCAACAAATCCTCTTCAAAATAAGTTTTAATGCTATCGACGGAATCAACTAAAAAACCCACATAGAGTTCTTGAACCTTCAGAATAATAATTCGCTTAGATTCAGCCTCTTGAGTGTCACCATCTTCAACTTGCAGGAATTTTTTGAAATCCAAAACTGGAATCACCACCCCACGCAAACTCACAACACCCAAACAGTACTTCACCTGCATGGAGCTTTTTTTAATTTCGGGAACACGGATGATTTCGCGAATGGCCGACAGGTTTAATCCAAAATCCCGAGAACCCGCCTTAAAAGTAACGCATTGACGACGTGTGAATTTCTTTTTCTTGGATTCGTCATGGGAGGTAAGGGAATTACTGGCAAGACTTGCGATATTTTCAATTTTTAAAAGCGATGCTGGTTCAATCACTTCGACCAGACGAGTGCCATTATTCAATTTCAACACCGACTTCACAACCGAGCGCACGCCCTCAGGGTTGTCATTAAAATGGCAGACCGACTCTGTCGGCACATTGAGAATTTCAGACGTCGAATCAAAATATAAACCGATGCGCACGCCCTCAGCCACCACCACCGCGATTTTGCCTGCGGCTTGCTCATTATGAGGTAAATCCAGCAGAATTCCCATATCCACGACAGGAATCACTGTGCCACGCAGATTAAATATCCCCTTTAAATAATTGGGCGCCAAGGGCACCGAACTGATGGCATCAGGAACATTCACAACTTCCTGCAAAGACACCACCGATATCGCCAGCTCGGTCTCTCCCAACTTAAAGGACGCAAACATTTGCAGCTTATTTAAAACTTTTTTTCCACTCATAGCACTCATTAGGCAGCTCGCTTGTAAATAAGGGGCTTGGTGTATTCAAAAGACGTTTTCAAACGCGCCAGGGACTCCGCCTCGCCGATAATCAAAACCCCGTGAGGCTTTAAACTTGCGTAGACATTGCGCAAAACCAACTCCTGATCCGGCTCGTTAAAGTAAATCAAAACATTGCGCAGAAATACGATGTCGAAAAAAACAGTGCGCGTCCCCCGGGAATGCAGATTGTGCACGAAATATTCAATATTGCTTAAGACCGCTTCACTCAACTGAGGTTCGGGTTTGGTACTGTTCAAGAAGTAACGATGAAAGAGTTGTGGCATGCGCGCCCGAAGATCCTCAATACTGCGCTCTTTGTACAGGCCTTTGCGGGCGTTATCCAAAACATCTGTATCAATATCCGAAGCATAGATCTTATACTTAAAATTCGGATGAGAGCGTTTAAATTCCTCACACATCATCCCGATACTTGCGGACTCTTCCCCAGTGGAAGACGCCGCCGACCACACACGCAAAGTTTCCCCCGGGTTATTTTGCATCCAGTTTTTTAAAAACTCATTACCAAAGAAATCCCAGATCACGGGAGTACGAAAGAAAATAGTTTCATTCGTCGTGATCGTGTTCACGAATTTCTGGATCTCTTCTTTGTGATTTTCCAGGTAATCAATATAGGTTTCCGCGGAAGGAAGATTCAGTTCCTTCATACGCGGGCGAATGCGGGAGAATAAAAGCTCCCGCTTACGCTCTTCCATCGTAATACCGGTATGCTGTTTAACCAGACTGATCAGCCGGCGCAACACCGGCCCACTCAAAGTACGTTCTGCTTCAGTCATAAATTAAACCACGAATCTGGAAACTGTCTTATTCAGATCATCAGCCCCAGTCACTAGAGATTTCGTTGCAGAGGCAATGTTCTCCGAAGCCTGAGCGGATCGGGTCGCTTCGTTGGCAATATATTGAATCGCCTGGCTGATGCCTTTAGCAGACTCGGATTGCTCCTCCGCAGCCACATTAACTTCGGCAATGGACTGAGTCGTTTTTTCGATTCCAGAGACGATCTTATTGAAAGCTTCGCCCGCTTGTTTCGAAATAGTACTGCCCTGCTCGACACGTTTGACAGATTCATTAATCAACTTGGAAATTTCTTTTGTTGCCTGCGATGATCTTTCTGCAAGTTTGCGAACCTCATCTGCGACCACCGAGAAGCCCAAGCCATGTTCCCCGGCACGAGCGGCCTCAATCGCCGCATTGAAAGCCAAAAGATTCGTTTGGCTGGCAATTTCGCTGATCACTTTGATAATTTCACTGATATCTTCTGACGACTTATTGATAAGCTCCATCGCTTCGATGGATTTGGCAATCGATTGACTGCCCGTCTCAGCTTCCTTATGCGTGATTTTTGCAAGCTCGTTGGCTTTTTTCGTATTATCGGCAATCGAGGCGATGGAAGCTGTGAATTCTTCGATGGAAGCATTCATCTCTTCAACCGTTGCACCCAAACTGTGCGCCCCACCAGCGACATTATTAGATTGATCCGCAATGGACTTAGACGACGTGCCAAAGCCGCCGGCCGATTCCACCACTTTACCGATAACTCCACGAAGATCGCGCATCATGGTCGCAATACCTTCTGCCAATTGGCCCAAGGCATCGCTTCCTTCAACTGTAATCTTAGTCGTTAAGTCACCAGCAGCCGCGCGACTGACCACGGTCAGAAGTTGATCTACCTTTTTCTGATCTTCCTCCGCTTTACGTTTGATCGATTGTTCCATCTCGTATTGCTCAGTGATATCTGAAGCAAATTTGACGACTTTATAAGGCTTGCCACTGGCATCCATAATTGGATTGTAAGTTGCTTGAATCCAAATCGTGCGACCACCGGATCCCAAGCGCATATAGCGGCCGGAGTCAAATTCACCACGATTTAACTTCTTCCAAAAATTTTCATAATCCGAAGAGCGAGCATGTGCAGGATCACAGAACATGCGGTGATGTTTGCCTTGAATTTCAGACAAGCTGTAACCCAGGGTTTTTAAGAAGTTTTCATTGGCATTAATGATTGTGCCATCCAGGTTGAATTCGATCACCGCTTGGGCTTTGCTGATCGCTGCAATTTTACCTTCATCTTCGGCACTTTTTGCTTTAGCCGCAGTAATATCCGTCGCGAATTTCACGACTTTTACGACATTGCCATTGTCATCAAAAATGGGATTGTAAGAGGCATTAATCCAAATGGTCTGACCATCTTTCCCCAAGCGCTTGAATTCACCGACGACGAACTCACCTTTACCCAGGGATTGCCAAAATTTTTTATATTCCATACTGCGCGTATACTCTGGATCACAGAACATAGAGTGATGTTGCTCTTTGATTTCATCCAGAGCATAGCCCAAAGTTTTCAAAAAGTTTTCATTCGCCGTCAGAATAGTCCCGTCGAGATTGAACTCAATGATCGCTTGCACTTTGTGAAGTGCTTGAAGCGTTTGCTTAAGTTGTCCGACTTCGTCCATTTCTGAGACCGGTGTTTCGAATCGACGTGCAGTTGACATTGCCTCTCCCTTATAAATAATTGGATGTCTCTCTCATCGGCACATCTGGACTAAACAATTAACATTTGTACTACGTTATCGAATGTTTAATGTTGGTGGCTCAGTCCGATCCCATCAAAATATTTTGATTTCATAAGAAATTCTTATTCAAGGGCAACCATGAGTTTATTCACGACCTGAATCACATTAACTGTAAAAAACGAAAAAAAAAGCAGACGCGATCGTCTGCCTTTCAAGATTTATTGATATATCATCAATGAGCTCAATTAGTGATTTGCACCTAAGATTTGTGGCTTCACCAACATCGACTGATAGATTTTGTAATTACGTTTCACCAAACGCACATATTCGCGTGTCTCTGTGTAAGGAATCATCTCGACAAATAAATCGATATTTTCTGTTGGATAGCGTTTTTGCCACTGACGAACCATCGCAGGTCCCGCATTATAGGCCGCAAGAGCCAACTCAACAGAACCAAAATCAGCAATCAATTGCGCCAGGAACTCAGAGCCCGCATGAATATTTGTTTCCGGATTTAGCAGCTGCACAGGCTTTTTCACACCAAAGTGCTTTGCTGTTGGATAAATCAATTGCATCAAGCCTGAAGCACGCGCACGGCTGCGAGCCGCCTTATTAAACGCGCTCTCTTGACGAATCAAAGCTTTGACCAAGATAGGATCTGCGCTTTTGCTGTTTTCCACAATTTCTTTCCAATAACGAATTGGGAAAAGAAGGTTCGCAACAGAAGTCGTCAAAGAGTCTGGATGATCTGCTAGATATTTGTGAAGAGCCTGGAACACCGAAAGATCAGCGCCATTAGCACTCATAAGTACCAAGACCGAGGTTTGAAACGGTTGGGGCAAGGTGCGGAACTTTTCCAAGTTCATTTTACCTGCCAGATACTGCACTGTTTCTGGGCGATCTTGGGCGGTCAGTTGAACCATCGAGGCTAACAGGCGATCCCAATCGGCATCACCACTCTCTACACCCAAGTACCACTGTGATGGTGTCGCCGGCGATTGGAATGTACTGACCAAGATACCATAGCCACCCAGCGGGTTCGCTTGTTTGCTTTCGGCCGTCACCGCACAAAAACTTTTTAAGTATGCCTGGCGATCACGCATGCCACGCTCCATCGGTGCCGGATATTTATCCAAATACTCGACGGCACGCGGGCATTCATTTTGTTGAATCGCGAAAACAGCTAAACGGAAAACACTCTCTGTTTTTGAAATGTTGTCACAAGAAAGAACTTTCTCATGCAGTTTCATGGAAGTATCGCGAGCCGCCTGCTCTGGAAAATCCAGTTCCAGAGAATAACCCATCGCTTGGCTTTCAAGTGCTTTGTCGCAATTAAAATCAGCCAAAAGCTCCTCACCATGTGTCACACGCTTCTTCGTACTCCAACCACGGAACTTACGCAAAAAGGCAGATTGCTGCTTTTTATCAGGATTGTCGTTTTTAATTCGCTCTGCTCTGACCGATGTCGCCATATCCGCAGCTGGATCTCTCGAATCTAAACTGCCATAGGCTTTAGCTTTAACCTGCGACTTAAGATATTCAATTGTCGCTTCTTGGCCCTGCGCCAGTGCTTGATCCAAAGTCAAAGCACCTGCCGGCGGTGGAGTTTGCACGGCTTCCGCCACCGCGTTGGGTTGGCGAGACTTGGAAGCACATGCCGCTAAAAATACGAATGAGATTAAAACTAATTTGCGCATATAATCTTATCGGATTTTCGCCCGATTTTCCGTGGCCCAGTTTGAGCATATTCAAAAAAAATATAATCAGAATGTTCTGAAAATTGTAGATCCAGGGAACCGATCTGGGCCAGCCCGACTTTTCTCAAAATGAAACAACTGGACTCTGACAGAAACCACATTTCTCGATTGCCAATGGGACTGCCACCATTTTATGCAGAAAGAAGGAGGCGACTTTGAAAATTCAAATTCAAAAGAAGCACTTACTTATGACACGGTGGAATCACTGGGTGAACTTTCCTGTTCTCATGATCATGATTTGGTCAGGATTTCTGATTTATTGGTCATACCCCGCTTACCTTATTCCGGGTGAATGGCTGGACCAAATGGGGATGAGTTACCAACTGGCGCGCGGAATGGGCTGGCACTTTGTCTTTGGGATCCTGTTTGTTACAAATGGCGTGCTCTATGTCACCTATTGCCTCTACTCGGGCCATTGGCGAAATCTAGTTCCCAACAGATATTCCTTCAAGGAAGCTTGGCAGGTTTTACTTCACGACTTAAAAATACGCCGCTCCCCTCTGAAAAAACCACTTCTGTATAATGGGGCTCAACGAATCATTTACTCCTCAGTGATCGTGATGGCCCTGGTCGCTGTTTTAAGTGGCTTTGCCATTTATAAACCGACCCAACTGAGCGGACTCACTTTTCTGTTCGGAGGCTATCAAGCCGCTCGATGGATCCACCATTTGATCTCTTTGGCTTTTATATTGTTTTTCATTGTGCATTTGATCCAGGTATTCCGCTCGGGCTGGAATGCCATACGGGCCATGATCACGGGCTGGGAAAAAATCGAAAGCGAGGATTCCCTATGAAAAATGATCTTCCAACCTTTCCCAAAACCGAAATTGACGAAAAGGACTTTAAAAAGTTCAACCGCCGTAAACTCTTAACCTGGGCCGTTTTGTATGCCGCGGGTTTTGCGGGAATACGGGCTTTAAATAACAGCGAAACAAAGATGGACCTGCCTTGGCCCTTACGATCCATCAACGAATTAAATGATGAAGTTTGGCACTCCAAATTTCAAAACAGCCGAAATGCTCCAGAAACTCCCATCGCGAATGGCCCGATTCGAGTGAACGGAAACGTGGGAATGGACAAGTTCGTCGGGCCTGATTGGAAACTGGAAATCAACAGTCCTCAGCTGACATCTCCCCTCTCTCTCAATCTTGATGAAATCAAAGCCCTCCCCTCCGTCACCGAAAGTTTCGAATTTAAATGCATCGAAGGATGGAGCGAGAATATCACGGCTCGTGGAGTGCGCTTTTCTGATTTTATGAATCACTTTTCGGAGCTGGATAATTTTTCTGATTATGCGTTTGCATTGCTCTCCACCATCAATGGTGGCTACTACGTCTCCATGGATATGAAAAGTCTCCTCCATCCCCAAACCCTGCTTTGTTATGAAATGAACGGAAAAACACTCCCCATGGAAAATGGCTATCCCTTGCGTCTTATCACTTCTGTCAAATATGGGGTTAAGAATATCAAACAACTTGGCAGCATCGACTTTGGCTACTCCCCACCTGCCGACTATTGGGCAGAGCAAGGCTATGGAGAGTATCTGGGACTTTGATCGAAAACTTGTTTCTTGCGCGCACTCCTTTAACCCTCCGGGCTGAGATGGTTGACTATGGAATCGACGGCTCTGTCCGTTTAACCGAAGGAGACTGATCAATGAAAATATTTAAATGGCTTCTGACAAGTATGATGTTGCTGGGATTGGCGCTGCCAGCTTCTGCAAAAACTATTGTTCTGGTTCATGGTGCTTTTGCTGATGGCTCCTCGTGGGAGAAAATCATTCCCGCTTTAAAGGCTGCGGGCCACAAAGTGATCGCGGTTCAAAATCCCCTGACTTCCATGGCCGATGATATCGCGGCAACAACGCGAGCCCTGGATAATTTAAATGAAAAGGCTCTTTTGGTAGGACATTCCTATGGTGGGGCGGTGATCACACAAGTGGGAACCCACGCCAATGTGGGCGGCTTGGTGTATGTCGCTGCTTTTGCTCCTGAAGAAAATCAATCCGTACAAGATTCCGTCGCCAGTTATCCGATTCCTCCTGGCTTTGGCGAATTGGTGATCGATCAATTTGGCTTTGCGACTTTAAGTGAAAAAGGCATGAATGAGTACTTTGCCCAAGACGTGGGGGCTGAACAACAAAGCATCATGTATTCCACACAAGGCCCGACTTATGCCGGAATCTTTACGACAAAATTAACTGCGGCCGCTTGGAAAACAAAACCCACAGCTTATATTGTCGCGGAAAATGATTTCATGATTCAACCCGATGCCCAACGCGATTTCGCAAAACGCATGAAAGCAACGACGGTGAGTTTGCCATCCAGCCACGTTCCAATGATTTCAAAACCGACAGAAGTGGCGGCCGCGATTTTGGCGGCGGCGGAGCTTCTGCCAACCAATAAATCTAAATAAAAACTTCGCCTATAAACAGCGGTCTTGCGGTTCGATAAAAGCTGCCACTGTGTGCACTCCAGTGGCCGCTGCTGTTTTCCACCTGGGCATCCAACTGCAATACGCCCGACGGCATGCCGATGCGAACCTGCTTCAGACTTTGCCCTTGAATCGCTTCATGAATAACACTTCCCGGAAGTTTCGCTGTCACGGCAGAACACAAGGACACCGTCAAAGGCAATGCTTTATGAGGCTGACCACTCGCGATCACGCGCATTTCAAAATCCCGATCGTCACTGGTGGCTTCACTGATAATTCCAATATAAGGAATGGCTATATAATTTTTTGCATCCTCAAGATCTTTGGAAATTCCCATTACCACAGAAGCATGGCGACGGATCAAATCCAATTTTTTCAACAAGTCCTTGGACTGCTCAAGCTCGATCGGCATTTCTTTGCCGGTCATTCCGACATCCTGAGCGCGCACAAACACGCAGGCATTCGCCGCATCGACCATGGAAACTTCAATCGCGCCCACACCACTCACCTGCAAGGTTTCGCAGATCTTTCCGGTCGGTAAAAGTTTTCCGGTGGAAGCTCCGCCCGGCTCTTGAAATTCCAAACGAATCGGCGCACCGGTTCCTGATACTCCTGGAATTTCAAACTTACCGGCAAACTCTGGTTGAGCATTTTTCAAAGGAAAATAGGAATGAATGATTTTTTGAGTATTGGTGTTAAAGATTCGCACACAGGCCTCGTCACCTGTGACTTTACACAAACCCTGCATAACCGCATAAGGACCGATGGCAGAACTGATATTTCCGCAGTTCCCTTTGTAATCCACTTTGGATTCCGTCACTGAAACCTGTGCAAACGTATAATCAACATCCGCATCAGGATGCGTCGATGGACGCACGATAGCGACTTTGCTCAGAGAGGAAATGCCTCCACCCATTCCATCTAACTGCCGTCCATAGGCATCAGGGCTTCCTAAGGCGCGCAAAAAAAGTGCGTCCCAGGATTTGCGATCCGTTGGCAAATCGATTTCGTTAAAGATCAAGGCACGGCTGGTGCCACCTCTCATGTACAATGCGCGATATGATTTCATGTTATCAAACATCATAACTCTATTTGTCTTAAAAAACCAACGGCGTAGTCTTGGGGCTGTTAGAAGGAGGCATGCATGAAGCTCGTATTCCTATTTGCCATCGTTCTTTGCGGAGTTGCGCTGCAGACCTTTGCCTGAAGTTTTAAAAACTTTCATCAGGTAAAAGAGGCTGGGAAAAATCAGTGCGCTGCCTATGCACAATGCAAAGGTGAGCTGACGCAAGGTCGGCTCGGGAGCCGCCGCGGAATAAAATGACACAGGTCCTTGGGGAGTAATCAAGGCTGCTGGAGCCAGCGCAAAAAACCAACCTAAAATTATCAAGGAGACCTGAGCCGCCGCTGTCAAGCGCACCAGAATAGGTTGGTTGCGTCTGAGCAGCTGCCACAACAGCATAAATAATAAAGCCGCCAACACAACACAGGCAATTGACAGCGGATGCTGCAAGAAGGCGGTTAAAAACTCTCGATTTTCGATATAGGCTGCCAAAAACACCAACCCACCCGTAACAATCACAGCGATATTCAAAAAATACCCACGTCGCCAAAAATGTTTTCTAAGTTCCGGGATCTTGGTTTCACCGACTAAATAAACCGCCGCCAAGAAAGTGCAGATACAGACCGTAAAACATCCCATGGTAAAGGGGACCAAGCCCGACCAGGGTTGCACATAGGCACTCACGAAATCAGCCGCATAGGGATTGATTCTGCCCTGCCACAAACTTCCCGCCAAGACCCCCAACCAAAATGTCGTCCACAAACTGGAAAGACTGAAAATCATAGAATACACGCGCTGAGTTTTTGAATCGTGGATGGCATCATAATGTCGAAACGTAAAGGCTGTTCCTCGCGCGACGATCCCCACCAACAATGCCACCACCGGAATATGCAAATGAATCATCACCAAAGTATAAATACTTGGAAAGCCCATGAATAAAATAATCACAATGAGAATCAACCAAATATGATTAGCCTCCCAAACAGGACCCATGGCTTCATTGATGACGGCACGTTGTTTTCTTTCCAAATGGATGACAGGGACAAGCTCCAAAATTCCCGCGCCATAATCGGCTCCCCCCAGAATGACATAAAGCAAAGCCGAAGCCGCAATAAAGAAAATCAAGACTTCAATCATCTGGCACCTCCCAGATGCATATTACGCTCGGCCACTCGCAATTGCCGACGAAACAACCACGTCGTCACAAAAATCAAAAAGAAATAGAGAAGCAGAAATAGATAAAAATGAAATTGGATTCCCGGTAAAGGAGTCACGGCATCTTTGGTTTTCATGATGCCATAGATGATCCACGGCTGCCGTCCCACTTCGGTCACAGTCCAACCCGCCTCGATGGCAATAAATCCAATCGGCGTCGCTGCAACCAATATTTTTAGAATCCATCGTGGAAGTATTTCTTTGCGCAACCACAATAGACAGGCCAATCCCAAAAAAATCATCACAGTTCCCAGGCCCACCATGATCTGAAATGCCAAATGCGTTACCAAAACGGGAGGCCATTCTTCTTTGGGAAAGTCAGACAGACCTTTGACAGTCGCATTGAAATCATTGAAAGCCAGAAAACTCAGACCACCCGGAATGCGAAGAGCTCCATGGACCGTGCCCGTTTCCGCATCAGGTATACCACCAATCATCAGCGACGCCCGAGGTTCCGTGTTAAAGTGAGCCTCCATCGCCGCAAGCTTGGCTGGCTGGAACTCCGCCACTTTCTGAGCGGCATAGTGACCCACAAAAGGTTGAAGCAAAGAAGCAACCGTTGCGAAAACCAAGGCTATTTTTAAGGCGCGCATGTGCAACGTGGACTGTCGTCCTCTTAATAATAAATACGCGTGCATTCCCGCCACCGCAAATCCCACAGCTTGAATGGCCGCGACTTGCATATGCATGGCCTGATGGAGCCAGGCTCGGTTGAACATGGCCGCGACCGGATCAATATTGATGGCTTCACCCCGAACCCATTCAAATCCTGCGGGAGTATTCATCCAACTGTTGGCAGCGACCACAACGATA
>JBCNNR010000014.1:0-94697 GCA_039594295.1 Bdellovibrio sp.
GGAAACTTTATATCCACGCCCAACTCATGAGAGGCGTATTCATGGGCTCGCACTTTTGCACTGCTCATACGCCGAGGATCAAAAGCCTGACCTTGCAGCATATTTTTCACGCGAGAATAGTATTTTTCAAACTGTCCTGATTGCACTTCCTCCACCAGCTCTTGAGGCCATTCAGGAGAGCGAACCGTCTCTCGATCGGGACGAACCAAGGCCCCTGCATTAATCAGCGAAGTACCACCCAACCCATTCCCATTCAAAACATCCATCTCGTGATTGGCATGAACTTCAAAAAGACCAAATGGATTTTTCTTGCAGCGAATATCATCACGGATGTCTTCGAACTTTTCCGAAAAACTCCCCGGCGGCCTCTCAGGCCCTCGTTCCAAAACCGCCACACGACAGCGCTCCGCCAATCGCGCCGCAGACACAGATCCACCATACCCAGAACCGATGACGACAACATCATACCGTTCCTGCAAATCCGAAATAGGATTCGCCAGCGGAGTGTACTTAATTTTCAGAGGAACAATTTTAACCTCAGGCTCTGCAGAAGCCGTGCGCCCCACAGCACTCAACAACCCCGCAAAAAACCCAGTTTTAAGAAAAGTGCGACGAGAAATCCCCATCCACAAAGAAAACCCTGAAAGCACTCCAAATGGAATCTCCCCCAAAGAGCCTTGCAGAAAGACAAATTCAACAACTAGCAAAAACGCTGATTTTTTCCTTTTAACAAGGCGCTAGGAGGAAGCTGTACTCCCTGTACAGCGACGATAAAAATAGCAGGATGCTATTTTTACGCGAAGCCCGCAGGGTTGAGGGCAGGAGCCCGAAACACCAAGCAACGCAGGTAAAAGGAAAAAGGCAGCGTCCCCTATTGAGCAACAGCCCAAGACACCTGCAAATTCGGTTTACCGGCGATGTCTACAACATTCACCGTAAGATTTTGATTGATCCAGCGAACGATCATTTCCTTTTCGGAGCTGCTCAGAACTTCATTGTGAAAGCGGAAATCAAACTCTGAAAGTGGCAAACTAAAACTCATGGATTTTTCTTTGCCTTTGGAGTTCTTCAATTCAATTTCCAAATTAACGAAGTTCTTCTTCTTGCCAGGCTCTTCCACTTTGAAGGACGTGGTTGTCGCCCCCACGAAAAAGTCTTTCCATTCCTCATCTGACAACTCCATGTTCAATTTATTCGGGCGCATTTTAAAATGCGGCGAATGAGAGAGGACATAAGATTGGAACATTGAACTCGACAATTTCCAGTCATAAGCGACCGGCAACGTGCAGTGATGCCCCTCTGGGAATTCCACCACACGGATATTGCGACTATCCACTTTCATCACTTTATTCACGATTTTTTGCGCATTGATCGCATAGGGAACCATGAAGTCGTGATCCGTCGCCCAAATCATCACCGGCTCAGAGACGTCTTTGTAGTAAGGCCAAAAGTTGTTTAATCCCCAGAAATCTTCGCTGTCTTTCATTCCCGGCGGTAACTTCACGGAATTAATATACGAAAGTCCGCCGTGATACGTTCTGACCACTTCCGAAACCGCTTTGTGGATAAATTTAAAACTGTCGTATTGAACCACTCCGGGAAGTTTCTCTTCGATTCCACGCAGGCGACGACGTCCCCACAAATCAATGAATGCCGAGCGAGCGCCGCTGTTCGTGAGGCTTTCCATCGTCTCCTTCAAATTAACCACCGGACACAAAGCCAGGAAACTTTGAATCAACGGGGCCCCAGCCGGAGAATTGTATTTATTCAACAAAGAGGAAAACAAAACGCCGGGACCACCCAGGCTCATCCCCATGATATGAATACTATCGACCAGGCGAGACAGCGGTTCTGTGGGATTGCGAAGCATTTGCGCAATCAAGATATTTTGAATTCCCTCGTCATATCCACCGAATGAAAACTGATTGTTGTTCGCAATAAAATCCGCACTGGTCAAATTCTCAAGCAACAACACATTGAATGGCGATTGTTCAAACAGCATCATCATCCAGGCGCGCTCCGGTCGGAAATCCTCGATGCTGGAGAAAATTCCAGAACGGAAAATCACCAAAGGACGGCGCTTGGAATCTCCCTTAAGCGCCAACAACCCTTTCAATTTCACGTTCCCTGGAAGATTAATAACCACACGACGAAGAAACGGATGTTCATAAGCGTTGTAACGCATCGTCAGATAGCGACGCACGTTCACCATTTCACCCAAGTCTTCTGTCTGTAATTGCGAGCCGCACTCTTGTAGATATTTCTGAATCAATCCGCCCTGCAACTGAGCGGAAACGGAGACGCGAGGATCTTGCAGGCGCGCCGCCCACAGAGACGTGTCGCACTTGTCGGTCAGGGCTTGTCCCTGGCCTGTTGGCGTCCAGCCTAGGATACCTTCGAATAGAAAGTTCAAAACTGCTGGATAACGCCCCGGCGCGTCGGCCAGAATGGGATTATCAGTTGCTGGAAACCAAATTCGCGGGCTTTGAAACTGCTCTATAAACGCCTGCTGAGGCGATGCAGGTTTCTGTGCAAAAGTGAAAAATGGAAAAACAGCGATGATAAGAACTATTAGACGACGAGACATAGGTCTAATTGTGGGGAAAAAGAACCACCGAGTCATCAGCTTTTTTCCCGAGTGACACTGAGTATTTACTTCATTAAACTGCCACCGTGTATTTTTAAGGAGACACATTAACATGGACCACAAGATTGAGCCCCTGTATGACGGGCCGTTGTTCAGAAACGCTATCCAAACTCTCGATGAATCCGCAAAAATTATTAACTGTGACCCGAACGTTCTTGAGCGCCTAAAACGCCCTCGTCGTTGCATCACAGTTTCCGTTCCAGTTCGTATGGACGACTACTCTGTGAAAGTATTCACAGGTTACCGTGTACAGTACTCTCCAACATTGGGACCCTACAAGGGCGGTATCCGTTATCACCAAAACGTAGATCTTCAAGAAGTTGTTGGTCTTGCGGCTTTGATGACTTTCAAAAACTCTGTTCTTGGTCTTCCATTGGGTGGCGCAAAAGGTGGTATCACTGTTGATCCAACTAAATTGTCACGCACTGAAAAACAAAATCTAACTCGTCGTTATGCTTCTGAAATTGGACCCTTCGTTGGACCAACTAAAGACATCCCAGCTCCCGACGTGGGCACTGATCCACAAACTATGGCTTGGTTCATGGACACTTACTCTCAAGAGCAAGGTGGCTTTGCACAACCGGGTGTTGTTACTGGTAAACCAGTTGAAATCGGCGGTTCTTTGGGTCGTAACCACGCTACAGGTTTGGGCGTTGTTTATGTCGCTGAAAAAGCTTTCGAAGTTTGCAAAATGAACATGAAGGGTTCAACTATCGCGATCCAAGGTTTTGGTAACGTAGGTTCCTTCGCTGCTAAATTTGCTTACGATCGTGGCGCACGCATCGTTGCAGTTTCTGACGTTTCTGGTGGTATCTTCAACGGTGACGGTTTGGATATCCCTGAAGTTCTTGAGTACATCAAAGCTCACAAATTCTTGAAGGGTTACCCAAAAGCATCTCCAATCAGCAACGAAGAATTGCTTGAAGTTAAATGTGATGCTTTGTTCCCGTGCGCTCTTGAAAACCAAATCGACACTCACAACGCTGAAAAAATCCAAGCGAAAATCATCGTTGAAGGTGCGAACGGTCCTATCACGAATGCAGCAACTAAAATTCTTTCTAAACGTGGCGTATTCATCGCTCCAGACGTTATCGCCAATGGCGGTGGTGTTATCGTATCTTACTTTGAATGGGTTCAAGACACGATGGCGTTGTTCTGGGATGAAGACGAAGTTAACTCTAAGTTGAAAGTTCTTATCACTAAAGCTTTCGACAAAGGTTATGCAATGTCGAAAGAGAAAAACGTAGACATGAGATCTGCTGCGATGGCGGTTTCTGTTCAACGTCTCGAAAAAGCGATGCTTTTGAGAGGTCTATACCCTCGCTAGTTACGATGAAGGTGGGTTGTGAAACCCACCTTTTTTTTTGCCTTTTCTGTTTTTAATTGTGGAGTGTCTTTCTAATGCGTCCTTGGCTTTTGCTTCCTCCTAAACTCGCTCATGATATCAACGGCTACGCACTTCCTTTTCTTTCATATCTTTACGGCAAAAAAACTCCTCACTGGAATTCCTTCAGTTGGAGAGGAATGACTTTCGCAAATCCCCTGGGAATTGCCGGAGGCGTGGATAAAGATGCCGAACATCTCAGTGATTGGTGGAGACTGGGTTGTGGCTTCGTTGAAGTAGGAACTGTGACTCCCCAGCCGCAAACTCCAAATCCTGGCAAAATCATGGATCGCGATATGAAGCTGACGGCAATGTGGAATAAAATGGGCTTCCCCAGCCACGGTGCCGATGAAGTTTTTTATAACCTCGCCTCGTACGCTCCGAACTTTAGAACTCCGGTATTTGTGAACATTGGAAAAAATCGCCAAACTCCAAACCACCTGGCGGTGAATGACTATTTGGAACTTGTCGATAAGCTTCGCCCCTGGGCCGATGCTTTTGTGGTGAATATCTCAAGCCCCAATACGGCGGGACTTCGCGAACTTCAGAAAAAAGAAAATCTCGGCGCCTTGTTGAAACCGATTTTAGATCGCGTTTCACACTTCGAACCGACTCCGGTATTGGTCAAGCTCAGCCCTGATATGGGCGAGGAAGGCCTGGCTGAAGCCGTATCCAACTGCCAAGAAATCGGCGTTGATGGATTCGTGCTAACAAACACAACTTTATCGAGACCTCCAGGTTGCCATTTTCCTCAAGAAGGCGGCCTTTCAGGGGCTCCACTCAAGGATCTTTCACAACGCGCACTACAAATTGCTGTTCAAACTTTAGGCAAAAAGCGTCATGGAATGCTCTTAGTCAGCGCAGGAGGGGTCCTATCTCCTGAAGATGTCTTTGAAAGATTGCAAATGGGCGCAGATCTTGTTCAAATTTACTCTGCACTCGTGTTTCATGGACCAAGCTTTTTCCATGATGTGGCAGCAAGAAGGAAAAATGTCGGAAGATAGTGTTGAGTTAAAACCAAGAAAACCAAAAATCCGCAAGGGTCATTGGATTCCTGTTGTTGCAGGCTTTCTGCGCAAAGATGGAAAGATCTTGGTCGGCCAACGCCCCGAAAACAACTCCTTAGCTGGGCAATGGGAATTTCCTGGTGGAAAAATCGAAAGTGGTGAGACACCAGAGCAAGCTTTGGCGCGTGAGCTCGACGAGGAGCTTGGTATTCAGGCTGAAGTCGGCGACCTTAAACTAGCCTGCACTCATTCCTATGGAGATGTAGGGATTCTCATATTGTTTTATGAAATCCTATATTGGAAAGGCGAACCTCGCGCCAAACATCACATGATGCTTGAGTGGATACATCCGGAAGAACTTAAACACCGTAATATCCCCGAAGCGAATCGTAAGATTCTGAACAGAATCTACAAAGCCCTGGGACTTGAATGGCCAAAATAATCCTTGTTAGTACGAAAACTCAAAGCACCACATGGCAGTTGGCTCAAAGCTTACGCTCCCAACAACATGAGGTGACAGTATTAACCAGTCATGGCGACGTCCCACCTGAAAACACCAACGGCATTGAATATATGGCCTACTTTAAAAAGTGGTCGGTCCTGGAAGGACTCAAAATCATTCCCGGTCTTTTCGGAATGCAGCCACACATCCTTCACTTGATTTTGGATGACGATCGCATGAACGCGGCCCAAGTGATTTTGTCGACGTTTGCAAAATCTCACCCCAATTGTGTGCTAACGACATCTTTATTGCACATTAAACGGGGCTTGAAAAAAACCAATCCAGTACGCTACCTAGTCGAAGAAAGTGACATCATCACCTTCCCGACTGTGGAATCTTTGGCTCAATTGCGTGGCTTGAATGTGCGCTCGACCAAACAGGGTCGGGGAATTTTACCACCCGCTTTGGATTTTAAAAATCAACCGCGCCATTTGGGAGTTTTGGACGAAGACGAAGCTTCATTGCTTGCAAATTTGCAGGGGCAGGAATTTTTCATCATGCCTTTCCGCGAAGGCCGATTCAATCCCGAGTCCGATCGCTTTGCCCGTCTAAAAATGCTCGCGCGCAGACACAAAGTGGTTTTGTGGGGCAGCTATGCACACTGGTCTTTGCGTGAAAGAAAACAGTTCGCAAGTTGGATGGATAAAAATGGTTGCGGCGATCACTGGGTCGTGACTGGTGAAATATCTCCTTATCTATCCCGTATTCTGTTGGAAAAATCAGAAGCCTTTGTCATGGCTGGCCAGCAATTCACTCCGGTGGAAATGACAGAGTATTATATGCGCGCCATTCAGGCCCAATCGACTTTGATCTTGGACTCCAAGCAAACCAGCGTACATGCCGATCTTTGGAAAAACACAGTCAATTGCTGGGTCTTAAATGCCCACAGCCTGCACAAGGATTTGCTCAAACTTTTGGAACGTCCTAACTTCTCATTACCAGAAACCCTCTCTGAAGACTGGGCACAAAGCAGCCACATCGTGGATTCGTCCATGAATGAATTAAACCGCCTGTACAATCGGGCCTTGGCTTCTGCAAGATAGTCTTTTAATCTTAATTCATGTTCGCGAAAAAAGCCTCTCTGCCAGAGACTCTTAACATTTGCCTGACCTCGCATCGTTTTCCGATTCTTAGTCGGGCAACTGATCATGGATTCTTGTGGCCGATCGCCCGCGGCCTGGCCCGCGAAGGTCATAAGGTCACAGTTATTTCCGCGAACTCCCCATTAAAAAAACCTGAAGTGACCCGCGATGGTGTGCGCGTTTTTTACCTAAATGAAGGCGAAAAAAATCTGGCACATTTGCGATTTCAAATGGCCGTTCGCCAAAAGTTCATGCAGCTTCACCGCGAAACTCCGTTTCACATCGTGCACTCGATTGATAAATCAGGTTACCGCATTGGCAATCGCAAAAAAGATCTGAACGTCGCAATGGCTTACGACGTGGAAGCCACACAAATGTCGCAGTTGTTTGCGATCCTAGCGATGAAACAGGAAACTTTGCCAAGCATTCTGACTACAGGCCTGGCGACGGCTTATAAGTTTTTAACAACTTATTACGGTGGTGATCGTCAGCTTCTGTCGACGGCTGACGGCATTTTTGTGACCAATCCCCAGCAAAAGATTATTCTGGAAAGATATTATCTTTATCCGGACTATCACACCTACACTGTACCGTATGGAATTGATCTGGGGGATTTAACTCCTAAAGAGCAATCTTTGGAGCTCCGAAACAAATTGAATTTGCCAGAGAACTCCCACATCGCCGTCACCATCAACGACATGACCGATGCCCAGGAGATGTTGCCACTGCTGCAAGCTTTTGAAAAAGTCGCGATCAAAAAACCGAACAGCTATTTGATCGTGGTTGGCAATGGACCGAAATTTAAAGAAGTTGAATATCAGGTTTTGAACCTGGCTTTAGGCAACCGCGTGATCTTAGCCGGCGCGGTGCCTGCTTCTGAATTGGAAGATTATATTGTCTTAGGGGACGTCTTTATCAATATGGGCTCCCGCAGTACCGGTTTTGAACCGTCCACTTTGGAAGCCATGGCACAAAAGAAAGTCGTGATGGGCTCCGAGGTTTCCCCGATCGCCAACATCATCGAAGATGGCCGCGATGGGTTTTTACTTCGCCCAGCTGACGTAGATTCGATCTCAAACCTTTTGGTGGAGATCTTTTCCGGAACAATGCCCGCGGATGAGATCGGCGAAAGAGCGCGCCAGCGCGTCATGGACCTGTTCGATACGGGCAAAATGGTCCAGGCCGTCATTGATGCCTACCGTAAAATCCTGCTCAGCACCGGAAGTTATAAGAAGCAATGAGTTAAATCATTGAAAAGTGGTAGTCAGCCCCCAAGCCTTCTGTATAATCAGGAGTGTTATCAATACTTTATGTTCTAGAGGATCTGGACGATGACTAAAGCGGATTTGATTAATTTGATCTCTGAAAAAGCTGGCATCACAAGAGTGAAAGCAGAGACCGTTGTGAATACAATTTTCGATTCTATGGTTGAAGCTTTGATGCGTGATGACCGTATCGAAATCCGTGGTTTTGGTTCCTTCGTGAATCGTCAATATGGTGCCTATAAAGGCCGCAATCCTCGCACGGGCGAAATCATCAACGTCGAAGAAAAGAAACTGCCATTCTTCAAAGTCGGTAAAGAACTTAAAGAAGACATCAACGGCGGCAAAGAGTAATTTCACTCTAAAATATGAATAAAAAAGGGACCTCACGGTCCCTTTTTCATTTTGTACCCTATAGCGGTCTAAGTCCCAATTGAGCCGCCTGCTCTTTTGAAAATGGCAAAATTGTTTTCGTCGTATAAGTGCAATCAATAAACTGGATGCTCGAGTTCACTCCCACCCAAGACAAATCCACATTATCAAACTTCACTCTTTCAAAGACGCCATTTTCAATGGCAACCCTGTCGAACTTAACGCCGGCAACAGCGCCATCGCGCATCTTGAACATCGATATATGCAAATCGTTCAGTTTTGAACTGAATAACTGCGAATTATTCAACTCGACATTCAAGATATTCACTCCCGAAATCTCCAGGGCTCTCGCCGTCAGATTGTCGATTCTTAAAAGATCAAAACTGCTATTTGTGATTTTGGCCGTGGTCAATGTTCCCTTTGCCAAAGTCAAAGAGCTCAAACCACTCTCTGAAATTTCGATATCCTCAAGTTGGACATTTTTTAGTTTCACATCCAAAAGCGTCGAAGCACTCAACTTGATTTGAGAGAACGCCGTCGCGGTAAAATCCAGGTTACTCCCCTTAATGGAATGAAAAAGACTTCCCGTAAAATTTCCGGCCGCCATCACAAATTTTTGTAAAACAGAACGATAAAATTTGCTGTTTAAAACAGACAAGTTACTCCACGAAGTCTCCACAATCGTCGATTTGTCCAATTGAGACTGACTGAGCGTCATGTCCACCGCTTTGGCTTGGTTCAGCTTGTTTTGAAAAAGATCCGTACTTTTAACTGTGACGTTATTCCATTCCACTTTTTCAAAAGAGCTGGTCTTAACATAGGAATCGACCAATGAAGAATTGCTCCAATTAAAATTACTCAGTGATGTCTCCACCACGACAGAGCTGTTCATCTCCAGATTTGCCCAGACTGCCTTAACCGCCTGCCCCTGAACAGTTCCGTATGAAGACTGCAAGCATTGGCGATTCCCAACGTCACTGATAAACTTTGATGCTTCCACTGATTTCGTCAAACAAGCTGCAATGGCGACAGAAGAAAAGAGTTCAAGGAACATAAATCATCCCTTTTTCAGTCTCAGCCATGGGATCAAAAGGAAGCTGAGTGGCATTGTTAAATAGAGCTCCCCAAAATGTGCAGTTCGAAAATGTCACATTTTTAAGATTCGCTCCACGCAAATCCGCTTTATCAAAACTGCAATTACTGACCTTACCATCCAAATAGGCATTGTTTAAATTGGCATCGCGAAACAATGCTTTTGCCAAATTCAAATTTCTAAGTTGTGCATTCGGCATGACCACCGAGGAAAAGTCAGCAACTGAAAGATTCAAATTACTGATTCTAGCCGTCCCAGATCTCATGCGAAAAGCCATGATCGAAGTCACTCCACTGCGATCTCCGATCAGGCGGTCTATCTTGGAAAAACTTAAATCCACGTGTCCCGAAAGAGAATTCAAATCCAGGTCCGAGATGCCTTGCCCTGATAACTTAGTCGCCGCGAAAGAAACACCGCAAATAAATACAGCCATCATTACAAAAGAGATCCTTGCTACCATAAAATCCCCACTGGAATTGTGATCTCCGCAAGATTTGAAACCGTCATATCCGTCCCATTTTCTGGCCGTTGAGCAAAAATCTCATTTGCTACCGAATGCAGCCAGGGTCCAGTCGTATTTTTAAAAGAGCATCTATTCGTCGCCACTGACTTAACAGCAACGCCTAAGTCATTCGGTAAAATAAATCGGTCATTGGAATCAAAACTTCCAATATAAGCCTCACTGAAAGACTTCTCCATCAGACATTCGGGAATACTTTGGTATGGTTGTCCCTTGTATTCCGGGCACAACATAATGCCGCGTCTTCCCGGTGTGCATTTAGGATTTCCCGCAAGCGAGCGTAATGTCGATGCGGCGGCCACCTCAAAGGAGGCTGTATATACCGTCACAAATCGAAAAAGAATTTTCGACCTGATATACGGCTCAAACGTGCGGTTCTCATTCCATTGGGAATAGAGCTTCGATAAAACAGTGGCGGGCCCACTCAAGATAATCTGAAACCGATTGTCCTGAATCGACGTGGCTGCAAATAAAACATCCCCGGTCGCCACTCCCGAGTAAAGTGCCTTCGTGGAATTTTTGTCGATATCCACTGCGAATGATTTCTCTTTAAGACAAGGATTCACAGTTCTGACCTGACCACCAACGACGAGAGTCTTGGCGGCTAACTTGACCGTGTCGACAGTCCACGCCTCACCGCCTGCGATATTCAATAAATCCGGGGCAGAGACACTGCAGGCTTCAGAACTCTCCGCATGAGCGTTTGAAACAAGCAGCAGTGCTGTCGCCAAAATCAGTCCGAGTTGTTGAAATCTAAATCTGATCTTTAAGATATTCATAAACTTCTCGGTAGTTCAGTTTTTGCGCCAATTGCAAAGGGCTGTTACCAAATGCATCGGGCAAAGAGATCAGCTTCTTCATGTCTTTGCTGTGACCAACAACTGTCTTCACGAAGTTTTTGTTACCCGTCTTAACAGCGATACTCACAATTGATTCATTATTAAGATTTAGTGCCGTCACATTTTGAGTATTTTGCAAAAGCGCCTTCAGCTGACTGGTAGACTTAGATTGGGCCCCCATGCCTTTCACTGAACTACGATCACGGTTTGCCAACCAATAATGCAACGGAGTCATGCCAAAGATATCCTGCTTATCTAATAAACCATTTTTCTTTGAAATCGAGAGAACCAGATCAAATTGGTCTGAAAAAAGACCCGCTGAGCTGCCGGAATCTTCAAGAGGTGCCATGTAAAAGTAAAAGTGTGCGACGTTTTGTTTTGCCCAATTTTCAAATCCGATATCGCTCGGAGCCTTAAGCTGATCAGCCAAAAGTCTTTTCGCAAAATCCCATTGAATCTGTGTCGCCCCTTGGTGGCGATACACAGCATAGATCAATTGCATCACAAAGGAATTTTCATTCCATTTGTCTTTACGTTGAGTAATGTCAGAGGCCCAGCTACCGATATCTTGGCAAATATTGTCTTTACAATCACTTGCCATCAATTCATATGAGGATCTAGCCTTTGCACCATGGGTAAGCATTTGCGGTACGATATGGCTATACTCAGACCCCACAGCAAATTCCAACGCGCCCGGCGCTTGAACGGCTTCATCTATCTCACTGAGCGTGGACACCATAAATTTACGGCCATATTTAATTGCCATGACAAGAGGAGAACCTTCACTGGAACTTGTGTTCAGAGGCACTTTGCGCGCGATCAAATAATTAAACAAACGAGATAGATCATTTTTAATAGCATAGTGAATTAGACCGTAACTGTTGAAGGTTTGAAGGACTGCACCCCCAAAATCGTCCAAAGCCTTTGGAGCCAAGTCAATTTGCGGAATAAACAAAAACTCTATCGGCAAATTTCCAGATGTCCCCGCCAAGAAATTGAGGTCCGCTCCCAAAGCCACTAGCCCCCACACCAGCGAATAGTTCCTGTTTTCAAAGGCGATTTGGGCAGCCGATTTACCAAAAGCATTTCTATTGTTAGCAATGGCCTGAGCATTTTCCAAGAATGGTTTATAATCCCACCAATTCGTCATTGCTAGGTAATGCAACATCGTGTTTCCTGACGGATCCACTGTATTAATTTTGGAGTAACGAAGATAGGCTTTAGAAAACTCCTGGTTTTTACTTTCGATCGCAAACATCAGAGCATTTCGACCCGTATTTGCCTGCAAGGTATTGAAGTCAATACCTGCGTCGGCAAAATAGCCGGTGATATCTTCAGCATTTTGATTAATCTTTGGATCGTTCATACGCACGATCGCAAACTGCATCAACATGCCATTGCAAGTATTCATAGCCTTAACCTGTTCAAAAGGAACTTGCTTGGCTTCGGGACAAAGTCTTTCATATTCAGATTTAAGATAAGTCGTATCAACGTAACATGAAGTCAGAAGAAACATCGTCGGGATGAAAAAGAGCCATTTCATGCTATTCACCCAACAACTTTCTTACTTCAGGATCCAACTGGTCTGAGGTGATGTTTGAAATTTCTATTTGCGCCTGAGACTTAACCGTCCCATATGTAACACTAGAGAAATCCAAAGAAATTTTTTCTTTTATAGTTGCGGCCTCTTTGGTCATTGCCATATCCACTCTGAACAACGAAGTACTGACCGACTGATTTTTATCTGCCACAGTCTCAGGCTTACTATTCAGATCTTTTTGGGATGTTTGACTGTATTTCAAGTACGATTGACTTAAAAATTCGATGGCTTTATTAATAAATATGTCACGGATTGCCTGATCGGCACCTTCCCAGTTAACAGTTAAGCCTCCGGTAAGTTCCAATGACTTCATCATTTTCGTTGAATTAGATTGAACGCTTGCAGTGATGAACTTCCAAGTTCCGGTCAGCCCCACATTTGTTTGCATTTGCTCGAACAGAACAACAGGGTTGAATGTCATAACAATCGAGTTTTTAATTTTGTAAGGGTGAACCAGCTCTAACGCTGGCAAAACAAGACCTGTCATCGAGATCAATTGCGAAGCGACCTCAGGCTCTCTGGACATCGGCACTTTGATTTCAATTGCAAAATCTGACGTTCCTAATACAGACTTACATTGATCCGCTTCAGTCGATTTAATGGAGTAAGAAATCAATGTCGCTTCTGGATCAACCTGTGGTGTAGGAGTTGCGAAGCTCGCAAAGTTAGATCCAAGGGCCACTCCACAGATTGGCGCAAGACCTTTGATTCGAGCTTTAGTTTTGGTAATGCTTCTTAATTTATTTTCAGCACGTAAAAGCTCCATACGTCCCGGCGAATCCAATTCCAATTTAAATGTATAGACTGAATATTTAACTCCCCCTTGATCGACCACGCGATTTTGGAACCAGACGGTATTAACCAGCTGGCCTGTTTGAGGGTCCATTTTGGATTCTCTTTTTAAAATATATTTTGAAGGTAGGACATAAAAGTCCAAAGGCTGTTCGGCATCCTGAACAAGAATTTGTCCGGATAAGTTAATATGTTCTCCGTTCCACAGAGAAGCCAAGGCCGAAGCTTTCGCGTGCAGTGAAAAACCAATTATTATAAAGAACGCCAACAACGAACGCATAAAATCTCCTTATTAAAAGAATCCGATATGTCCGAAGAGCAATGGCGATGCCACCCCCAATACCTGCCAAAATCATTTAAATTGAATTTGGATGTCCGGAATTATTCGAATTTGGAACCCAAATCCTAAGAAAAAGAAATTGTCCGCTTTTAAAGCAATATATTTGATCTGAGTCCGGCACGGCCCTTGCCTAATCGACTCTCTGAAAAAGGAGACAATCATATGAAAAAGGTTCTAACCACACTCTTAGGAAGTTTTTTATTAGGGGTCAGCGCAAACGCGGCCGAACTGCGCCTTGATGACACCGTCGTAGTCAAGGACGGCAAACAATCCGTCGTAACTGCATTTAGAGAACACAAGAGCTGCACCGTTTGGAGATACATTCCAGGTCGCTATTTAGCGACGGGCCCGGTCTATCATGACGTCGCTGTTACTGTAGCAGATATTGGACAACAAAAAGCAAAGGTGGCACTGAGTTCGTTGGATATGTTCGGTTCACCCGAAATTACGGCTCAACATTTAGAGCAAACCAAAGCGACGATCGTCTCCTATTTAAGCACTCGTGCGGAATGCAAAGATCAAAATATTACAGCTGCATCGATCTTACTGATGCCGGCCCTGGTTCAACCTGAAAGCAAAGGAGCAGTGACTAGGCAGTATGAATTCTTTAGTAAATTACGCCTCGGGATAAACTCTTCTAATTCCGATGTTTATTTTGATCCCACCAACCCGACCGGCGTTCTTTACACGTTGGATGCTTCAGATCCTGAAACTGAACGACGTATTCTTGATATCGTAGATAAATCCCAGTCCGGGCCTGTCGATTTAGGTCACGTTCTTCTGAACGTTCAAGGTATTCTCGCAACCGTGCATTCTATGCTTGTATTGAATGGCGAAATGTCTGCAGAGTTCACATCCAAAGTCGTTCAACTTTGCAATTCAGATCAAAAACAATATGACACAGGTCTGATTGGCGGCCCAAGTATTCCCGGTTTATCTCCTGGAGTATCCGAAACTATTAAAACGTGCGTATCCAAAATTGTTACGAACTTTCGTGGTGGTGGATCAAAAACGGGAATCAAAGTTGACCATTCAGATACAAGACTTACTGTTGACGACAAACCAATCATGTATACAACTTGCGATGAAAAAGGAAAATGCGTCGTAATGCAGCTTTCCGACTTCATCGAACAACAACTATACACCAATCTCATTCTCACAAATTATGATATTAGCAAATTGTCAGATGCGACTTTTGAACTTAAAGAGGGACGCGATGGAAAAAGCAACGTTCGCTTCGAATACACTTCGGAACTATTGCGCCGATTTGACGGAAAATTGAGTATCCCCGTTCCGGTCTATGCTGAAAAATTAACGGGAGCGAATCTCTCCAGACTTCATTCACCACTGACAAGATGCTTTCAAGACAGCTACGGAAAAATGTCTTCTATGTATGATATTGGAACTTCAACGCCGATGCCAATTGATAAGCAGTGCCTTGGTGTAAAATGAAATCGATCAGCATATTGATATTTTCTTTTCTAGCCAGTTTGGCTCATGCAACTGAAAGTCTTGAAATTCAAGAAATCGGCAGCATTAACCCCACCTTTCTGACAATCTCAAAAGATTGTCAGAAGGTCTATACATCACCGGGAAAATTCAAAATTTCTCTGGAAAAAAGTCCCATCCTATTCACAAATGAAGCCTATGAGTCAGGTGCGGAGACTTATGTAACTCCAAAGATCCTTTTAAACTTCCGTCTGGTGCCTGTTGTAACGGAGACGACCGACAATTTGAAAATGCAAATTGAGCAATTGTCTCAGAAAAATGAGAATTGCAAAAGCATTCCTTCGATTGTGGAACCTTATCCTGCTCTTTTAAAAGTCATCACTGGTTCCATTCAGAACTCAGATAATCTTATGTTCGTTTCGGCAAAATGGACCGGAGAACAGGCTATTGATGCGAAGTTTGAGATTTCAGCCATCAATTCGAACATTGAGGAGATCAAAGAAAAACTGCGCCGAGCAATACTTAGCGCAAATATACTGACTTATAATCTCGAGCCTGAAGTTGAAATAAAACTGACAGTGGGTCACGATGCACTTTCGAACTTTGCAGAGAAGCATTATACCGAGCAGGTCTGCTATGAAAAAGAGACCTGCCTGTTTGGTGCCTTTGGTGTGAAGTTGGGTTGTCGGACACAACATAGCTGCGATCAAATACCCCGAGTGATTCAAGTTTTTCAAGACATGAATCTTAAGTCCTTGGTTAAGATTGAAATTCATAGTGCCGCTGACGTACCCGAGTACAAAGTGACACAGGCGTATTATGAACTTTTCAGCAAGTTCTTGATGTCGACATTTCAGGAGACATCCAAGAAATCACTTGGCGACTTGACAGTAGTGACACCTGGTAAGTTTACAAAAGAATATAAAGACACATATCAGGACGAAATCACCACCACGCGAGTAGTAGAAACGAAAATCCAACAAGAATTTACGGTCGAAGGACTTCAGGACATTATTCCAAAAATTCAATCGATCCTTGATTCAAACCAAGTGAAATGCCTCCGAAAGTTTGCAAAAACAAACCCGGAAATAAAAATCAACAATCCGTGCCTAAAATAGCGAGGAATTTATGAAATCAATTTATGTATTTATCATCGGCATGGCGATTCAGAGCCAGGCAAGTGCCCAAACGACTTCACCCCACATATTGGAGAAAGCTATCGTGGCCCTGTCTCGAACCTATACAGAGCTCAGTGAAAGCCAGAGCAAAGCCTCTGCCGAAGACACAAAAAAAACAATCAAAGACTTGCAGAAAAAGGTGTCATCCTTAACAAAAGAGTCTTTGCTGATCAATATTGGCAAATCGAACGAACAACTATTCAAGCTGGGTTTCGATGTTACGATCGCCGGCGATCAGCCATTGACCTATCGTTATAATGTCGCAGAATCACCTTATTTTGCCGGTATGAAAAAAGAAGCCTTTGAACTAAATGTCACCAGATGGAAACAGCTTGCAGAAGTGCTTCAATTAGACGCGCAAAATGTAAACAGCATAGAAGAACTTCTACAGCGAAGCGAGATTCAACAAACTATGGAAAACGGTGATAAGGCACATGCTGCTTTCATTGGCGGCAGCGCTCGTATTGATGCTCTTGAGATCATTCGCGCCAAAGTGAATGGCACCTTGAACTGCGTGGCTTATATGCCTGATGCTCTTAAAAATACCGGCCTTAATATCGTTACGTCCAGTGACGGATCTTTGGCTTGGTCCGAGCAAGACTTGCAGAAAAAGTACGGCGAGTCCTCAATGTCAGATCTGAATTCAAAACAAAAGGCTGAGGTTGTAGATAAGTTGAACAAATATATGTCTATGTATTGGAAGTATGGTCGCTATTGCATTGATATCAAAATCGGGGCCTTTATTGAACAAGAACGCAATCGAATCCGAGACGGAAAATAGGTTTTCCCATGAAGTACTCGAAGCTCAAGTATCTAATGGCCAGCGGCGTATTGCTGGCGCTTCTTAGTGGGTGTGCTGGTGGTGGAGATGGACCGTCCCCACTGCCAACAGCACAGCCAAATATCGATCCGAAGGGGAGTATGCAGGCCAAAAGGCTTTTGGACATTCAGATCGGTTTGGAACTTTACGAGAACAAACTCAAGAAAATTGCCAGCTGTCAGCAATCACGGGAAGATGCGGACTGTGAAAACTTGTTTCAAGAAGCGAATGAAATTTTATAGATCTTCTGAAAAGCAACGACTCACATCGTTGCTTTTTTTTATTTTGGAAAAACGGATAACTCAGAAATTCTCTGAATTCCATGAAGCGCCATGAACAGACGTTCGACTCCCAGGGCGATTCCACCACTAGGTGGGAGGCCCGCATCCAGGCATTGGAAGAATTCCTGATCCAGGGAGATCATTTCCTTATGGGCCTCCAGCTTTTTCTGCAGGTCTTCCTCGGAGCGCTGTCTTTGGATTTGCGGATCATTGAGCTCGTGGAAGGCATTGCAAAGCTCAAGGCCCTTCCAATAGGCTTCAAAGCGATCTCCCCAGCCGTCCTTGGTCAGACGTGCCAACGCCGCTTGGTAAGGCGGATACTTTTCAACAAAAATCAAATCTTCGCCGTGCAGTTGCGACTCGATTTTCTCCATGAAGATCAGAAAGAAATAATCGTCGATACTTTCCGCACTGTGAACATCGACCTTAAGTTTGTCGGCCAGTGCTTTCAACTCGGTCTTGGTGGTTTCCGGTGTCAGCTCAAAATCACAATGAATTTTGAACAACTCCGGCACCGAATAGGTAAGAATCTGACGAGGTGGTTGGAATTTCAAAACTTTCACCAGGTGCAGAACTAAATCGATTACGTCTTGCTTGATCGTTTGCAAATTATCATAGGCGCGATACCACTCCAGCATGAAAAACTCGGGCTGATGGCGTTCTGTGACTTCGCCATTACGGAAACAAGGAGCGATTTCAAAAATCTTCTCTGCTCCCAAAGCCAAAGCTTTTTTTAAATGCAGTTCGGGACTGGTAGGTAGAAACAGTTTTTCTTTACGAGAGCCGACTTGCAACTCTGTCGAGAATATATCCAAGGACGGTTCAGTCCCGGGGCACACGACCAACGAAGGCGTTTTTATTTCCAGAAATTCTTTGCGGCGGAAAAAATGACGGATTTCTTCGACATAACGATTCCATTTTTCCAGAATGTCTTTGTTATAGATACGATTTGGTAAGGAAGACTTGTTCGGTGCGAGCAAAATCAATTCCGTCGCCGAAACTGCGGCCACGATATCGCCCTCGATCAAAAACTCCGATTGCGAAGGAGCTTTATCGAACGAAATGATTTGCTGCTGTTGATCGCGAATCAAAGTGATTTCCAAACCACCTTCTTCCCGCTCAATTCGATAAATACGCCCCGCAGCCTTCGCATCAGCCGGCATCGCAGGATAAGACTTCCAATGTTGGTTTAAAAAAGTATTTCTATCCAAAGTCCCCGCAGATTAAAGGTACGGACACACTTTTGGTAGCAAGAGTGCGTCAGGAGCAGATTTTTGAGCACAGTCTTTGCTCCCCAGACTCCCATTACTCTGAATCGAGGTTCTATATGAATACATTGCTTATGGCTGTAAAACGATTTTACATGTACGCGGCGCTGGTTGGCATTTTGGTGCCGTTCTCGACTTCTGTGGCAGTAGCGGCTGGAACCGGCGCTCCGAAATCAGGGATTGTGAAAAAGGCCGACCCTAAGCCTTCAAGCTCTGCGTTGCCTATTCTGGACAACAGAGAAATTAACGGCAAACCAAGTGGCCCACGCACGGTTGGCGGTGGTAACTCCTGCGCAATGGCGATTCAGGCAAACACCAAAAAGTTGGTCAGCTATTTAAAATCGGATCGTTTTAATGGACTCGTCGATTTGGAAGAACTTGAAAAAGTGATCGACAGCACTCGTTTTTATATGCAAGACGTAATCATCAAGGACGGGCAAAACAAAGACGCCCTGAATTTTCCGGCAGAAAGAAAAATCATTGTTTCAAATCAAGTTTGCGCTGGCACTTTGTCTAAAGTGAGCGGCAAAGCCATGAGCTTGCTATTTCATGAGTACTTGGGCTTAGCTGATTATGACGACACAGATTACAGAATCTCTGGCAAATTTCTTGATATCTACAACTCCTATGAAGGAGAAGTGCGCGAGGCCATGGACGAGAACCTGAAAAACACCGTCAAAGATCAAACTTATATTAATGACGATGGGTCGATTACTATCGTAGGTTCTGCGGCCGATGAACTGATGACTAAAATCTGGAATAAGGGCGCCAAACGCGATGCTACTATTTGCGTTGAAACTTATGAGCTTGAAAACATCATCTGCCGCGGATTCCAAGCTCATGGGAGCTGCCCCAGACAAGGTGCTGATTCGTTGCCCTCTTTCTGCGTGATCTCTAAAAAGTAATTAGACTTTAAAAAAGTCGATATTAAAGCAAAAGGCCTCTTCCGGAGTGGAGGGGTCTGAGACTTTGTTGAACTCTTTGATGAAGTTGGCGATCTTCTTTTTCAAGACCTCAAAATCGTCCTCCGACATGGATTGAATGGCGGTATAGTGTGTTGCTGTTCGATCGTTCTTTTGAGTGTTATCGATAGCACGCAGACGCCAGTTCAGATGATGATTTGAAATCCAGGAACTGTCGTCGGCCAAATGGATATTTCCCGAGCCCCATTTATAACGACTGCCCTCTTTCTTGACGAACTCCAAGGCTTGTAATTGATTTAAAAAATTCTGCGCCACAGCTGTGGACAAGCCCAGGCGTTTTCCAATTTGTTCGGCTGTTTGAAATTTCTGAACGGAGCTCAACGTGTGAATCGCCGTCAGCATCCAATTGGAATAGTAAGTACCAACGCCCGAATCGTTACCAGAAATGACCTGGGATTCTTGCTCGAGATTTTTAAGACGATAGGCATCGCGAGAAAGATCACGAAGTTTGTCTTCCAGCTTCTTACGGAGCTTCGGCGTATTGGCTTTTTCTTTTTCCACCAGTAGAAATAAATACTCTTGCTCGGTATCGGTCATCCCCAAGTATTCAGACATCCCAAATACCTGATCCAGGGTTAGCTGATTCTTACCATTCAAACAAGCTGACAAGTACGACTTCTGGCAATCCCCAGCCTCTGCCAAGCGAGTCAGAAGCCCACGCTCTGAACCGCACAGATCACTTAAGAACACTTTATAGGATTTATAGTCATAGACAGTTGCCATTCCCCGAACATATGGAATTACTTCACACTTGTAAAGTAAAACTGAACAAAGTGGTAATTAATTAATAACGTCTATATTTCCTATTCACCCAGAAGCGGATAGTTTCCCGACCCGAGGAGAAATATATGAAAACACTTGTTCTGATTTCGACACTACTTATTTCCATGAATGTTTTTGCCGGAGGTTCCGTCGGCCTTGATCAGGCTATTGATGAGCTTACCAACGGCATTAAAAATGACAAATGCTCCGGCGATATGGATGCCCAGCCCGCCTTAGCTCAAGCTTTAAAAAAACTGGATCTAAACGAAGTTGGTTTGGCTGTTCGTATCGGACATAATAACGAAGACTGTACCGGCACTCGAGTCATGCCTTACTGGTTTAAATCCAAAGATGGAAAATTGAAAGTTCAAGTCCTTCCAGAAGTCATCATAGTCCAACAAGTTGTAGCCGATGAATACGAAGACAGCATGGATTTTAAACTAACACCTTCAATAGCCTCCTTGAGCTTAGGCACCGTGCTCAAAAAAAATGCTTTTAAAGAAATTGCTAACGGTCGCAAAGCAGAACAATACTGCACAAAGGCAACCAAAGGCTATCCTGCACTGGCCAAAGCTTTAACAAAACTAAATCTGTCCGACTATGGCATAGGCGTTCGTATTCCTCTATATAGCGTTAACGGAATGATGGAAGGCTACTGCTCTGGCCTTATCCTCATGCCTTATGCCTTCAAAACCAAAGACGGAAAACTGACGATCGAGATCCAAGACGGAACCTTTATAATCACTCCAACGGCTCTCAGAGGACTTTAGGGTCGAAGTTAGAAGATGCATATGAAAACGATTTCTTTGATTTTTGCCTTACTTGTCTCTTCAATTTCCCATGCTACCGATTGGAGAAATGGACTTGGGGAATATAACGATGGCGACGGAAGACGCGCCATTCTCAAAGCTGATGGAAATTCTGGGTTTATAATTTATGCGTCTGGATCCGGATGGGGCGAATACAGACAGACTATCACTGAATCGAGATTTACGTGCAATGGAGTACGTTGCACTAGCATTTTACTATATACGAAAATTTCTATTACATTCCTCGACAACGACACAATAGTCTTAGATTACTATAGTAAATTAGAGCCTGACACTACCGTCGTTTTAAAAAAGTTGAACTCAAGTAAAACTCCTCCATCAACCGACTGGTCGTTCAGAGAATACGCAGACAGTAACCAAGTTCGATATATAGCTTCGCAGATTGATGACAACTCTGGCGCAACACTTGTCGCTAGCTGCAATGCCAAATCAGAGCAGATAAACTGGGCGATTCGTTTGACCGAGAAATCCCACCTTGCCGCGCAAGGCGCAGTTCTTTATGCCAAATCAACATTGAAAGTGAATGATAAAGTCGACAGCGGTCCGATGCTGATGTCTGCTTGGTCAGTAGCTGACAATCGCTATATCACTCCATCTCAAATATTGCCAATAAGCATCACTGATTTAAAAAAGGGATCGCAAGTCAGCATGACTCTGGTCGCGGTAAAACCCGATGGCAAAGAAGTAAAATTAGAAACAATGAACTTCTCATTGAAAGGTTCAACAGCGGCCCTAAATATGCTGCAGGAAAGCTGCAGTCCAAATTCAAATTCTGATTTACCGATTCCATTACCTTAACAAATTAAATTTTCCTGGAAAAAAATATGAAAACAATGCTTCTCATCGCAACAATCCTTTTATCCTTGCACGCTTTCGCTGGAGGATCCACCGTGAGTCTGGCGAAGGCTCTGCAAGAAATTGCATATGGTCGCAAAGACAGTCTTTGCAAAGCAGCGACAGAAGGCAGTCCTGCGCTCGCTCGTGCCTTGCGCAGTTTAGAACTCGAAGACCAAGGAATTGCCACTCGTATCGGCCATGATTATGGTCAGGAAAATGCGGCCTGCCTAGGGACTCTCGTGATGCCTTATACTTTCAAAACCAAAGATGGAAAGTTGACTGTGGAGATCAACGACAGCCAATTCCAAGTCACAGATCTGAATCTTAAGAATGGCCAAAGGAGCAAAAACTAAGCATGGAACTTGCTTTACATGAACCCGAACAAGAAAAAGGGCCTATCATGACTAAATCGAATAAGACTGTAAAAAGCTTGTACATCACTTTGGTGTTTTTACTTGGTGCCCTTCAAAGTACAGTTGCTTGTGCGACGACTCAGCGAAACCCGGCGGCTTCAAATCCGGCGGGTCCATCTTTGATTTTGGACAACAAAATTATTTTTGATGATACAAACAGCCGACCTATCGAAGGTCCCCGAACCGGAGGTGGAGGCAATTCCTGCGCCCTGGCGATCACTCAAAATACTAAAAGTTTGGTCACTCTTCTGGAACGAGACTCTTTTTATGGAATTATCGACGTTGATAAACTAATTCCTGTGATCAAAAAAGCTCGGTTTTATATTCAAGACGGACTGGTTAAAGACAATCAAAAAAAAGACGCCATGAACTTTCCTAAGGAAGGAAAAATCCTGATCACTCCTAATTTCTGCGCGACAGAACTGGTGGAACTTTCAGGCCGATCTATGAGTTTACTATTGCATGAGTATTTGGGCTTAGCAGGAATCGATGACCAGAAGTATCAGTTGTCCGGAAAGTTTTTGGAAATCTATGCCGCCACGTCAGTCAAAGGCGCAGAAGTCCAAGCCTATCTAAGCAATGAGCTAAAGAAAGAAGTCAGTGGAAAAAAAAGCTGCTTTGGTGGTTTAATTCAGAAGCAAATCGACGAAGACTCCAGATATGTGAATACACCCGACGTCCAAGTTCAGCAGCTCGGCGCATCTGAACCTGTTATTACATTCCGATATTGCCCTACTCTTCTTGATAAAAATCGTAAAGAGACTGAAAACGAAAAAAAAGCCGCTTACAGAAAATGCCACGCAACGGACGCCAGTGTTTGGTTGGGGGTTATCGCATTTCATTGGCGCAGAAAAGCAACCGACGAGACGGCAAATTTATATTTCAAGGTATCGAGAACAGAAGAATTTGAAACGATAATTAAAGGACCTCCATCTCCCCTATTTCCAGACGGATGGCCGGAGGTAGTCAGCACCACTTCACAGTTATCTTTCTCCTGCAAACCCCTGCAGATAGATGACAGTTGGGAATAAAGGAACTATCCATGAAGAACTACAGACTGAATTCAAAACAGTTTCTATCATTAGCAATCCTTGGCTGTATCTTTCAAGGATCCGTTACTTTTGCGGCTTCTTTAGTTGTCGATTCGGCAAAATCAAAGAATTCAGCAAATCCCGTACTGATTCTCGATACTAAAACAATTTTTGATGAAAACAGTCGCATACCGACTGAAGGACCACGCACTGGCGGAGGAGGAAACTCCTGCGCGCTTGCGATTACTCAAAATACGACAACACTCATGGAGTTGTTGAGTCAAAGCATGTATTTGGAGATCTTCCCAGGTTTTAGGGATCCGGAAAAAGTCATTTCAACGATGAAGAAGACACGATTCTATATCAAAGAGAATCTGGTCAAGGACGGACAAGCGAAGGATGCCATGAACTTTCCTTCCCAGAGGATCGTCTATGTTTCTCCTAAATTTTGCGCGACGGAATTGATTGAGGTATCAGGTCGTTCCATGAGTTTGCTGCTTCACGAATACCTGGGATTGGCTGGAATTAACGATCGCAATTATGAAGTTTCCGGAAAGTTTCTTGAAGTCTACGTCAACGGAAAATCCAAAGATGCGCAAACTAAAGTTTGGCTAAAGAATGAATTTGAAAAGGATCTTCGTGGCAAAAAAAGTTGCTTCAACGGGGCCATCGCAAAGGATATTGCTGAATACGAAAGCGACAGCGTAATCATGTTTAAAGACTTTCAATATACCTTAAATATTACGCCAATAAACTACGATGGATATGGTATTACAGACGGTCATTGCGAGCCTCTTGATAAAAACAAGCACAAAGTTGACTATGACTCAAAGGATGCGGTTTATTCGCTGTGCAAGAAAAGCAAATATTACACTTACCTTGCAACAGTTCCTCTTTTACGTGCCGGACGAGGACTCATGACGATTTATTCACTGACCTACAAAGTGACACGTAAAGAAACTACTACCACATTCAAGCACTATGGCGCCGAGGTAGGAGAAGGAGTCATAAAAGAAACTTTCCAAACCACACTTGAATGTTCACCGCATGATATAAAATGGGATGAATAGACGTCGCAAAAAAACCTGATCACAAGTGACAGGCTTTTTTATTTAGCGGCAAAGACCTTGAGTACGAAGGCTGCCAAGTTCGGCGGAGATGGCTTCCAAATCATCAGCTCCATAGACGACTTGGTCGCCTACTGTGATCCGATGTTTTACCCACAAACCACTGTAAATTCCTTCGCTGCTTAGTGAACAAGCAGGCTTCGCCGGCATCGTAGAAGCTGGTGCCCAGCTCGCGATAAATGACAACAAAAGTGTAGTTCCAAGTGCTAAAAGAATTCTCATGGTTTTCCTTTCCCCCTCGGCCTTAATGACTCCGGGACTTACTCTGCCTTTCCTCTAAAGCAATCTCCTTGCCAACTCGTTCTGGCCACTTTGACACCGAAGTTCTGGGACCGCATGGAGAGGAGTGGGGGGTGCAGAGGGACGCGTGCGAGTTCCGCAGTGCTCTGTAGTAACAAACGTAGTGAGAGAACATCATCGAGCCCCTGAACTGTCTTCAAAAGCGGTGACAATTACGAGCGAGGACTGTCCGAGTGTAGCGGCCCTCTGCAATCCCCACTCCTCTCCATGCGACACAGTTTTTGGTTTCAAAATGGCGGTGCGATTTGGCTGAGTTTCTTCATAATTCAGGGTCAAGATGCACCAGAGACCAAAAGCGTCTTCATTTGGAAAAAATGAAAAATCCTGGCAATTTCAAAAAAGCTCGGGACCTATGGCGCCTAAAAAATAGTAAAATTAAACTCCCAAAACCTCTAAAAGCCAGCTGAGCCCTAATCCTTACAAGTTTGCCCATAAAGATTGAGTTTTATCCCCTCTTCCGCTATCAGAAGTATCGAATTCTACTATGGAAAAGAGGAACAACGTGCTTGATTTGCATAAGACGCTAAACAACCTAAAAGGTTCCGTTGAATGGGCTCAGCTAAGATTGGTTTCTGAAAAGACGACTTGGCGTGTGATTCGTAATGAGCAATTTGAAGGCAGCGATATCAGCTTTGATAATGGGTTGATGGTTGAGGTTCTTGTCAATGGGCATTTTGGTTATGCGGGTACAAGCGATCTGACGGCTGACGGTGTGAAGCGTGCTTTTGATAAAGCGGCTTTGATGGCTCGTCAGGCTTCTGCTTTTAAAGTTCATGACTTTTCTGTTTTGCAAAGACCCGTAGCCCAAGGCAAGTATTCTTCGCCAGTTAAGCAAGCGATGGATTCTTATTCTACTAAAGAAATCTCAGATCTTTTCATCGACGCGACTCGCGCGATGAAAGTTTCCGATAAGATCATCAATCGCATTGCGATGGCGATGATCGTGGAATCAGAGTTCTCTGTGGTCAGCACTCATGGTTCTGATGTTCACCAAAAGTTTTCTATCGTCAGCACGGACTTCAACGCCACAGCGATGGATGCCGGTGAAGTTCAACAGCGTTCTCAAAATGGCGGTCTGGCTCGTTGCAATCAAATTGGTGCAGAGGTTTTTGATCGTGCTTCCATTTTGGAAAACGCAAAAATCATCGGCACGGAAGCTTTGGAATTATTGACGGCCGAAAACTGTCCTTCTGAAACTTTGGATTTACTGATTGCTCCCGACCAAATGACTTTGCAAGTGCATGAGTCTATCGGTCATCCCCTTGAGTACGATCGCATCTTAGGTGACGAAAGAAACTATGCAGGTTGGAGCTTTGTAAAACCTGATGACTTCGGGAAACTTCAATACGGTTCAAAATTAATGAATGTAACTTTCGATCCGACAGTTCCAGATGCGATGGCTTCTTATGCCTTTGACGATGCGGGTGTTCAGGCGACGAAGGAATACTTGATCAAAGACGGCGTTTTGTTGCGTGGTTTGGGTTCTTTGGAATCTCAAGCTCGTTTGAGCCTGCCGGGCGTTGCGAACTCTCGCTCATCCAGCTGGAATCGCGCTCCTATTGATCGTATGGCGAATATCAATCTTGAGCCAGGCACATCCAAGCTTTCAGATATGATCGCTTCGGTTGAGCGTGGCGTATTCATGCATGCGAATAAATCCTGGTCCATCGATGACTACCGCAACAAATTCCAATTCGGTTGCGAATACGCACAACTTATTGAAAACGGCAAACTGACTAAGACTTTGAAAAATCCAAACTATCGCGGCACCACTGTGAAGTTTTGGAACTCTTTAAAAGCGGTCAGTGAAAATCGTGAAACTTACGGCTCCCCTTTCTGCGGTAAAGGCGAACCAAATCAAGTGATCCGCGTGGGTCACACAACACCGTACTGCCTGTTTGGCGGTATGGAAGTATTTGGAGCGTAATATGAATTTTATCGAAATGACCCAAAAAACATTCAATGCTATTGCAGATGCGATCTTTGCCAAACTTCAATCCGGCGAAGAAGCCAACATCAACCTAAACGCCGAAGACACAGTTTTCGTGCGTATCAACAACAATAAAGTTCGTCAGAACACCCATGTTGAACAACGCACGATCAGCTTGCAGTTTCAAAAAAACTCTCGCACATCCAAAATCTCATTCGAGATCACAGGTGTGGCAGAGTTGGATACGGTGCGCGCTTTAGAAATGCTTGAAATGGCTCGTACTGATTGCAGCCTTTTGCCTGAGGACCCAAAACAGGTTCCGATGCGCAACAACGGCGTCAGCAACAACTACATCAAAGGTCACCTGCTGACTCACGAAGAAATGTTCGAAAAACTCACGGCGCCAGCCGCTGGCAGTGACCTTGCGGGTATTTACTGCGCAGGGCCTCGTGTTTCTGCCAACCGCAATTCTGCAGGACAAAATCATTTCTTCGCCACGGATTCATTCTTTATCGATTACTCTTTGTATCTGGGTGAAAAGGCTGTCAAAGGTACTTACGCAGGGACTCAATGGAATCAAGACGAATACGCGGCGAACCTGGCGCAAAATAAAAATCAGTTAAAGCTGATGGATCGCCCCAAGAAAGTCTTGCAACCTGGCCCGTACAAAGTTTACCTGGCACCGGGTGCTGTCGCGGAAATGGCTTCGATGTTTTCATGGGCATCCATGAGCTATAGCGCTTACAAACAAGGCAGCTGTCCTCTGCAAAAGCTGGCTGACAAAGAAAGATCATTCTCCCCTCTTTTCTCGATGCGCGAAAATTTCTCGACAGGCCTAACTCCCCCATTCAACTCTTTGGGGGAAGTTTCTCCAGAAAAAGTGGAATTGATAAACCAAGGACAGTTGAAAACGTTCTTGATCTCCTCGGGTACGGCCAAAGAATACGGCGTGGAAGGCAATCTGGCGAGCCCAAGTGAAAGCCCGCGCGCCTTGGAAATCATGCCGGGTACTCTGGCCAAAGAAAATATTTTGAAGGAGCTTGGAACAGGTGTTTACCTTTCCAACCTCCACTATTTGAATTGGTCGGATCGTCCTACAGCGCGCATCACAGGTATGACTCGTTATGCGTGCTTCTGGGTGGAAAACGGCGAAATCGTGGCACCGATCGCAGATATGCGCTGGGATGAAAGCTTGTTCGATGCCCTGGGTGAAAACCTATTGGCAGTGACAAATTTCCAGGACATTGATCCCTCGGTGGATACATACAACAGCCGTGCCTGGGGTGGAAAAAAATTGCCAGGACTTTTAATCAAAGATTTTAAATTTACTCTGTAGGAGATTCCCAAATGGTTACTTATATCGTGCAAACCACTGTTCAATACGAAGCTTATGATGAGTACGTGGCTTGGCTCAAAAATGAACACATTGCTGAAATTCTGAATGTTCCAGGTTTTATCAGTGCCGATCTTTGCTTACGCAAAGGTGGTGCTATGGAATCTTCTGCAAAAGAGATTCGCCTGGTTTTCAAAGTGAAGGACGAAGATCATATCAAATCCTATATTTCCGACTATGCGATGAAACTTAGAGAAAAGGCTCTAGATAAATTCCCGGGCAAGTTCTCCAGCAATCGCGAAGTTTGGCTGGATACCATTAATTTTGTGTCAAAATAACGATTCGAGTCTTTTAAATCGGAAACCACGGGTGTAAAGTGGTTTCCGAGCTCTTGAAAGGAGAAGATCATGTCATCTGCATCATTTCAGAAACTTTTGAACAACCTCTCAAAGAACAAGAACGTCCAAAGCCTTCTTGAGAACTTCCAAACTTTGAGCGACGAAATCAAAAAACGCGAAGGCGACCTTAAAGGTAAATTCGATAAATCCAAAGAACAAAAGATCGAGCAAGCTTGGCAGAAATACCAAGAGATCGTGAAAGTTTTAAGCGCCTCTGAAGAGAAGCTTGAAAAAGAAGTGACGACGACAATTGCGAAAATCAAAAAATCAGCGGATGCCTTGGAAAAAAACATCCAAGTCGCTAAGAAAAAAGCCATCGTTCAAAAAGCGAAATTGGAAAAAGCATTGTTCAAAAAAACGATGACTGCGAAAAAAGGCGCAGCAAAAACGGCTAAGAAAGCCGCGGCAAAACGCCCTGTTAAAGCGGCTAAAAAGGTTGCTCGTAAGGCCACTAAAAAGGCTACTCGCAAATAAAACGTCTCAAAAAGGCATAGACATAGGTCTGTTTTTTCCGACACATGCTATGTCTTTTTGTTCCCTGAATATCTGAGTATTTTGTGAATTTCTTTACAGGATCTTATTAGTTCGATTTGATGTTCCCCAAAACACTCATATAAAAACATGACGATTTTTTAAATTTCAATCCTGTAATGTAGCTTAACTTATTGATTTTCTTTACCGAAGAGTCCTAAGGAACGTTTTTTAACGAATTCTTAACAGGGACGTCTCATGCGAATCGGTAAAAAAATAACAATGGGAATAGCGCTGATACTGTTCGCTTTTGTAGGCAGTAAAGCGAACGCCTCCCCACAAAAACTCACGTATCAAGGCCGAATAGTCGATTCTACCGGCCACGCCCTGAACTATAATGACGTGTCTTTTAGATTTCAAATCACATCCACTGATGGAATGTGTGTCTTGTATTATGAAGAGCGCCAGCACATCAATATGCAAAACTCCGACGGTATCTTTGATATCGCAATCGGTGACGGCACGGTAATTTATGCTGCCGGTGGTGCGAATAAACTTTCTGACTCATTTATCAATGGCATTACTTATAACTGTTACGGTGGTGGTACTTGGTCTGCCTCTTCAACCGCTGAACGTCTTTTAAAAGTAAGCTTCCACGACGGTACAGGTTGGCAGGCGGTTGATCCTGCAAATACAATTCGTTCCGTTCCTTTTGCGATGTCTTCATACAGCGCACAAACCTTGGCTGATAAAACGATCAATGACATCGTACTAAAAGCAAGTTTGATTTCATGTACCGCAGGCCAAGCTTTGAGTTGGAATGGTACGACGTTCTCTTGTGTGGCTACTTCTACGGGTTCGATCACAGGTGTGACAGCAGGGAGTGGTCTGACAGGTGGTGGTACCACTGGCACTGTGACATTATCATTGGCAAATACAAGTGTGACTGCTGGAACTTATGGTTCTGGTACATCTGTGCCTGTAGTAACAGTCGATGCTCAAGGCCGTATTACAGGTGTCACGCCAACAACCATCACTGGTGCGGCTCCCACCGGATCTGCAAGTGGTGATTTGAGTGGTACATACCCTGGTCCAACAATCGCAAATAGCGCCGTAACCAGCGCAAAGATCGCTGACGGTACAATCGTCGCTGCCGATCTTGATTTCACTGGTACTAATATCGCGACTTCTGGTTTAGTTATCAAAGACTCTACTGGCAAATTCGCTGACTTTGCTTGCTCCACTGTTGGTCATGTCGCGACTTGGACAGCCGTCGGTTGGGGTTGCCAAGCGCCTTCGACGACTGACGCAACAAAGTTGCCGTTGGCCGGTGGAACAATGGCCGGCACGATCGACATGAACAGCAATAACATCACAAACATCGGCTTTATGACGATGTCTGCGAATAAAAGCCTTCATGTTTCTAATAATGCTGCAGACCCAAGTTTAGTTGCTGCAGACAAAGGTAAAATCTGGTTCAACTCGACAACGAATGAATTGAAATACTGGAATGGTACAACGGCCGTAGCTGTTGGCTCCACTGGTGCTGCCATTACTGATTTGACTGGCGACGTGACGGCTTCTGGTCCGGGCTCTGCCGCTGCGACTATTTCCAATAGTGCCGTGACAAATGCCAAGTTAGCCAACATGGCTTCCTATACACTTAAAGGTAATAACACTGGTTCTTCGGCCGCTCCGACGGACGTTACGATTTCTTCTCTTCAAGGTACAACTGCAAATACCTTTGCAGCAGGTAATGACTCTCGTATTACCGGTGCCCTGCAATCAGGTGCTTCTGCTGGTGGAGATTTAACAGGTACTTATCCTAATCCAACAATTGCTTCGGGCGCGGTGACTTCTGCGAAAATCGCTTCCGCTACAATTCTTGGAACTAATATGGATTTCACCGGAGCCAATAGCGGAACAACTGGAATGGTTCTTAAAGATGCTTCCGGTAAATTCGTAAGTTTTACCTGCTCGACGGCAGGTGATGTGCCAACTTGGACTGCTTCTGGTTTTTCATGTCAGACACCTTCTCCACTTTTGCCTTCCCTTGCTGACGGTAAAATCTGGGTTGGTGCTGCGGGAACTGCGACAGCAGTTACGATGTCTGGCGACGCAACTCTTTCCAATGCAGGTGCATTGACTCTTGCCAACGTTGTTTCTGCTGGTACTTATACAAAAGTAACAGTCGATGCCAAGGGTCGCGTGACGACCGGTGCAAACTTGGCGGCTGGTGATATCACGACAGCTTTAACTTATACTCCAGTAAATAAAGCCGGTGACGTGATGACCGGTTCTTTGGGGCTTGGTAATTACACGAATGCGACAGAAGCAACTCTGATCACAGGTTGGACTGCTGCTGATAAAGGTAAAACTTGGTTCAATACAACAACCAACCAAGTGAAATATTGGGACGGTTCTGCCGCTCAAGCTTTGGGAGTTTCAGGTGCAGGCCTGACTTCCCTGAATGGCGAAACAGGTTCTACTCAAACCTTTGCAGCTCCGGGAACTTCGGGGACAGCTCCAGCGTGGGTTTCAGGTTCAAATACACATACTTTGAATATTCCAATGGCCTCTGCTTCCAGCGTCACTGCGGGTCTTATCAGCAAAGCTGACTACGATTCCTTTGCTGCGAAACAAGCCGCAGGCAATTACGTTACTGCCTTAACTGGTGACGTAACGGCTTCTGGCCCTGGTTCTGCCGCAGCGACAATCGCAGCGAATGCAGTAACGAGTGCAAAAATCGCTGACGGCACCATCGTTGGCGCGGATATGGATTTCACAGGTACCAACGCCGGTACTGCAAATCTTGTGATTAAAGATTCGACTGGTAAGTTTGCGAACTTTGGCTGCTCCACTGCAGGTCACGTTGCGACTTGGTCCGTTTCTGGTTGGTCTTGTGCCGCTCCTTCTCCACTTTTGCCTTCCCTTGCTGACGGTAAAATGTGGGTGGGTGACAGCTCTAATGCTGCAACGGCCGTCACAATGAGTGGCGACGCTACTCTTTCCAATGCAGGTGCATTGACTCTTGCAAATGTTGTCTCTGCTGGTACTTATACAAAAGTAACAGTAGATGCCAAGGGTCGCGTGACGACCGGCGCAAACTTGGCGGCTGGTGATATCACGACAGCTTTAACTTACACTCCAGTAAATAAAGCCGGCGACGTGATGACCGGTTCTTTGGGGCTTGGTAATTACACGAACGCGACGGAAGCAACTCTGATCACAGGTTGGACTGCTGCTGATAAAGGTAAAACTTGGTTTAATACAACGACCAACCAAGTGAAATATTGGGATGGTTCTGCCGCTCAAGCTTTGGGAGTATCCGGTGCCGGTTTAACTTCACTTAATGGTGAGTCAGGGTCTGCGCAAACATTCGCAACTCCGGGCACCTCTGGTACGGCTCCAGCTTGGTCTTCTGCATCTAATGCACATACATTGAATATCCCCATGGCTTCCGCTACGGGTGTGACTGCGGGTCTTTTAAGTAAGACAGATTATGATGCTTTCGCTGCAAAACAAGCAGCTGGTAACTATGTTACTGCCTTAACTGGTGATGTAACGGCTTCCGGCCCTGGTTCTGCCACAGCGACAATCGCAGCAAATGCAGTAACGAGTGCAAAAATTGCTGACGGAACCATCGTTGGCGCGGATATGGATTTCACAGGTACCAACGCTGGTACTGCAAATCTTGTGATTAAAGATTCGACTGGTAAGTTTGCAAATTTTGGCTGCTCAACTGCAGGTCACGTTGCAACTTGGTCGGTTTCTGGATGGTCTTGTGCCGCTCCTTCTCCACTTTTGCCTTCGCTTGCCACTGGTAAAATCTGGGTGGGTGACGGTTCAAGTGCTGCAACTGCAGTGACAATGAGTGGTGATGCTACAATTTCAACTGCTGGTGCCGTGACATTAAAAAACACAGGGACTGCGGGCACATATTATAGTGTAACGACAGATGCTCAAGGTCGTGTTACAGCTGGGGCGGCGTCTTTGGTTGCTGCTGACATTCCTAATCTTGATTGGTCGAAAATTACGACTGGTAAACCAACGACACTTTCAGGTTACGGAATAACTGATGGCGTGCAAAATGCCGGCGGCACTCCAAGTGTCGCAACAGGTTTGGATGCTAGTAAACCAGCTGCAGCTACTGCAGGTCGTATCTACGTTGCAACTGATACACAAAAAATCTATTCTGACTCTGGATCTGCTTGGACCGTTGTGGGTGCTTACACGCCGCTGACAGGTTCAACGGGTGCCTTTGTAAACGGTGGTAACTCTTTCGGGCAAACTGCCTCCCTTGGTACAAATGACTCCTATTATCTTTCATTAAAAACTGCTGGTACTGATCGCTTGACGATCGATACTGCAGGCAATGTGGGCATAGGCGGCACTCCGGCGTACAAAATGCATGTCAGAAATGGCGTCTTGGCCGTAAAAGGTGATTCCGGATCTTCAAATGCTCCATCATCTGGATCCGTAGCTTCATTCGATAGAGAAGCTTCCGGCGGTGTGGGCATCAATATGTTCACTATGGATGCTCAACCAGCGCAGGTGTATTTCGGGAATACCTCAACTCCACAGATGGGTTCCATCAAATATCAAGTCGATTCCTCGACGGCAACAAATCAATATATGGCTTTCCGTGTGAACTCGGCCGAAAGAGTTCGTATCACTTCCACAGGTAATTTGGGTGTAGGAACAACCTCTCCTAACTTCCCTTTAAGTCTTGGTGATGGCACTGCAAATGATGGTGGTATCGTAGCCCAAGGTTACGGCACAGTCGGCACGAACGGTCAAGCTCTGACGGTAGCTGGTGCTGGTACAAGAATGATCTGGTATCCGAAAAAAGCAGCGTTCCGTGCTGGTAACGTCAGCGGCACTCAATGGGATGATGGCACTATCGGTTTGTATTCCGTAGCTATGGGTGCGGACACGAGAGCAACTCAAGACAATACAACTGCACTCGGTTCAGGTACATTAGCAAGCAATCCTTATGCAACTGCTATCGGTGTTAACTCGACTGCAAGCGGATACTACTCCGTTGCTTTGGGTAACTCCGTGACGGCAAGTGCGCAAAATGCTTTGGCAACAGGTGTGAGCACCACGGCAAGTGGTTATCACTCAACAGCAATGAATAACTCCACGACTGCAGAGTCTTTCGCGCAAACAACTATCGGTCAATTCAACTCACCAAAAGGTTCAGAAACTGCGAACAGCTGGGTGGCGACAGATCCATTGTTTGTGGTTGGTAACGGTACCGCTGCGGGAAGCAAATCCAACGCCATGATGATCCTTAAAAATGGTAACATTGGTTTGGGCACTTCCTCTGCGGGATACAAGCTTGACGTTGTTGGTGATATCAACATCACTGGTAACTTCAAAATCAACGGAACTAATATCGCAACGGGCGGCGGTACGATCACAGCACTGACTGGTGACGTGACTGCAAGTGGTACTGGCTCAGTAGCTTCAACAATCGCTAACAGCGCTGTGACGAATGCAAAAATGGCGGACATGGCGACGATGACCCTTAAAGGTAACGTGACGGGTTCAACGGCTGCGCCTACTGACGTCACAATCACAAGTCTACAAGGTACGACGGCAACGACATTTGCAGCCGGAAATGACTCTCGTATCACGGGTGCGTTGCAAAGCGGTGCGAGTGCCGGTGGCGACTTGACTGGCACTTATCCAAATCCGTCGATCGCCGCGGGTGCGGTGACAACATCTAAAATCGCAAGTGCTACTATCCTTGGAACGAACATGAACTATACGGGAGTGAACTCCGGTACATCGGGTCTTGTAATCAAGGACTCCACCGGTAAGTTCTATGACTTCGGTTGTTCGACTGCTGGATATGTTGCGACTTGGACGGTCTCTGGTTGGGCTTGTCAGGCGGTATCGGTTACTGGCTCAAGCTTTGGTTCGCAAACACAAGCCACTGTTTTGGCAGCTCCTGCGGGCGCGAATGGCAATCCAACATTCAGAACACTTGCATCCACAGACTTGCCGACGACGGGTGCTTCAGGGGTTTACGTAAATGGCGGAAACTCTTTCGGTACAGCGGCAACTATTGGTACTGCTGATTCAAACAACTTCACAATCAACACTGCCGGCTCTGCACGTATGACATTCCTTTCCACAGGTAAAGTCGGTATTGGTCCTACGTCACCGAGTTATCCACTTGAAGTTTCTGGTGGTAGCAGTGGTGACTATACGAAATCAACTATCTCTACAGATAGCAGTATCGCTTTAGGTGGATTCGACTACTCTGCTGTTACTGGTAAAGGGCTTTTGCTTGCTAAGGTTTACGATGGCACGGGTACGCATAAAGGTTATGTGTACTTCTCCACTCCTTCAGGAAATGGTGCCGCAGTTACTTTACGTACGGCGGATCAAACCAAATCTGGAAGCATGCAAATGATGAACTCTGACGGTCACATCAGCTTCCAAACAAACGGTACGGAAAGATTGGGTGTTGGTTACTCGAATACCATCACGGCTTCAACGGCTGTTGTTGGCACGCCAACAACAGTTGCGGCGGCAGCAGTTGACTTGTCGACAAGTAATACGCACACACTGGCATCTGTTGGTGGTACGACAATTACTCTTTCAAATATGGCGAATGGTGGTCACTATACTTTGGTGATTACAGATACAACCTCACGTCAGTACACGTTCTCGGGATGTAACAGTTCCAAGTTCTCTCCTTCGAATCAAGCAACGGTTGCTGGTACACCTTCGATTTATTCAATTATCACAATTTACAACGGTTCGACTTACGACTGTTACATCACTTGGTCGACAGGATATAACTAATGCGCACTAAAATCGCTGGCTCAATCATGATGATTTTGCTTTCTGTGTCTGTCTCTCAGGCACAGATTCCCGGGACTCAGACGGGTCTGCCGTCTGCGCACAACAGTCAGGAGTGTAAAAGCCCTGATCGCGCCGCTTGGATGCCACAGGCAAATTCCATTCAAGCTATTTGGCATTTTGATGGTTCAGGGACTGTCGCCAATGCCGGCACGGTGGCTTCTGGATTTTCTGGCGGTCCCGGATTAACCGCGACAATGGCCTCCACAACGCTTGCCTATGGTGCCTCGTCAATTGCCAATTTCCGACAGGCTGTGACGGCCACATCTCCAAATGCCGGGGATTACTTCAGCGCTGGGACTAATTTAACTGACCTGCCCGCAGCTACATGGAGCTTTTGGATCAAAGCCGCACTTCCGACTGGCAGCCATCAGCGCATCTTTTATAAAAGTAATGACAATGGATCTAAGGGCTACTATCTGATTTTGAGAACAACTGGAGAGTTCGAATTCCGTAAAGTTCATGCTTCTGCAAATCATGATTTACAGACCTGCCCAGTTTCTTCCGGTTATTTTGCAAATTCCTGGCATCATATCGTCGTCACATGGGACGGCACATCGGCCGCAAATAGCGCCAAGTTTTATATGGACGGAACAGAATTAGTTTCGACTGGAGTTGCCGATACAAGATTGGCGAATGCCGCGTCCTGCACGAACTGGTCAACTAACTATGGGTACACATATACGGCAGCAGGGACCGGTGGATTCACAACCGACTCGGGCTATCCTTTTTATCTCTTCGGTGTACCCACAAGTACCACTACGAATCCGTCTTCAGTTTCTTTTGCCGGCAGTATTGATGAGTTCGTGATTTGGAACAAAGTCCTGACTGCGGCTGAAATCGCTTTGGTCTACAAACACCAAAAATGCAATTAGACCTTCGTTGGTCCTGACGCTCGATTCATTGAAATCCCGGGCTCAAATTGCGATGATAGAACCTGAATGAAGGTTTGCAAAATCATCGCGAAGCATCTTCTGCTTTTCGCAGTCATCAGCACGATAACTCTGTTTCTGGCAGTGGGTGGAGTCACCTACTACGTGCTGAATCATATCCATGACGAAAACGACGACAATCACAACCTGCACGAAGTGATGAAGATTGGTGAAGGCTATGTCGAGGAACTCGAGTCTTTTGCCGGACTGGAAAAAGTGCTGCAAAATAAGACAATGCCTCCATTTTGCAAAACGATCTGCAATCCGACTTCAATCAGCCCGGAACTCCTTTTAAACGAACGAACTCCCTATTTGACCGAGTTCTATAACTCCACGGGAACCAAAGCGCTCCAAGACCCCATGTTTCGCTTTAAAATATGGCAGATGAATTCAGTTTCCCGCGCGATTCCAGTCCCCGTTCGCGAGATTCTGAAAGATGTTCTAAATAAGGAAGCCCTGGCCTCGAAAAACAAAGTTTTACTGGCTTTGCAGGTCGAAACCGTTTTGTTAACAAATCTGCCGTCCATCCAAAGTCGATTGGATGCTTATAAAGCCGATTCCGAGCGCCAAAACCTGGCCCGTAATTGGATCAAAGCCTGCCAAATGGGCGGTAATTCCAAAAAAATCATCGCCGAGTGTGAGGCTGAGTTCCGACCTGTGGTAAAGTAGCCATATTGCCTTGCATTAGCCTAGTTGCTTCCTCTACAAAGCTTTAATCGTTTTCCCCGGTATGCTAGGCTGCTTGGCGTATTGAGGTGCTTATGAAAATCGACGATTTATCTCCTAGAAATGAATTTATCCCCCGCCACATTGGACCAAATGACTCTGACATCCAAGCGATGTTGAAAGAGTTGGGTTTTGCCTCTTTGGATGAATTGGCTAACAAAATTATTCCTTCGCAAATCCGCACGGATCACAAATTCGACGGCGTAGGTCCCGGCATCTCTGAATTCGGTTTATTGAATCACTTGAAATCTATGGTTTCAAAAAACAAAGTGATGAAGTCATACATCGGTTTGGGCTTCCACGACACCATCACTCCAACGATCATTCAAAGAAACATCTTTGAAAATCCAGTATGGTACACAGCCTACACTCCTTACCAGGCAGAGATCGCACAAGGTCGCTTGGAAGCACTTTTGAATTTCCAAACAATGGTTGCGGATTTGACGGGTATGGAAATTTCCAACTCGTCACTTCTTGATGAAGGAACAGCTGCTGCCGAAGCCATGTTCATGGCACACGCTCTTTGCAAAACAAAAGCAAACGCGTTTGTTGTTTCCGATAAAATGCATCCACACGTGATCGAAGTTCTGGGCACTCGTGCAGAGCCCTTGGGACTTGAGATGATCGTGACAAATCCTGCGACTTACGATTTCGCAAAACCTGCTTTCGGTGTGTTCTTCCAATACCCTGATACAGAAGGCGCTATTGAAAACTACGCGGATCTTGCAAAAAAATATCAAGCACAAGGCGCCCACGTTGTCGCATCAGTCGACTTGTTGGCCATGACTCTTTTGACTCCTCCGGGCGAGTGGGGTGCTGATATCGTTGTGGGTAACTCACAACGTTTCGGTGTGCCACTAGGTTACGGCGGTCCTCACGCTGCATTCTTGGCAACCAAAGATTCTTATAAGCGCATGATGCCAGGTCGTTTGGTAGGTGTGTCTGTAGATTCTCAAGGCAAACAAGCTTTGCGCCTGGCTTTGCAAACTCGTGAGCAACATATCCGTCGTGAAAAAGCGACTTCGAATATCTGTACAGCTCAGGTGCTATTGGCAAACATGGCTTCCATGTATGCCGTATACCACGGCCCACAAGGTCTTAAGAAAATTGCTCAACGTGTGAATCGTATGACGGCAATCATGGCTGATGGTCTTTCTAAACTTGGTTACAATGTTTCCAAAGGCGCCTTCTTTGACACCATCACGGTGGTCTCTGATAACGCGACAGGAATTTTGGCCGAGGCAGAAAAGCTGGGCATGAACTTCCGCAAGATCAACGACAAAACCCTAGGCATCTCTTTAAACGAAACGGTCACTTTGACTGACGTTGAAACCGTGTGGATGGCGTTTAACGGTGGCAACAAAGCCGCTTTCGATTGCCACGCAATTGATGACACCTTGAAACTGGAAATCCCAGCGGCTTTGCAACGTAAATCTGCGTTCATGACAAATCCCGTATTCAACTCTCACCACAGTGAGACGGAGCTGCTTCGTTACATCCACCATTTGCAAAACAAAGACATCACTTTGACTCACTCAATGATTCCATTGGGTTCTTGCACAATGAAATTGAATGCAACAACGGAATTAGTTCCAGTTTCATGGCCAGAGATCAGCAAACTTCACCCGTTTGCGCCGGTTTCTCAAACTGCTGGCTTGATTGAAATGATTAAAGACCTTGAAGCTAAACTTTGCGATATCACGGGCTTTGCGGCGGTAAGCTTGCAACCAAATGCCGGTTCTCAAGGTGAATACGCGGGTCTTTTGGTGATTCGTAAGTATCATCAATCTCGTGGTCAAGGTCACAGAAACATCTGCTTGATCCCTTCATCTGCGCACGGAACAAACCCTGCTTCTGCGGCTTTGGCTGGCATGCAAGTGGTGGTTGTGAACTGCGATGACTTGGGGAACGTTGAGATCTCCGATCTGAAAGCAAAAGCTGAACAACACAAAGACAGTTTGGCTGCGTTGATGATCACTTATCCGTCCACTCACGGTGTTTACGAAGAAGGTATCAAAGAGATCTGCGATATCGTTCACGCAAACGGCGGCCAAGTATATATGGACGGTGCGAACATGAACGCCCTGGTTGGCATGTGCCGCCCTGGTACTTTCGGTGCTGACGTTTCTCATATGAACTTGCACAAAACATTCGCGATCCCTCACGGTGGTGGCGGCCCTGGTGTAGGTCCAATTGGTGTGGGTGCTCACTTGAAGGAATTCTTGCCGAAGCATTCTTTGATTCCTGAAGCAGGTCCTGCAAATGGTATCACTTCAACGACGTCGGCTCCTTGGGGTTCCGCTTCGATCCTTCCGATTTCTTGGGCTTACATCACGATGATGGGTGCTGAAGGTTTGCGTAAGGCGACTTTGGTTTCTATTTTGTCAGCGAATTACATCGCTAAGAAATTGGAAAAAGCGTATCCAGTTCTTTACAAAGGTAAATCTGGTTATGTTGCCCATGAATGTATTATCGATGTTCGTGACATCAAAAAGACATCAGGCATCGACGTAACGGACGTTGCAAAACGTCTGATCGATTATGGATTCCATGCACCAACAATGTCATTCCCGGTTGCGGGCACATTGATGATCGAGCCGACTGAATCTGAACCAAAACAAGAAGTGGATCGTTTCATCGATGCGATGCTTGCGATCCGCGGTGAAATCGCGGCGGTTGAGTCTGGCAAAATGGACAAGGAAAACAATGCACTTAAAAACTCTCCGCACACAGCGCAGATGATGATGAAACCTGAATGGAATCATCCATACACGCGCGAACAAGCGGTTTATCCGGTGGAGTGGTTGCGCACGAACAAGTTCTGGCCCGTTGTAGGACGTGTTGATAACGCCTACGGAGACCGTAACTTGATCTGCTCTTGCCCATCGATCGAAGAATACAGATAGTCTTTAAATGACAATGCCAAGGGCTCTCGCAAGAGGGCCCTTTTTTTTGCCTAAAATCCTTCCGGTTGCCACACCCTCTCCCTTCATGTACTTTCAAATCCATGAAACGAGTCCTTTTAATCCGTCTTGATAAAATTGGTGATTTGATTTCCACGATGTGCGTGGATCAGGCTGCATTTTTATCGGGCTGTGAAGTGAAATGGGTTATCGCCAAAGGCTTGGCATTTGTTCCTGACAATGCAGAACCGAAACGGTCCTACATTGAACTTTCTAAGGACGACTGGAAAACTTCGCTTAAAACTTTGCGTGCATTCATTCGCGAATTTAAACCCGATGTGGCTGTGAGTTTTCAAGCTCCCTGGTGGGTTTCATTTGCTTTGTGGGCCGAAGGCGTAAAGGTCCGCGCGGGCGTTCAATCCCAATGGCACAGCTTTTTGTTTTTGAATAAAGGCCTGCGCCAACGCCGCAGCCAAGCTGTGCAACACGAAGCCGATTACAACATGGACTTGCTGCGTTTTGCTTTGGATGAAAAGTCCAAAGAGCCCACACCAGTTTTGAAATTAGTAGCGGCAAAAAATCCAGATCTTTTGGCTAAACACTCTTTGCCCGAGAAAAATTATGTTGTGGTTCATCCTGGCATGGCGGGATCTGCTCTGAACTGGCCCACGGATCGTTATATTTCTTTGATTGAGCAGATCACTCCGTTTACCAAAGTTGCCCTGACAGGAACTCCCGCTGACGAACCTTTTCTGACGGACATTAAAGCTCGTTTTAAAAATGATCCTCAAGTTATCAATCTGCAAAATCAGTTGAAACCCGCAGAACTTTTCACCGTTCTTAAAAATGCCAAAGCAGTGGTAGTCCCAAGCACAGGTGTTGCCCACATGGCCGCATCCTTGGGAGTTCCGGTTCTGGGCCTTTACTCGCCCATCCGTGTTCAACATCCCCGTCGCTGGGCAGCCCGTGGAGAGGGTGTAAAAATTTTCGTGTCTAAGAACGAAAATCCCCCTTATGACCACGCGATGGAAGAAATCCAGGTCGAAGATTTGCTAAAAGCCCTGAATACTCTGTAGAATCCACGCATCCATGCAAAGACATTTCGGTATTCCCGCAAATTTTGAAGAAGCTATTGCTAAAGCACTGGCCGACTATAAGCTCTCCTTGAATGATTCCAAGGATCTGGCGAAATGCGTTTTGGCTTTGTCTGATTTTTTTATCACCAAACCTGACGGCCAAACTCCGTGGCATGAGTCCTGGGCGCAGGTTGCTTATCTTTGCTATTACCTACCACTGAACGCGGCTCGATTGCGTGCCGTGATTGGCGAAGGCGAAAAACGTGGATTCTTTCAAGGCTTGGAAGAAGTTTTTGATTTTGGTGCGGGGTTGGCAACTGCATCATTATGTTTGTCCGAATCTCAGAATTTGAAATACACACTGATTGAGCGCGCGACAGAACCGCAACGTCTGATCGAAAAATACTTTCCGTTCTTTAAAGCTCAAGAATGGATTCGTTCAATTGGTTCGTCACAAGTTAAGAATCCCGGAAAAACATTGGCGTTGTTTTCTTATTCTTTAACAGAGCTCAGTGACCTACCCGCTTGGGCTTACGAGTGCGAAGCCTTGATGATTGCTGAACCATCCACTCAACAAGACGGTCGTAAACTGATGGAACTGCGCGCGAAGCTTTTGGAGAAAGGTTTTCATGTCTGGGCACCGTGCACACATGAAGGTCCTTGTCCGCTGCTAACCCAATCCAAAACCGACTGGTGTCATGACCGCATTCATTTCGATGCACCGAAATGGTTCTTAAGCATGGAAGAACAACTTCCAATGAAGAACCGCACTTTGACGACCAGTTATTTGCTAATGAGAAAATCCAAACCCAAAGCTATCGTAGCAGCGAGGGTCGTTGGCGACACCTTAAAAGAAAAAGGCAAAGATCGCCAAATGATCTGCCGCGGTCCTGATCGCGAGTTCCTGGCGTGGATGCACAAATTTAAAATCCAGCAAGAAATTCCACGTGGAGCTTTGATCGAAATCCCCGAGGGCTTGCAAAAAGTTTCCAACGAATTGCGCGTTCAACAGGAAATCAAAATCCTGTAATAAAAAAGGCTCCGCGCAGGGAGCCTTTTTTTGTTTTTATCATCACTTCTTAGCGTCGTTTATTTCCACTTCGAAGGGAATCATTGTATCCCTAGTAATCTGGTTTCCAATAATTCCTGCAAAGGCCCCCAGGTTAATAATTTCATTAAATAAGTCGTCCTTATTCTCAACTTTTTTCAATCGAAACGGAAGGTAAGCGCCAGGATATTTTTCTCCACTATTCTTATCCCACTCCAGCAGAGTGACGACTTTTTTATCTGCGAAACCACTTTCGTACTCTTTCACCCAATCAGGTTTTGGATTGCTTGGATTCTTACCACACACATGAAGCTTTAAAATATCCAAAGACTTCAATAGCGCCGCCCCATTTTTACTGCCACGTTCCTCGAAAACATCAATTGGATCTTGATTGTCGAAACTAAAAGCACTCAAAAGTGTTTGATAAGATTCACGAATGAGCTCGCAAAGCTTCGAGCCATCATCCGCCGACTGAAGCATCTGGAAAGCGACATAGCGATTAAAGCCAAGAACTGCCTCTCCGGACTCACGATATCTTTTCAGAATCGAATACTTAGAAACAAAGCGCATGTCTTGGATATATTGCTCCTGAATTGCCTTCGCCTCTTCTTCTGTTGTTCCCAGCAAATGAGAGACTTCATGAAGAATTAAAGCATCCAATTGAACTTTAGCGTTTCCTTCATTCAATTTTTTCGCCAGATTGAATCCACTAATGCAAATAACTGGAGGGTTTTCGGAAGCCACGCTTCCATCCGAATCCCCTGATTTGGATTCACAAGCCGCGTTGGATCTGAATTGAACAACAAGACGCTCAATATTCGAATAAACCGCGCCAGGTTTTTGAGTAAGAAGCTTATCACTGCCTTTGGGAATCACAAACTTCCCCGGACCGAATTTGCTATTCATCCGTCTCTCGAGCCCGTGCAACCACGACACAATAAAGAGCTTGGAATCAGACAAATAGTTTTGCAATAAAGCGACGCTGATAGGATTATCTTCGACGGCATCTCCCCCGTTTCCAATCACTCGTATAGCCGCAGGGCTTTGTAACGAAAACACTAAAATCGCTAAGGCAACTAGCTTATTCATTCGACACATCCTTTTTCTTATCGACTCTAAAAAATTGAACTGAAAGTTGATGAACAGAATCTTTCTTTTCATCTTTAAAATATTTCTCGGCAAATGCTGCTTGAAACTTGCGAATGTCTTCTTTCGCTTCCTGCATACGACGGGAATCAAAGCCCAACGTCATACTCAGGAACTCACGCTCATCGACAGCGTCTTCACTTAAGGAGACTTGGGCTTTTTCCAGAATTTCACGATGGTAGTTTTTAATGGCTTGCGAAGGAATATCGAAAGAGCTCTCGGTAATTTCTGATTGAGGCTGCATCTTTCCATCTTGAATTTTAAGCCAGCCAATAGTGACCAATCTTTGAATGGCACTGGAAATCAGCTTTGGAGACAGATTCAGTTTTTTCGCCAACCAGGCTTCGGTGTGATCAAACTCTTCAAGCTCGGTAAGCTCTAAAATCGCCTGATGATACCAAGATCCAGCCAAAGCTAAATCATCTTGTTTGATTTTGACGGCGATTCCGAATTCTTTGGAAAGATTATTTAAACGAGTCTGAGCAAGATCACGATCAGAAATTCTGCGCGCGTGCGCCGCCTGAACACTCAGAACAAATACTTCAGTCTCTTGGCGAGTGAATCCCAATGTTCTACATAGATCCGAAGCCTTATTAACTGAAATACCTTTTTTCCCGTTCAACACATCAGAAATCCACGAAGGAGCCACCCCCAGATTTCGAGCAAACGAGCGCAGAGAATACTGCGGGTTCTTACTGACCCGACTGTCCAGCTCCCGGCTTAAGATATGTATATGCAGCTTCTCGTTTTCCATGGGCTCTGTATATCCAGGGGCGCTCATCCCTGTCAAAGCTTTGGAGAACAATACGTTCTCTAAACTTGGATTCAAAGAACAGTAAAGGAATTACAACGTAATATCAGCTAGTTACCGTCATCAGCACTATAGGTATCTATTTTAACTTCTTTCAAAAAAGTCGCTTCAATCGCCGTTTCTTTTTTTGAATCATCCCACCCGTCTTCTGTTTTTGGATATGAAGCGGTTATATCAACTCGCACCAAAAATTTGACCGTGTCAAAGTCCACCGCTTTGTGCACACCTGTATAAGAGGCGATCGTGACTAAAAAAATACCGAACTGACCGTTGCTGCAATACTTTTCTTCGCAATAAACACCAACCTGATCTTCACCTTCAAGCAATGTGATCTTGATATCCTTCGGAGACAACGGAAGATTGATATTGCCATTGTGATTACGGCCGTCTTCGATGTCATATTTAGAAATCAGTTTAGCAATTTTAGATTTGCTATCTTTAGAGTCTTTTAAGACTTTTTGAATTGCTATAGGCCCCAACTCTTTGGTCAATTGATCACGAAGATCTGGGCCAAAAATTTCGCCTGCATGTGCAGTGGCTCCAACAAACACCAAGATAGCAATAACGCTCTTAATAACAGTTTTCACAACGCCTCCTAAAAATTACACCAATCTCCTCGTCCTTTATAGGCACCCAATAGCTGGCTGTATAATAGAATAAACAGAAGTTTACGTTCGAAATTCTATATGAATTTGATTCCCTCGCGGGCAGGAGAGGATTAGTGTATGGCTATGACAGCAAATGACAGCTCCCCAAAAGCGCAGCCGCCTTTAAGCCCGATTCACGCTTGGCATTTCGATATGCTGATCGATCACGAGCGCAACAATTTCTATGAGCGAATTATCCGCGACAACTGCAAAGACAAAATCGTTTTAGAGATCGGTGCAGGCAGCGGCTTAATGTCGGTCCTGGCAATTCGTCACGGTGCCAAACACGTTTATTGTTGTGAAGCAAACCCCTTGCTGGCAAAAGCGGCGGAGTTATTAATTCATCGGATGGGAATGAAAGACAGAATCACACTCTTCCAAGCATTTTCCAACGACATCCCGACAGAGGCGATCCCAAAAGTGGATGTCATTTTGCACGAAATCTTCGCCTCGGATCCGTTCGCTGAAGATGTGATTCACTCCTTAAGAGACGCAAAACGCTTCATGAAACCCGACGCCAAATTCGTCCCGGAAGGAATTCAATTAACGTATCAAGCCGTGCGTGGCCACGGCCTGCGCCAAGAACTAAAATTTGCTGGCATCGAATTAACCGAGATGACTCAGCTATTGGGACAGGTTCATCCAGCCCTCAGAAACAACAACAACCCCGGCTTCCCTAACAAAACCTATTTTCTACCGAAGGTTTCAATGGAAAGTCTGATTAAAAATTCTTACGACTATCTGGAAAAAAATCCTGACCTGATCGGAGTCGACGCCATCGAACTCACCTATATGATTTACGACGGCACAACCCAAATGCAAGCCGCCCCCTTCGGCTTGCTCGCGGAAAACCGTCACTGGTCGACACTCTTTTTCTACAAAACCAACCTAGCAACAGACCAAATGCAATTCTGCCTCAACGACGACGAATCAAAATTGGTTGTGATTTAAACTCTTATCTAATGTTAATTTCATGACCCATTTCTAGATCCTAAGGTTTCGAAAATTTGACTGCTTTTTTAAGCACTATAAAGATTATTGATAAATACAAATGTGATCCATTGATACTGATCTAAACTGATACATATTTGATATACGAATACTACCCACACCCAATACGTTATACACTATCTCTTGTTTGCTACAATTCACGTGCATAGGAGTAGCTATAATGAACATGAATTCAAAATGCATCATTCTGACAACCGCGCTATTCGCATTGGGCTGCTCAAACCAGACCTCTGAAGACGGAAACTCAAGTCAAACAACTCTCAGTTCGACCGTCAAAGTCATATCTGCTTCAGTATCCCCAACGACTCGTGCATTGATCTCAACAAGTCTTTCTTCAACACAATCAGGCCTAAGCGCCCAGAGTATTTCAAATCAAAGCAGCATTAAAGACAATCTCTTACAGTGGCACGCCGATGGAACCATTTCAAAAGTCACATATACAATCGAAGATACTACGACAGGCGAAGTCTCAGAAAACGACATCCCGGTTTCCGAGATTAAAACGCTTTCGGATAACTATGTGGCTTTGAAAATTTACGACAACAGAACATTGATTTTAAATAAAGCTACCAGCGAAATTTATGACCTAAAGGATGTCGACTTCAGAGAGCTTCAGATCGACGGCACGAATTTATATTCATTAACATCATTTGGTCAGCTATATCGTGTAGACCTTGATGATCCAGAATTAACAACAGTCTTTATCAATGATATAAATGGAGTATCTTCAAATACGAACTTTAGCTCAACGATTCGTTCTAGAAACGGATACATCAGCCCCTTCCGCGTAGACGCTTGGAACATATATGCCGACATTAAGTACTACGATACAATTCCAAGCTACATCGTAACCAAAGACTATGTTCTAGCGGTGGCAGATACCGGTCGCATTATGCTTTTCAAAGAAGGTGAACCGGCATACGACTGCCAAATGAGTGAAATATTTAATGTCGGTGGAGGCGGTACTGGGGGCGCAATTTTAGCTCCAAATAAGTCGTTATATCAAATTCGCATCGTTCCCGCGTCAAATGCATCAGACCGAGGAGAACGTCTAATCAAATTTAATCCAGGAAAACACTATGTCTCATGGCTTAACAGCGAAATCTGCTGGGGCGGCCCCACAGACACAGTCGTTTCCAACTTGGGATCCACCGTCCATTTAACTTCCATGATCGGCCCCAACTACAACAACGTTATCTACACGAGTTCCAAATATAAAATCACTGACGTGGAAAGATTCGTTCTAGATCCCACGGGCTTTTTACGTACCTACTCTGACGGAAATAACGGCGTAACGATGAATTGGACATCACTTGATTTAAGTGATGTTCCAACAGCTGGGATATCTGCTAACAGAAGAATCGTCTTCCTTGACGGAAACAAAGTTTACTATCTAAAAAACGGCGCCATCTATTATCAAGTATTAGCATCAGGCACGACAAAATCCGTGTATTACTCGGGCCAACAAATCGACAACTTTGACATCACAAACGGAAAACTAATTTTCACCAACAACACAGGCACATACAAAGTAGATCAACCCGGCGGGCCAGCGGAACTAGTTGCCGAAGGAATCACCGTAAATAACACCCTAATCTACTCATACTAAGAAGCGAGCTCCGCAAGAGCGAGGTCCCCAAAGATCGAAGCCGTATGCCCCAAGAGGTTGTGCCCGCGCTAAAACAGTCCGGGGGACTGTTTTAGTGTGGAGCATGGAGGAAGAAGGACCGCGAAGGCGGTCCGTACGACCGACAGTCCCGAAGCGGCGGTACCAAATCCTACCCCACAAATAAAAAAAGCCGACCTATTAAGTCAGCTTCGATTATTCTTCGATCAGAGAAGAAAGATTTGGTGCCCCGCGAGGGACTTGAACCCCCACGCTTGCGCACTAGATCCTAAGTCTAGCGTGTCTGCCAATTTCACCAGCGGGGCAACACCGTTTTAGCGGAAACAAAGATTTAGCGAACTGTTGTCGCTAAATCAATAAAAATTATTTCTCTGCGATCAATTTTTTGTAGTCAGGGGCGCGCATCAAGTTTGCGAGCTCCTTTTCCGTATCCATTTCGATACGAACCAACCAGCCTTCGTTCACTGGATCGTCGTTCAAAACAGATGGGTCGTCGCCCAAAGACGCGTTTACTTCGATTACAGTACCAGAAACTGGTGCGTAAAGGTCAGAAACGGCTTTTACGGACTCAACAACGCCGAAAGTTTGGCCTTGAGTGATTTTTTGACCTTCTTCTGGAAGTTCAACGTAAACGATCTCGCCCAATGAATCTTGTGCGAACTCAGTGATACCAACAGTTACGATGTTCTCGTCAACTTGAGCCCATTCGTGTTCTTTAGTGTAGTAATAGTCTTCAGGAATATGAAATGGCATCTGAGTGCTCCTTATTTCGAAATAAATGGTGTTTTAACAACAACCGCTTTCACTTTACGTCCGCGGATATCTAGAAGGAACTCAGTCCCTTCTTTGGCATAAGCTACATCGATAAATGCGATGCCAATTGGTTCATCCAGGCTTGGTGAGTGAGTACCACTAGTTACCTTGCCGATTTCTTTATTGTCAAAAGAAAACAGGGAGTAACCTTGGCGAGGGATGCCCTTCTCAAGCATCTTAAATCCCACAAGATTTTGCTTCAAACCGGCCTCTTTGACCCCAACGATTTGTGCCTTATTCATGAAGTCTTTTTTAGCTGGCTTAACCACCCAACCAAGACCCGCTTCATATGGATTCGTCGTGTCATCAATCTCGTGACCGTACAAAGAATACTTCATTTCAGTGCGTAGAGTGTCGCGTGCGCCCAAACCGATCGGAGCCACACCCAAATCTTTACCCTGAGCCAAAAGCTCATTCCAAAGAGCTGGAGTTCCTGCGGCGTCGACGAACACCTCACAACCCTTTTCGCCCGTATAACCCGTTGTCGCCACCATGATATTGTAGTTGTGGAATTTACCGGATTTGACAGTGAAAGGTTTCATTTCGCTGACTTTGAAACCAAAGACACGGTCACAAAGCTCCAAGGCTTTTGGCCCCTGAATCGCGATCTGACCCCATTTATCAGACTCATCCGTCATATCAGAGCCCTTGTTATGTTTTGTCATCCAAGCAAAGTCTTTGTCTTTGTTAGAAGCATTCACACATACCAGGTAATCAGAATTTTTAGACAGGCAATACACGATAATATCGTCAACCAAACCACCTTGGTCATTTGGTAAAAGAGAGTATTGAGCTTCACCATCGTTCAAGCGAGCCACGTCATTCGTCGTCAACCACTCCAGCGTCTCCAGCGCCTTCGGTCCTTTCACACGGATTTCACCCATGTGAGAAACGTCGAACAAACCTACATTCTTACGAACATTGTCGTGCTCTTCACGAAGACCTACATATTGAACGGGCATGTACCAGCCGGCGAAGTCGACCATGCGGGCACCCAAAGAAACGTGTGTATCGGCTAACGGAGTTTTTTTCATGGGCGTGAGTGTCCAACGCCCCTAAGAAACAGTCAAGAAAGGCCGCGATTGCAACACCGCCGCAGCTTTAGTAAAGAGTCTTCCACGATGTTTAAACTTTCCGATCGCATGCAAGCTGCCTATGACCACTTGATTCCAAACGAACCTGTCTGGGATTTTTGTTGCGACCACGGCTATCTTGGCTTGAGTGCATATCGCAGTGGACGTTTCCCCGAAGTGCATTTCGTGGATCAAGTTCCGCACATTATTGAAAAATTGAAAATTCGCTTCGAACAAAAGCATCAAAAGTACGAACAACATCAGCGCGCGTACTTTTGGTCGCAAAGCGGTGAGAGTTTGACGCACTCAGTATCCGGAACCGTGGTGATCATCGGAGTGGGGACACACACCATCACTGACATCATGCGTGGAATTCATGAGAAAAATTCGGGGCTTATCACCCGCTATATCCTTAGCACTCACAACTACGAAGAGAAATTGGACGCTTTTTTAGCCGAGTTTTTACCTTTCAAATCTGCATATAAATTCACCAAATTCTGTAATGTTCCAGAGAATGGCCGCGTACGTAAACTATTGATATTCGATAAAATTTGAAAAATTTGACGCAAACACTTTCACTCTATTAAATGTGTGTAAGATTGTGAACAAAGAATTGATTATTTGGTCCCCTCCAAATACTTACTGTCGCCATGCAAGACCAAATCAAAAACTCAGATTTTCGCCAATTCCTTGAGGACGAGCTAGCTCGTCGCAGTCAAAACTACCCACGCTATTCTTTGCGTGCGTTCGCAAGACACTTGGAAGTTGATTCATCATTCCTATCAAAAATTCTTAACGGCAAACGTACGGTGACGATGAGAACTATTCGTATGTTTGGTGAGCGTTTGAATTTACCGGGTGAACAGCTTCAGCAATTCGCAGAAGTGAGCCGCGAGAAAAAAATGAAACGCAAACTTGAGCGTCTTTTGGAAAAGATGCCAAGTGAAGACCGCGAACAATCAACTATCACAATCACAGTTGATGAAGCTCGTCTTGATGAAGCAAAAGAAAAAATCAAATCATTCCGCAAAGACCTTGCGCAATGGTTGGACGCCGGTGCTAGCCAACAGGGTAAGACTTATCAAATCTCTGTGTCTATGTTCCCGGTATCTGGCTTCGGTCTTAACGACTAATCTTGCATATTGAATTTGAATTCAAAAAAACCGAAGGTTTTATCAGCCTTCGGTTTTTTATTTTAAGGCATATCCACCGACTGTAGACCGTATTTCACAGCGATCTTTTCGATCACTTTCTCCTCTATCATTTTCTTTAACTGAGCATCGAAGGCTGTAAACTGCGCCTCTGACATGGATTTTTTGGAGAAAATCAGATGGTACTCCAAATCCTGATTTAAATTGGGAATTTCTTTGAGATTGCTACGATAGCGTTTAATCCAGTAGCGGCCATAGTCACGATTTAAGTAAGCAAGGTGACAAGTCCCCAGCTCTGCCATTTTGACGGTGACTGAGGGATCCTTCTCTTTGACGATACGAATTTTTTTATTTTGATTTTCGTTAATCTGTTCCAGATATTTCAGAGTAATTGAAGGATTGGTGACACCTATTTTCAGTCCCTTCAAATCCTTATAGTCAGAAATTTTTTTGATATTCTTTTCCAAACCGAAAAATGCCAGAGATGTACGAAAGACCGGCGTGGAATAATAATACTTCTTTTCGCGTTCGGATGTTTTCGCCATTGGACCACCCATTTCCATTTTTCCTTCAGCTATACTTTGAAGAGCATCGCCAAAAGGCAGGATAGTAAAACGGCAGGACACTTTCTCTCTCTCACACAGAGCTTGAGCGATCTCGTAGACTGCACCTGATATTCCCGTGGCATCCGGTCGCATGTAAAAGGGCGGCATGTTGTAACCCACAAAAGTTAAACGCTCGTCTTCGCGCGCGGACGATGCTCCCATCAATGCAATTGATAATATAAAAAGAAACAGTTTAGCCATCTGCTAAAGGATAGCGAGAATTCGAAGGACGGAGAACCTTGGAGCCAAAATACAGAAACTGTCGATCAGCATGACCTCAGTTCGCGTTTTCGAGAGCAGGAGCCACATTGAAATGTCTGCACGCCTTCCCTTCTGGATCCTTTTCACAATGGGCCTTATTAGCCATTGCCAGATTTTGATAAACAGCGAGGTGGATTTTCGCAGCGTTGCTGACCTCGGGAACTTTACTAACCGTCAGTTTTTCAATTTCTTTTAGCTGTTCGGGATTAGCTCCAATCCCTGACAGAATTTTGATCGCGAAGGTCTGTTGAATTGGATCTCCATCTTTCAACCACTGGATGGACACCGAAGAGTCCGCAAAAGGTTTTTCCCAACCTGTCAGATATTCGCAGAAGTCATACTTTGGATTTTTCGCTTTGGTTTTCCCGTGCGATCCTTCCAAAATAAGTGCCTTGAGAGCATCGAACTTTGCTTCATCAGGGCGATTGGCCGCAAGGTCTGTAACAAATCTCACGCATGTATGCGATTGACAATGCTTAGCTCGATCCACGATCTCAGGAATATCGATTTTATCGCCAAAGCGCTTAATCAAATCCCTGCTCAGACCAGAACCACCGACGTTATTCCACTTTAAAATCTCAAGTCCGCGGGCTTCCCCCACTTTTACATTCAGACCATTCCATAGAGAATAGGACAGTTCGGTGAGGTAAGTGGGTTTCGCGAAATAGAGGCAATAAAGCGATCCGAAGATCACCAGAAAAGACATACCTCCGACAACGCCGTAAACTGATTTAACCAACTTCTTGTGAAGAACCAGCGGAGGTTGCAACATAAAGGCCGGAAAAATAAATCCCGCCGTGTAAATTGCGCAAAGAAAAAGTACAACCAATAAATTTACTCTGTAATGAACAGACAAATAGATCACTGCCGCTGCTAATATAAGAAGCAAGCGTTTTTTATTGGATACCTTAAATTCCGTATTTTGTTGCGGCAAGAACGATTGGCGGAAAACTGTGAAGTATTTAATGAGTACAACAAAAATGGGTACACCCAGCACAAACTCCCAGTTTTTGATGGGCTTGGAAAGCACCAACGGAAGGGCGGCAATGCAAAAGGAAATAAGAGCCGTGCCCCCAGCTTCTAACAGGTGCCAAGCAAACAATTTCTTTCTGGAAGGGGGCAAGATAAGTATCCAATTGGTTCTGTGCCCCAGAAGAGCGAATAGAATGCCAGCGATACAATAGATGAAAGACGGTACGCCATAGCTTAAATCTAACATTATCGTTAGCAATAACGCTGGAACAAAAACCATCAATGACGATTGCAGTCGCAAAATCCAATATCTAAGCATTGCGACCTCTTTCTATGAATTGCACAAAAATATCTTCTGCGGTCTGAGCACCCGGAAATTCTCCACGAAGATGTGAGATCGTGCCGTGCTTAAAAACTTTTCCATTTTTAAGTAAAACCAAATTCGCATCAAAGCCCTGAAGGTCAGCGACCACATTCGTCGCCATAAAGACTGTCACGCCTTTTTTTTGATTCAATTCTTTGATCTCGTTCATGACTTTAATGCGAATATAAGGATCTAAGGGAGCAGAAAGCTCGTCCATAAAAATCAGCTTTAAGCCCGTGGCGACCGCAAGAGCAAATTGAATCAGAATCTTTTGTCCTTTCGAGTGACTATTCACCGATTTTTTCAAATCAATTTCACCCAAAGCCAAAATTCTCTCGGCCTCTTGCGGATCAAAATCTTTCCAAAAGTCTTTATACAAGGAGATCAAGGTTTTAACCGAAAAACTTGGAAGGGTGATATCTTCAGAGATAAAGATTTGCTGCAAATTGAAGTCTTTATTGTCCAGGCTGCGATCCTGGCCATTGATAATGACCGAACCTGATTTCCACGTCGCAATCCCCGCCAAAGACTTTAGCAACGTCGATTTACCACTGCCGTTAGTACCAAGCAAAATAGTATAACTCCCCTGTTCAACATCGAGAGTCACACCATCTAAAGCTTTCCGATTAGTTCGTGGATAATCAAAAACCAGATCTCTAATTTGAATGATATGTGCCATGTCTACTTATCGTCACATTTGTGAACTTATTTAGTGGCTTGTAACTGCTCAGCTTTGCAGACCGGCATTCCAAAATTCGTGCTGAGGCGGTAATTTGGCGGGCACTCCCCGTCGATGGGTTCAGCGGTGGCTATGGAACGCTTTTTTATCTTATCAAGATTGTTATAGGGCTCACAGGTACTAAATTCAGTGGCCGAGGGATCCAACGTGCGCATGATCATCACACAGGCCATATAGGTTTTTCGTTCGTCTGAAGCGCTGGCAAAATCCTGGTGAAACGTCGCACCGTTTTCAAAGACCATAGAGCTGAAATTGTACATGGCATATAAGGAAAACGCGATGCTGCCCCAAAAAATTGAATTGAGAACGTAGGCGCGAAAGACCTTCAGCTGTGCGAGCTCTCGCTCGAGATTAAACTTGTACCGGGACGGTTCCATACTCACTATTATACCCGTTCAACTGGTAAGAAAAAAGCGGCCCTACCGGACCGCTTTGAGAAAGCCTCTCATATCTTTCGGAACTATTTTTCAGATACTTAAAGCTTTCGTCTGGCCTGTCTCAAACTGAGACTTAAGCTGCTTTCCGCACACGGATTTGCGCCATAGCTTTGCATTCATTCAACATCTGATCGTAATAGCTTAAGGTTTGTTTCAAATTCTGAATCACTGTTGCTTGATGATGCGGCGGAAGACTCGCGATTTTTGTTAGCGCTTCATCTGTGTGACCTACGTCTTCTTCGGCATGCACACGCACAAAGTGCGCTGCTTTTTTACCCCAAGCTTTTTCCACACGGGCGTTGATATCATTACCAAAATACGCCGCCAAGGCTTCAAGACCCAGGATGTAACCAAAAAATGCCATCGGCGATTCATGTTCAATATAATAGTACTGCGTTTGATAAAGAGCGCAGGTGCCAGGCATCTCCGGCCAATCTTCCATTTTACTGCCCAGAGTTTTAAGGTCGTTCACCAATAACTTATCGTGACCTTTTTCTTCACCACTGTGAGCAAGGAAGCGATTATGAAAATCCGGGGCTGAGAATTCGGTGCGAGCTCCAGCCAGCGCCAACAGTCGCGTCGTGTGGCGTGCGAAATAGTAAGTCTGGGAAATCCACGCCGAGTAAGCCTGCTTGTCTTCCCATGGGAAGCTTTCCATTTGTTGCTTTGAATATTTCAATAGTTCTTTTAGTTCTTCATTAACGCTCTTGTTTTGCATCGTTTTCTCTTTCGTTTTTTGGATCATGGTTTATTAAATTAAAAATTAAGCGACTTTTTTCAGTGGTACGACCACGCGATCGTTACGAATGATCATGGTGTGATTTTTTTTCTCCGCCCAAAGCTGTTCCAGCAACAAGGCCGCCTTGGCGTCTTCAAGAGCTCGAACTTCCCCGCGCTTGATCATTAAGATTTCACATTCGTAGTTCATTTTAATCACACTGCCGAAATAATTCGATCCGCTTTTGGCGGCTTTTCTACGCACATTAAGATCACGACGAGCGGTGCCTACCAGGCAGTCCCACGGGCCGGCTTCCATGACCTTGCTTCCCAAAGCGATTATAATTTCTGACCAATTGACTTCTGAATTGCGCGAGCGATATTCGGGAGCCACTGTCAAATACTCCATACTCATCATATTGTTGATTCCACGGGCCTTGAATTTACCAATGATGATGTCATCAAAAGCTTTCATATAGTGGTGATCCCGCAAAGCATTAGAGCGCAGATCAAAAGAGCTATATAAGTGAAATCCAAATACTTTGTTATCGTCAGTAAGGGCAACAATGACATCACAACGATGAAAATCATCCGGATTCAATGGTTCGCCGACTTTGCCCAAGACATCTTTATAAACTGTTTTCCACAGTTCATAGACATCGTTGCTTAATTGAATTGTGTCGGCAGAAAGTTCCCTCGGATTAAAAAGATGATACTGAATACGTCCCATGCAAATCCTCCGTGAGAATTTTTCGGATGTTGCATCAGTGAACTTAAAGATGAATTTTTAGTACTAAAATCATACGTGCAATTTCAAGATTTGCAGAGTATTCACTCCAACTTTCCTGATTCGATACGTCCCAAAAAATAAAAGCGACGGGACTTTAGCCATTTTTATTAATCGACTGAAAAAATAATTCGGCGACATTCGTTCAATGAATATCTCCGGGTGTTTCCCAAATGACTCCAATTTGATCAATCTGAGTTAAGTTTAGAGTTTACTTACATCAACTCGGCCAGTTTACGAGTCGCCTGGATAAATAAAGTGGGTGCGCGTTTGAAGGAATCTTCAAACGTTTTAATGGAACACAAACTTCGACTAGACTTGTTACCTTTTTCTAATGTTCAGGGTTGTTAAACCAACGGGCAGTTGTTATTCAATTTGTATGAGTACAAACACAAACAACACTGAAGTCTTATTGGAAGAGAACAAACAACAGGAAATGTCGCCAGTTCAATACAAGTCGACATTCGAGAAAAAGGCATTGCTAGTCCTGTCAGCGGTTTTTGTTGCGGTCCTGGTTGGCGCATGGGGATACGCCATGCGCGTGCGCCAGGGAGTGGCCTCTAACAGCGTGACAACACATGCTGACCCATCCGCTTTGATTGAGGTCGAGCGCCTGCGCAATCTGGCGTCATCACAACTTGATAACAGTCGCGCTTATTTCCTTTTGGGTTCCCAATCAATTTATGACAAACAGAAAAAAGAAAAAGAATCCCTCTTAGACTCTTTAGCCGCGTTTGAAAAAGACCACAATTTGCCCGGTATTCCTGAAATCGTAAAACGCATTAAAGACATCGAAACAAAAGGTCAGGAATTCTTCGAACAAGCAGTTGAACACCGTGATAAAAAAACTGAATCAAAAATCGTTGGTCAGTTCTATCAAGCCCGTACCAATCCCCTTCGAGCTCAATTAAATGATGCGTTTGATGACATCATTCACTTGCATCAAGTAGAGATCGATAAAGCCCAAGCTGAGATCAAAGAAGCCGCCAGCCAAGCCGAAACGCAAATTCCATTCGGTATGACCTGGCTGACAGGCTCCTTAGCCGCTATTTTCCTGGGAATGGCATTTCTGGTGATCCGCTTGTCGCGCAAACAAGCGTTCCAACTGGCGCAACAAAAGCGTCTTTATGAACAGGCCAAAAAAGCTGTGCAAGACCGCGATGAAACTTTATTTGCGATCTCTCATGATCTTCAAGACTCTCTAAATATGATTGCTTCCACTGCGGAGCGCATGGCGACGACTCCTCAAGGTTTGAATATCGTCGAGAGTGGTGAGCTGGTGAAAAGTACGGTGGTAACTATTGAAGGTCTTATCAAAGATATCCGCGATCAAAAGAATATGGAAACAGATGGTCTGACTTTACGTATGGACCAGCTTTCAATCGATAACGTTTTAGATAGCGCTCGCATGCTGATGCAGCCAATGGCAAAACAGCACGACGTGCGTTTACAGATCGACAGTGTCAACCCTCCCGTTTTGGCATTCTATGACAATGAACGTGTCTTGCGTGTGCTCTCGAACTTGATTGGCAACGCTATAAAATTCAGCCCTAAAGGCGAAAAGGTCGTGGTGAAAGTTCGCAGCGATCAAAAGTTTGTGAATATCTCGGTCATGGATAACGGCCCGGGAATTCCTTCAGGACAATTGCCGACGATTTTTGAAAACTTCTGGCAGGCCAAAAAGACTGCCGAAAAAGGTGCTGGTATTGGCTTAGCGATTGTAAAAACAATTGTTGAAGCTCACGGAGGAACAGTGCAAATCCAAAGTCAGACAGGCCGCGGAACGACTGTGACCTTCTCCCTGCCTCGCCGCCGTCCGGTTGGTGCTTCCCTGAAAAAGCCCAACGTCACGGTTAAAGGAAATCATCCGCCAGAGTGGCAATCCTAAATAAAAAAAGGGAGCTTACGAGCTCCCTTTTTTATTCAATTTAAATATATCTTAGTGACCGCGAGAAACTTCAACAAACTTGTTCACAATGCCAGATGGCTTCTCATCGTTACCAACCCACGCCGAATACTCAAGATACGTCTCGCCCATCGCCACACCGTTCACTTTACCGATGATAAACAATTGGCATTCGTAGATGCCGTCATGGGAAACTTTGATACAGCTGTTTTGAATCTCTGTGTTCGGATATTTTTCACGTTCAACTACTGGAACCAAAATCTCTGACAATGTTTCAGAGCTATGAACGTCGCCAGCAAGTCCGATATTTCCTGCTTCTTTAACCAATTGATTCAAACAAAGTTGATCAATTTGTGAAGATGTCAGTTTCGCGAATGAAGTTGCCGCCACTAAAGAAACCAATGTAAACGCTAGAAATTTCATGTTCTGCTCCCGATGAGAACATGGTTTAACATGGAGTCGCGGACGAACCTATAGTCGAATTGGCCGTAGCATTACTTAATGTAAATCTTACCCGGCTTTTCATCTCCCAAAGCCCAGACTAAGTCCGTCAAAAACGTCCAACGACCCGAAAAAATGTCATGATGTATTGTGGCAGTTAAATTTTTGTAAAGGGATCATTCAAACATTTGTTTAGTAAACTCTGGATGATTTTCTTACCGGAGGATTTATGGCCGCAGCACTAAATAACAATGAAAGAATCGAACGCCTTGTAAGCGTTATTCAAGAACTGTCAGCGGCCCGCGACTTGGACACCATCATGACTCTTGTAAGAAGTGCTGCCCGTGCCATGACACAAGCTGATGGTGCTACCTTCGTGCTTAAAGAAGGTGATTTTTGCTATTATGCAGATGAAGACGCCATCAGTCCTTTATGGAAAGGCCAACGATTTCCTTTGCACTCCTGTATAAGTGGTTGGGCAATGCTAAATAAAAGGTCCGTCGTCATCGAGGATATCTATAAAGACTCGCGCATTCCACTGCAAGCCTACAAACCAACCTTCGTTAAGAGCTTAGTGATGATTCCCATTCGACGCGAGGATCCAATTGGGGCCATTGGCATCTATTGGGCTCATCAACATAAAGGAACTGAGCAAGAGCTGGAACTTATCGAAGCCTTGGCTGACACCGTTTCTGTCGCCATGGAGAATGTGAATTTGTACAATTCACTGAATGCAAAGATTCAGGAGCTGCAAAAGGTTAACGAAGCCAAAGATCTCTTCTTAATGACTGTCTCCCATGAACTGCGTACACCTCTGAATTCAATTTTGGGTTGGACTGAAATTATGAAAGACAACCCTTCTGCTGAAGATATGGTCCGCGGATTGGATGTCATCGACAGAAATGCAAAATCTCAAGCTCATATTGTTGAGGACTTGCTGGATTCATCGCGCATTTTAGCAGGTCGCTTAAGTTTGGATAAAGTGAATGTGAACATGGTGGACGTCATCAATAATAGCTTATCTGTGGTGGAAACAGAGGCGCAGAAAAAAAATGTGAAACTGCATTTTTCCCAAAAAACTGAATCCGCCATTGTGCTGGGTGATGCTTTTAGACTGCAACAAGTTCTGAATAATCTGTTGATCAATGCCATCAAATTTTCCAAAGAAGGTGGCGACGTTCTTGTCACCCTGGAAACCCGAGGGCCTGGTGCCATCGTTCAAGTGAAAGATAGTGGAGTGGGGTTCTCAACAGAAAGCCAACAACATCTGTTTTCAAAATTTTTTCAAGCGGACAGTACAACGACTCGCAAACACGGTGGCCTGGGTTTAGGACTTTCCATCAGCAAATATCTAGTGGAACAACACAATGGCCAAATCTCACTTTTTAGTGAGGGTGAAAACCACGGGACGACTGCGGAAGTGGTGATTCCCTTGATTCACGAAAAAAGCCCCGACATTGATAGCGCTCTTCATGAGCACAGCAGCAACGCAAAACCTCTTCAGGGAATACATGTTCTGGCCGTCGATGACGACCCGGACTGCCTTCAGCTAGTCGAAACCGTTCTGCGCAAGTCGGGAGCGCAAGTGGAAATCGCCAGTTCCGTTCATGAAGCCATTCGCATCTCACGGCTCTTCCATTTCGATGCCCTCGTCAGTGATCTAAGCATGCCGATCGAAGATGGATTTTCTTTGGTGAGAAAAATTCGCGCCGGTGAAACTCCAATGGAAAAAGAAATTCCTGCCTTCGCGGTGACGGCCTTTAACGACAAAGACAATCACGACAAAGCTCTCTCGGCAGGATTTGACGAGTTCTTTGGTAAGCCCTTCTCGTCCTTAAAGCTGGTCAACACCTTGGAATCCGAGGCCCATAAAAATTCTCATCGATTTACTCTTTAGTCATTTTGACTTCGGCTTTGGTTTTGAATACAAATTTCAGTAACACGAAAAGGTATTGAAAATGAAAGCCGTTGTTCAAAGAGTTCTGTCCGCTTCCGTAACCGTCGACGGTCATAAAATTTCTGCTATCGGTCCCGGATTTCTGACTTTACTGGGAGTTGCTAAAGGCGACACTGAAGCGCAATTGCAAAAACTCATCACAAAAATCGCAGCGCTTCGCATCTTTCCAGATGCGGAAGGCAAAATGAATCTTTCCTTAAAAGATATTGGTGGAGAACATCTGCTGGTATCCCAGTTCACCTTGCTGGGGGATGCCTCTAAAGGAAATCGCCCGAGTTTTATTGGTGCGGAAGCACCGGAGCTGGCAGAGCCTTTATATAACAAAGCCCTGGAATTGAGTCAGTCTCTGGGACTCCCCACCCAAGGCGGAAAATTCGGCGCCGACATGAAGATTGAATTACTCAATGACGGCCCGGTAACTTTGATTTTAGAAGTTTAAGCTTATTCGTGATGGCAAACCGCTTCGATATTATGACCATCAGGATCTAAAACGAACGCGCCATAATAGTTTGCATGGTAATGGGGACGAGGCCCTGGTTTGCCATTATCAGTTCCGCCAGCAGCTAAGGCCGCGGCATAAAACTCATCCACTTGTTTTTTAGTTTGGGCACGAAATGCGACGTGGACATGTGGTTTTTGAGGGGTTCCACTGTTGATCCAAAAATCAGCTTTTGGCGGCTCACCGAATCCGGCCACATCTGCACTTTTAGTAATTTCAGCAGAAAGCTCCATAAGCAATTTATATCCCAGCGGAGCCAATGCTTTACTGTAGAACTCTTTACTCTTGGCAAAATTACTGACGGCAACACCTGTATGATCGATCATGGAAACCTCCCGTTTTATTTTGCTTTCAACAGTTCAGATTTGCCAACCGCTAATTGTCCTGACGTTCAGGCCCATTTTAAGGCGGTACGGCCCCTTCCCATAGCATCTCCGCCTCTAAGCTAACCAAAATTTAACCCAGCAAATGCTCAAACTGACTCCTAAATTTGCTCAAAGCGCTGTAATTGTTGCGTTAAATGAATCCCTTCTTTTCATTTAGCACCCCTTGGTTTAAAAGACAGGCATCAAAATCAAGGAGATTTCCGTATGAAACTTTTCGCTGTCATCGCGCTTATCGTGACTGGTTCTTTGAATGCATTTGCTGATGTAAACCCTAAAAATATCGTTTGCCAAGGCACTTTGGATTCTGGAACTTATGTAGAATTTGAAGCTCGTCCAACTGCTATCCCAACATTCATGAAGGGCGAATTGGCTTTCGACAGCCGCGAGTGGACAACAGAATTGAACTGCACTCTTTCAAACAATTTGAGTCAAATGAGCTGCATTGAAAACATCCCAGGTGGCGAAAAACTAAAAGTTCTTGTCGCTGCTGGTAAAGCGATTGTTGCAAAAGAAACTGCTGACGCTCAAGTTGACCGTGGTCTTGGCGTTTTGAACTGCAAATAATTTTAGCTTAAAAAGGAATCACGATGGAATTAGATCCACAATCAGAACCGCGCTCAAAACAACTCTATGTTCTGATTGGATCCTTGGCCGCCATCCTTGGGGGTGTCGGCGCCATCGTGATACTTATGTACCTTTTCTTGGTGATGCCTTAAGAATTCCTAACCTGGCTCTGTCTTTAAAACTCTCTGTTCAATTTTCGCCAACAGATCCTGTTTTCCAATTTCAAATTCAATCTGATGTTCATTTTGTCTGACTTCTCTAAATCCCATTCTGCGATGGAAGTTTAAGGATTTCTTATTGGTGTGATGAGCGTAGCTTTTGATCGAAACAATTTCCATATCGTTGAGACCGGCAAAGATCTGATGAAGCAGCGTTGAAAGAACTCTGAGATTATTGAATTTCTTTAAATTAAAGCTGATCACCGTCACGATGTTATCTTTGACTTCATACATCGCAAAGCCTTCAACAAGACCGTCTTGCTGACTAATAACGACATCGCTGTCTTTGAAAAACTCAAGTTGGTGCCGCATATGATCTCGCGTTAAATTTATTCCCACGCTGGCGAGTACTGGAAGAATATTTTGGCATTCCAATTCAATTAATTGTTCAAGAAGCGACAATTCGAGGTCTTTAATTTTCATTCCTAAATACTATCAAATACGCGATTTAAATCTGCTACAGTCGCAGCCAAAATGTGAAACTCGACCTTTGACGAGTGGCCGCCCCTCTCTTACAGCTCCCCTCTGAAAATGCCGATAAATATTAAGTATTTTGCATAGATCGAGGAGTCACCCATGGCTAAAAAATCAGGATTGGTTCTTTCTGGCGGCGGAGCACGCGGCGCTTATCAAGCAGGTGTTCTGGTTGCAGCTTATGAAATTGCCCAATCATCCGGTGTTCCACTGAAATTTGATTTTCTTTCTGGCGTTAGTGCCGGTGCGATCAATGCAAGTTCCTTAGCCAGCAACTCCAACGACTACAAATACGCAACAGAATCACTTGCACGTCTGTGGAGTGAAGTGCACTTCGATCAAGTATTTTCAACGGATTCGATGACGATGGGTAAAATCGGCATTCAGTGGCTGAAAGAACTTTCCCTGGGCGGTATCGCTGGTACAACACCCGGTCGTGGTCTTTTGGATACTACTCCACTGCGGGGTTTGATCAGTCGCAATATGGATTATGATCGCGTGCAGACTAATATTGAGCAAGGGCATATCGATGCCCTGTGCATCACTTCGATCGACTATGCAAAATCTGCGACGACCTCCTTCGTACAAAGCAATGGCCATTTGGGATCCTGGGATAAGGGTCGCAAGCGCAGCGAATACAGTCCTATTACCACGGAGCACATCATGGCTTCGGCGGCGATTCCGCTAATTTTTCCTCCGATCAAAGTGAACGAAAGATACTTTGGTGATGGGGCCGTTCGCAATCATGCTCCTTGCAGTCCGGTGATTTACCTGGGTGCTGAAAAGTTGATGGTGATCGGTGTGCGTCTGCAAGGTTCCACTGCTTATGATTTGCATGCTGGTAGCACCGACACGGCGCCAAGCCTGGCACGGGTGATTAACACGATTTTGAATGGTGTTTTGCTGGATGCGGTTGAGCAGGACATTGAAAAACTTCGTCGTCTGAATGAATACGCTTCCGCCATCACACCGGAGCAACAGAAAAAAGTTTCTCTTCGCCCTCTGGATTTCCTGTTTATTTCCCCGTCTGAGGATATTGGGGAAATGGCTGTGCAAAAAGCGGCTAAGCTTCCACGCATCATTCGCTATTTGATGAAGGGCCTTGGCAGCATGCAAGATGCCAGCGAAATCATCAGCTATTTGATGTTTGATCCAACATTCTGCTCGGATCTTATAGAAATCGGTCGCAAAGATGGCTATGCTCATAAGGAAGAATTGATTAAATTCCTTTTGAAATAGGTCCCATGAGAGCACGGTCTGAACTTAAAAAACGTCATCCCTTGGAATCACTTGGTGTGAAAATGGTTCGCCGTGGAGACATTCGCATTGAGCGCCTACAAGACCGTTTAACGCCCAAAGTTCCTTTTCCGCATAAGCACGATTTTTATCAAATCGTCATTGTGCACTCTTCCCAAGGTCATCATGAAATTGATTTCACCACGTATCCGGTGAAAGGCTCCCAGGTCTTTTTAATCAAGCCAGGGCAAATGCATGGTTGGAAGCTTTCCGCACGTAGCAAAGGATTCGTGATCGAATACACCGAAGAGTCCTTTAACAAGGATTTCATTGGTAAAGCAAAACTCGCGCAACACAGCCGTCAGGTGCCAGATCATTTTAAAATTCCCAAGGGCAATCATATTTTGTCGGAAGAGTTTTTGAAAATGATGGAAGCCGAATTTTTGAATGCCGGTGATAACTTTGAAATGTGCCTGCAAAGTTATTTAAGCCTGATTTTGCTGGAAGCCCTTCGCATCAGTAAGGCCGCGGATCGCCAACTGACCGAAAACGATGATGGGATTCTGCAATTTACAGACTTAGTGGAAGAGCACTTTCAAGAGCAGCACCAGGTTGAGTTCTATGCAGCCAAATTGGGCCTGACAGCAAAGGCTTTGTCAGCGAAAATTCAAAAAGTTTTAGGTGCTTCGGCCAAGGAATATATCCTGAATCGCTGCCTGCTAGAGGCGAAACGTTTGTTATCCTATTCAGATTTGAGTATTTCAGAGATTGGATACAGTCTGGGGTTCGACGATCCGAACTATTTCAGTCGGTTCTTGAAAAAGAACATGAAAATCAGTGCGGGAAAATTTCGAAAAACGCCTGTAAAAAAATAAACAACCAAGAAACCTGCGATGCGGTCTCTTGGCTAATTTTTGATCGAGTTAAAACTTATCCATCATGTGCTCGGGAGCTTCTTTGCCCTCGCCATGGCTTTGTTCGGCACTGAGTGCCACTTTACCAGTGATTCCCACCCATTCCGGGAAAAAGAACGCAAGCACCGCATAGACCATAAAACTGATGATCGAAATCACAATTGCGCCACCGATAACAAACATTGTGCCGTTGTCCATACAAGACTCCTTCAGTTATTGAGTCTATCGCAACAAGCCCTTTTTGGCCATGGAGGAATTCCCCACGGACTAGCACAAATTTCCGCCCCACGCCTCAGCCAATCACCTCGGACAAGAGGATTCCCTCACACAATCGACCCGATACAATCTGGACTTTTCCCTTGTTCTTCACTCACCCGCTCCGTGCCAACCACCTCATCCATGCCCCCCATCCCCCATGCAAGGGGTATCGGTCATCGCAATCCGTCAGATTCTGATGAGCCCGGAGCAGTTACGGGAGCTATGGACTTAGCTGGGAGAGCGAGGTTTTTAAAATAGTTGGCTCTGAAAAACGCAAGGACCAGTAAGCGACCATGGTCCTGGGGCAAATCTCATTTGAATCGGCCTTGGGATCGGTTTACAATTTTGCTTTAACAAGGAAGTTAATCGAATGAAACTTGGTATTGAAGTTTTGCTTTCCGATGCAAAAATGTTGAACTCACTTAAGGGAAAGCGTGTTGGTTTGGTTTGCCACCCTGCCAGCGTAAATGAAAATCTGGAGCACAGCCTGGATCTTCTGGCTAAAAAAATTAAACTGTCGTGTGCGTTTGGTCCCCAGCACGGAGTACGGGGCGATAAGCAAGACAACATGATCGAGAGTCCTGACTTTGTCGATCCAGTTCACAAAATTCCCATCTTCAGTTTGTACGGTGAAGTGCGCAGACCAACTGCCGAAATGATGAAGCACTTTGATGTATTGCTTTTTGACCTTCAAGATTTAGGCTGCCGCATTTACACCTTCATCACAACATTGCTGTATGTAATGGAAGAGTGCGCGAAACTTGATAAAACCGTGATCATCTTGGATCGCCCGAATCCCGCAGGCCGTCCTGTGGAAGGTTTCCGCATGTTACCAGGTTGGGAATCATTCGTGGGAGCCGCTCCAATTCCTATGCGCCACGGTCTGACTGTGGGTGAACTGGCTCTGTATTTTGCAGAATATTATGAGTTGGATTTAGACCTGCAAATCGTAAAGATGAAGGGCTATGCGCCGAACAAAGCTCCGGGCTCTGGCTGGGACATGAAACGTCCGTGGGTGAATCCGTCACCGAATGCGGCTTCACTGAATATGGCGCGCGCATATCCAGGAACTGTTTTGATCGAAGGCACAACGCTATCTGAAGGACGCGGAACAACGCGCGCATTAGAAGTGATCGGTGCCTCTGATATCGACTTCTCTGAAGTGCTAACAAGAATGAAAAAGAAAGCCCCGCAATGGCATAAAGGCGTGACGTTGCGTGAGTGCTATTTCGAACCAACCTTCCACAAACATGTCGGCAAACTGTGCCACGGTTTCCAATTTCACACTGATGCTGCCTCTTACAAACACGAAGCTTTCAAACCATTCCGCCTGACCGCTTTGATGTTAAAAGTAATTCGCGAAATGCATCCGAACTATCCAATCTATCGTGACTTTGCATATGAGTATGTGAAAGATCGTTTGGCGTTCGATGTGATCAACGGCGGTCCGGCACTAAAAAATTGGATCGAAGACAAAAAATCCACTCCGAAAGATTTAGACAAAGCCATGTCTAAGGACGAAAAGAGCTGGGAAAAAGAAAGAAAGAAGTATCTACTTTATAAATAAGAACACCCAAAGAAAAAGCCCGGGTTCTCGCGAAGCCGGGCTTTTTTTTAATTTATTTTTTTTGAAAAACCTAATAAACCCCTCCTCCGATTCTGCGTTTTAAAGCTTTAAGAGAAATCCAATTTTTTCCATATGACCGATACCCTGATAACGGAGTTACCCGACGATGATTGTGGGAACAGAAACTGTGCTGCCACTCTCCGAAGCCGCAATCGAATACTCGATAATCTGCAAACTTCTTAAAAGCTTCCGGCGCAAGATTCGGTCTGCAACAGACGCCTCCGAAACTAAAGAAAACACCTGACTCCCCACTAAGACTGTTAACATTAAGAACCTCATCTTGGCCCCCTTTCCTATTCATTAGACGCAGCCCCTACGAAAGACGGTTAAAACAAATTTAAAAAGGCCTCCAGGCTCTTGAAATGACAACATTTTGGACAGTTCTGGATTTAGTTCAACTACCCTAACAGCAGCCCCACCGGAAGCCTTCAATATGATAAAAGGTTCGCTATTAAATAATTCCAATGGGAGGCCCATGAAAACCGCTATTTTGCCTTTAGTTGCACTGACATTGTCTGTGTCCGCTTGTAGTTACAAATCACCGACAGATGATCTCAACAAATCCCTCGCTAAAACCCAACGTGACATCGATGCGCTTTTTTATGGTGGTGGCCAACCTGGCAAAATTAAAGTCTATGGGGTCATCGTAAACGAGGAATCAGGAAAGATGCTTTTGGATGAGAGAATTCAAATCAGCCAATCCGGCGGAATGGGTGATCGCGGGTTAGGACGTGCTGAGGTTGGACAGAAGCAATTACCTTCTCTGTCTCCAGAATTACAGAAACAGTCACCTGAATTGGTTTCAGCATTTCGAGATTTGATTGCTGACAACTATATCAATCTTGGCTGTGAAAATTTAGCAGAAGAAGACACCGAAGGACTTAAAGAAAAGACCCTCCTCCAAGGAGGCACCTCTATTGTCATCGGTGCAAAGAAAGTTTTCATTTGCGGAACATTTAACAAGTCATATTTTCTGACGAACATCGTTGCAGAAAAACTCATCTTGAAAGAAGCGAATATCACGATGACAGGATTAGCTGGAAATCTTGATGTCCTTGCGAAGAGCCTGGAACTCCAGGGGGAAAATTCAATAACAACTCTTGGTACTCAATCCAGTTTTTCCATGGAAGCACATTCAATCTCTCTGAGCGTAGAAAAAGAACTTGCTGGCCAGGGAATTTTGAAGCTGATCTCTATCGGTGGAAATACAATCGAAGAAAAGAAAAAATAAATTCAATTGCACATTCAAAAATAAAAAAGGGAACCCAAAAGGTTCCCTTTTTTTTAGAGCTAAGTCCTAAAACTAATTACTTAGTTTCAGTTTTCACTTCTTCTTTTTTCTCTACTTTTTCTTTTTTGCCGTGTTTTTTGTGTTTCACTTCTTTTTTAGCTTCAACTTTTTGTTCAACTTGAGCTGCTGGTTTTTCAGCAGGAGCTGCAACAGGTTCGTTAGCTTGAGCCATAAGACCAGAGAAAAGGATAGCTGTTGTGATAAATGCGAATTTCATAAAACCTCCATTTGGTTTTGTGTTTGTTTGTTCGCCACAAACACAAGTTACCAAAGAGTTCTTAAACCCCAATTAAAACCACATTAATTCTTTTTTATCCATTCGCTAGGCTAACTCAGGATTTCTTCATTATCTGCGATATAAGCTCAAACGAGCGCAAACGGTCTGCATGTTCGTATTGATCTGAGACAATCATTAATTCATTGGGTTCCAGGATATTCACGAATTCTTGAAGTTTTCGCTGGACCGTTTCAGGACCACCGATCACCGCTGTGGCTAAGCGAGATTTTACCAACTGCTCCTCCTGCACGGTCCAATAGGCAGCCATCGAATCAACCGGTGGCTCCAGGTTCACACGTTGATTGCGAATGATGCCGAGGAATCTGCGCATCACCGTTGTTGAAAGTTTTTGAGCCCGCTCATCTGTATCTGCTGCGACGATTTGAATCCCAAGCATCACATAGGGCTCTTTTAAATATTCCGAAGCTTGGAAACCCGCGCGGTATAAGCGAACGGCGTCATACATTTCATCCGGAGCAAAGTGTCCTGCGAAAGCATAGGGAAGTCCCATAACAGCCGCGAGCTGCGCACTGTACAAACTGGAACCCAAAATCCAGAACGGCACCTTCACCCCGGCACCGGGAATTGCGCGTACGCGATCGGCTGCTGCGGATTCCTTAAAGTAACCTTGCAGTTCCAAAACTTGTTCACCGAAATCAGGTTCACGATGCATGTTGCGACGAAGAGCTCGCATCGTCAGACCATCCGTGCCTGGAGCACGCCCCAAGCCCAAATCAATTCTTCCTGGATACAATGTCCCCAATGTTCCAAACTGTTCAGCAATCACCAGTGGTGCATGATTCGGAAGCATGATACCGCCCGATCCAACGCGAATCGTCTTCGTCCCGCCAGCGATGTAACCGATCAACACCGAAGTCGCACTGCTCGCAATGCCTTCAAGATTGTGATGCTCTGCAAGCCAGTACCGAGTGAATCCCCACTCCTCTGCATGCCGAGCGAGATCTAAAGAATTGCGAAAAGAGTCCGCAATAGTTTTGCCCTGCGCGATAGAGGCAAGATCAAGAATGGAGTATTTTACTTCAGAGAGAGTTTTCATATTTGTAATTCCTATATCAGCTCTTAGCGCTTTTTTCTTCCGCTAATTAAGTGTAGACCGACAGCTTCTTAAAGAGAGGTCTTATGAAAAACTTAATCACGGCACTATTCATCACTTTCGGTTTTCTGGGCGCGGCCCACGCATCCAATCAATGGACCGAAGTTCTCACGACAACAGTTATGACTCAATCTCCCGACTACAAAGACTATTTGATCCATAACAGCGACAAGTACTCCCAAATCATGGTGCAAGTTCGTTCGAAAACTCGCATCGAGCGCATCGATACAATTTCGCATATCCTGTGGGGCCGACCTGTCAGCGGCATCGAAGGTGTTTACGAAGCCGATGAAACCAAAACAGCCTACTTCGGTCCTGCCAAGGTTCGCTTCTTGCGCATTTACGCCACTTCAATTCCAGCTGGAATGCCCATGCCCATTCGTGTGTGGATGAGGTAAGTCCGTTCCAAAATTTTGTTCAGGGGTGGACATGTCGTCCTCCTCTGAAACAATGTATTCATACACCACCGCTTTTTTAAATTCTGAACGACGAGAGAAATAGTAAGCCAAGCCAAACAAGACGCCTAAAATAAAACCCACAAGGTGCGCCCCATAACTGACCTGGGGATCAAACGCGGAGGTCGGCATGAAGACCCCTAATGCCACGCCCACTGAACGCAAAGACCTTTGCACATAGGACCTTTTCTGATCGAGCATAAAGTAAAGTGCGAGCCAGGCGCCACCCATCCAATAGACGACACCGGATGCACCAATCAATTTAACTTCAGGAGCATAGTTAAGCAGGACGAAAAAGTTCGTCACGCCACCAAAGACCATTGCGGCGATGGGAAAAACCCACGAACCGAAATAGCCGACCAATAAATAGCCCAGGACAAAAAATAAAAGGAGATTGTTCAGTAAGTGACCCGTATCACCGTGAGCAAACAAGGTCGTCCAAAGACGCCAAAACTGTTTTTGGTGAAAAACCGCCTCATTCGAGGCTGCCATCCACTGATCTGCATGAATATATCCCTGCCAGAAGCAAACAGCGCCTATCACCAGGATTAATACCGTCAATGCCGATATAAATCCTGCTAAAGGCGATGGCTTGCGACTGAGCCACGTTTCTCGAACGCGCTTCCAAATAACCTGCTCCACCGGTCCTCCTCGGTTGCCTACAAGTCTGAGTGCATTCCACACGATGTCAAGGCGCCGAAAAACAAAAGGGCCGCCATTTGGCAGCCCTTAGTAAATTTCGATTTCAGATCAAAACTAGTGGTTATAAATCTGGTGAGCGTTCTCTTTTGCAGCAAACAATTGCTGAATCAACGTCGCTGCTGTTGCATTGTCGTTATTTTGAAAGGCCGTTTGCATTTGCACGGCGATGTTCATCGCATAATTCAAATGCTCGGTATAGTTCTGCCATACAGCAGGTTGTTGATCTTGTGGCCAGCGACGGATGATATCTGGAACTTTTTGGAAGTTCGCCTGGAAAAGCAATGCAATTTGATTTGCGTTCACAGCGTTTTGTTGGTTTTGAGAAGCATCGCCAACAGTGGCGTTGATTTGTCTTGCGAGTTTTTCAATCGCCATCATGTCTTGCTTGATGCTTGTCACTTCAGCGTAAGCGGCAACACCCAAAACAGTCAGTACAACTAGAATAGAAGATAAAATTTTGCGCATTTTAAATTTCCTTTAAATTAAAGTTTTTGGTGAGCGTGAGTAACTTTTTGATTCATCTCTTGGTTTTTAGAAACGATCGCCGCTAAGTCACGTTGGTTTGCGGGAGTTGCCAATGTTTTTACCAATAGATCGCGGTATTGAGTCAGGCAAGTTCTGAAATCATCCATAAAGTACAAATAGTACTCTTTTAATTCAGCTTTATCCTTGTCATTCATCAAAGCGCCTTTAGAAGGAAGAACGGCCTCAGTTGGATTTGCCAAAACCGCTTCAGCACAAGCGATCGATACATTCAAACCATTGATGCCCGCTTGGATATCCTGGTCTGTCAATTTATCCCAAGGATCACCGATTTTTCTGGCAACTGTTTCAGCGTCCGCAGTGTACTTACCAAAATTACGCATCACACGGTTGATAGTCAGTTCCGTTTCACCATTACGCAAAGGACAAGTCACCTGCGCCAAAGACACAGCCGGAGCCAAAAGTGCGATCGCAAGCAAGATACGAGAAAGCATAGATTCCCCTTATTTAAACAGTGGGAAATCTAGTATCTGAGATGAGAATTCTTGTCATGTTGAGGGGCCAGGAGAACCCTAATTGAAAACCAATTGGCGCAAAATCCTGCAAAAATTTCCCGGTTTTAGGTGGCTTTGCGGATTTCCAGCAGACCGGTGCCACGAATATCCCCCAGGATCTCCATGCTCATGGCCGAGGACAGATGTTGGCCAGCCAAATGGAAAGCGCTCCACCCGTGTTGGCGTTGCTCTCGCAACAACACATAGGCGCGGCCCCCAGGTCGCAAGGAGCTCTCAATACCTCTCATTAGATTTGCGAAATCTGAATCCAGAAAAAAGCGGCAACGATTTTTAAAATCTGACGGCGACAAAGTGCCTTGATCGCGATGAAAATATGGAGGATTGCACAAAATCAGATCATACTGATTCTTGTAAGGTTCTGATTGTAAAATATCGTAATTTTCAGGAATAAACCTAATCACTGTCTTTGCATCAGCTACATGAGCCGCATTTTTATCAAAGTGAGACTGATAAATTTCAGACTGCACTTCCAAAAAATCGAATGAGCGCGGCACCACACCACGTTCTTTTTGATTATGAAAAAGAAAATCTAAACCGATGATGCCACAACCCGAGCACAAATCCAGGCAAGCTGCCGGAGCTAATCCTTCATCGCGATAGATTTCATAAACCTGACGCGCCAAAAAAACGGAATCATGGGAGAAGTGGTATTCGTCCGGTTGAGAATATTCAAACGTGTAGTGCTCGTTAATCGATGACATCTAACAAGCGTATCGAAGAGCACCACCTAATGCAATGATCTGCACAGCTTTAATGGCAAAGATTCTTCGACGTTCAACAAGCCATTTTGCCCGTAATGACGACTTAAATATTTAAGCACCGACTTATCCCCATTCGATCCGACGGGATAGATTTTATATCCATTGCGAACCGTCGGTGTGTAAGCAACACCAGCGATGACCGCCTTGCCCTGACCGGGTTTGGTTAATCCCAGGTACATGACAGCGGAGGCTCTTCTTTCGACGTCCTTTTGAGCAGCCACAAAATTACCCAGTGAATAAACGATGAAAGTCTCACGACCGTCTTTCGTCACATACTTGTCCCAAGGCTGTAAAACGTGTGGATGAGAGCCAACAACAGCCGTCGCTCCCGCATCTAGCCAATTGCGAGCAGCAGAAACCTGCCGGGAATTCGGAGTTTGCTTATACTCCTCGCCCCAATGAGGATACACGATTACGGCATCAACATCCGAACGTGCATAAAGTTCTTTGATAGTCGCAACCACTGCAGAACTAAAGCAATTCAATACCTGTGATTTATTGTCGGGACGACCGTTGGTCATTTCTGTGCAACCCAGAAAAGCAATATTGATTCCCTGGACGCTCACCAAACGAAAAAAAGGATCATTGCGATCTTGTGAGTGACGAATTCCCACCACCGGCATGCCCATTTCACGGGCTGATTGGGTCGAACGATCAATACCAATCGCCCCGCGATCCAAAGCGTGATTATTTGCCATCGTTAATAGATCGATGCCGCTCTTTTTTAAATCACCAAAAATCCGCGGATGATAGTTAAAGGTCATATTGGTTCCGGAATAAATTCTATCGTCATAAATAAAGCCGACGTCTCCCCAATCTCTGCCTTGAGCATCAATGCCCATAGCAGCGGGCCCCTCGAGGTTTGCCACCGAAAAATGCGCCTTGGAAAAAAGCGGATTGATGCCTCTCCAGATTTGCGAGAAATCCTGCGACTCCTGCACCACATTGACATAGAGAAGTTTGTGAATCAAAACGTCGCCCACAAAAGAAATGGAAGCAAAATGCTGAGAAGGTCCACAGCGACCACTGAATTCCAGGTCCGTTCCCATTGCAAACGTCAGAGATGGAAAAATCCCCAGCATCACTGCCAGGGATTTTTTTAAAAGATGTTTCATGAGATTTTACTCTTCCACGGCGTTGCGACGATCGCGTGCCACTTGTCCTTTGCGTGAGCGTGCACTCGTGTAACCAGCGATGCGCTTACCCACACTTTGAGGTGCATTATCAAAGTGCGCATCGGCTTGATGGCTGCGTTTGCCATACATTTTCTGCTTGGTTTTACGAAGGAAACTTTCGCGCGGTTCATCAGCTCTCTTCAAATGCATTTTTGGTTGTTCTGTCAAACTTTTCTTACCACGCGCCGCTTTGGCTTTGCGCTTTTCTATTCGTTCTTTGTTTAAGACGCGATCAAAACGATCCAACACTTTTTCCATGCTGCGCAGGCGAAAATTCACTTCACGTGATGCTGCTTTGTCATCAGCTTTCGCGCGAGCATTTTTACGGTGTCTTTTTACCAGCTCCACAGTGCGCGCCCGGGCTTTGCGAATTCTTTCACGAGGAATTTTTTTTAGATCCGATGAGCTCTGTGAGTACAGTTTGAACTCGGCTTTGGTTAATCTTTTTTGCGCGGCTTTATGAGAAGCCGATTGTGTTGATGCCATGTTATCTCCTTGTGCTTCGGATTTTATGATAAGAGGACATTCACCGACTCCCTATTGACAACTGCACCCTTTGTTGGAAAGCATGAAGAGGGATCGAAAGGATGCAATATGAAAATCAAAAGAATCTGTGTGTACTGCGGAGCCAATGCCGGAAACAACGCTGAATACGCCAAAGTTGCGAAAGAGTTGGGTCATCTTTTGGCAGATCACAAGATTGAATTGGTTTACGGTGGTGGCAAAGTCGGCTTGATGGGTACTATTGCTGATGCCGTTTTAGAAAAAGGCGGTCAAGTCATCGGCATCATCCCACAAAAGCTGGTAGAGCTTGAACAAGCTCACACCGGCATCACCGATCTTCGCGTCGTCAATGATATGCACGAGCGCAAAGCGACGATGGCCGTTCTGTCTGACGCCTTCATTGCCTTGCCTGGGGGCTTTGGCACACTCGAAGAGCTATTCGAAGTCCTGACATGGTCACAAATTGGTTATCATCAAAAACCCATTGCTCTGGTAAATGTCATGGATTTCTATGGGCATCTGGAAAAGTTCGTGAAGCACGCAACGACCACAGGATTATTAAGAACAGAGTACGCTCGTTATTTTCAACTCACTTCCTCTGCCAAAGAAGCCCTCGAAACGGTGCTGCGCTAGGTTCAAAGAATCTTCCCGAACGACAAACCGAATCCTTTTTTTACGGTTGAAGCACCTCTCAAATCCGAGCTTTTACTGACAAAACACGTCTTCTGCTCACGTTTTAAACATGAAAATGGGCTCAGAAGCAAATAAACGCATCCATGCGCTGGCTTGGAATTCGCTCAGTCGGATTCATCTGATGGATTGAAACATTTTTGCCCGCTTCATTTCAAAATTGAAATTGGACAAAAATTTTTTTGTTTATAAAAGGAACGTGTATGCAATTCATTCTTAAAGAAGAGCCTTATCTGGCAACTTATCGAAAAGATTTGGTGGAGCTTTCACAGCTGCTGAAAGCCCATTTCAATTTTGATGTGATGCCTTTTAAAGATGCCTCCCTGCCGGAGTTCAATAATCTGCTGCCAGAGATAAGACAGGGTGTTGCCGAGGGACTTGCCGCATATGTTGGCGCTCTGAAAGCCACTCTTTCCACAGGTGAATTCAACTCGGAACGCTTTGTCTTGCAGTTCCTTTTCCGCATTGGTCAAGCTCCCAACATGGAACTTTCTGATCTTTTAAGGAACGAACGCTATATTCAAGTCTATAATCGCGATCACTTGCAAACCTTCCGCAGCCTTGCCTGCTTTGAACGTTGTTCTTTCACCCTGGAACAGCTCACAAGCCGTACGTGGTATGAACTGTGGCAAAGGGACAATTTGTTCTATATGGCCTTCACCGGCCTGGGCGCGAAGCTTTTGGACGTTGTAAAATTCACTTCCTTCAGACTTGAGTTCCCCGCACATGAGGTGGTGGAAATCGACTCCGCCCAGAACTATGCCTTCTCCTATAAGCTTAAAACCGTCTGTGGTTTGACTCGTCAGAGTAAAATCCAAGCGGCCCTGCTTATTGAGGAGTGGAAATTCTAGAAACCCCTGTATATTTGGGAAGATAAGCCTTTTGACCTTGCGGTTTGGACAGGGACACTGTAGCTATTTGTCCCTATGACTTCTCAAAAATTCTCTGATCTTCCCCTGATTGAACCTATCCAACGTGCTGTCGCTGAATCGGGCTATACCGTTCCAACCCCGATTCAACAGCAAGCAATTCCTTATTTGTTGGAAGGCCGCGATCTTTTGGGTTGCGCGCAGACAGGTACGGGTAAAACCGCTGCCTTTGCACTTCCGATTCTGAATCACTTAGCAAAACAGTGGAATCGTGCCGAGTCCAAACAGGCTCGTGTTCTGGTTTTAGCTCCCACTCGCGAGCTGGCCATTCAAATTCATGAAAGCTTTCAAACTTACGGGAAGCATTTGAAAATTCGCACGGCGGTGATCTTTGGTGGCGTGGGACAAACTCCGCAAGTCGCCGCTTTAAAAGCTGGCGTGGACGTTTTGATCGCGACTCCGGGTCGTTTGCTGGATTTGATTCAACAAAAACATTTGCAATTAAGTCGCCTGGAAATTTTCGTCCTGGACGAGGCGGATCGCATGTTGGATATGGGGTTCCTGCCTGATATCCGCAAAGTTTTAAACTATCTGCCAAGCAAGCGTCAGAACTTGTTCTTCTCGGCAACGATGCCGAAAGAAATCCAAAAGCTTGCGGACTCTTTGTTGGTGAATCCTGCGAAGGTTGAAGTGGCTCCGGTTTCCTCAACCGCAGAGATGATCGAACAATCCGTGATGTTTGTTGATAAAAGCAAAAAGAAAGATCTTCTTCGTCACCTGCTGCAAGATAAATCCTTTGATAAAGTGATCGTCTTTACACGTACGAAGCATGGTGCAAATCGCGTGGCTGAAGGTTTGACAAAGAACCACATCGCCTCCGAAGCAATCCATGGCAATAAATCTCAAAACGCCCGCCAAAGAGCTTTGGAGAATCTGCGCGAAGGCAAAATCCGTGTCTTGGTGGCAACGGATATCGCGGCTCGTGGTATCGACATTGATGAAATCAGTCACGTGATCAACTATGAGCTTCCAAACGAATCTGAAAGCTATGTGCACAGAATCGGCCGTACCGCACGTGCTGGCAGCCAAGGTGTCGCAATTGCTTTCTGTGACTCAGAGGAAAAAGCCTACTTGAAAGATATCGAACGTCTGATTGGAAAATCGATTCCGGTCATAACGGATCAGCCCTATCACTCCGAGGAAGTCGCGGGCAGCCGAGTCCTTTCCAAAGGCAAAGCCAAAGCGATGATCGAGGCGATGGAAAACTTGAAACCAACACGCAATGGTTTTAAAAAACGTCGTCGTTTAAATCCACGTAAAAAACCGCCCACTTTTGAAACCAAAGGTGGAAGTGGCGGCGGCGGTCACAAGCCACAGGCTCATTCCAACCATAAAGGTGGCTCTCATCCGGCAAAAGGTGGAGGACATCACGGCGGAGGACATAAAAAATGAGCCTGCACGAAACTGAGCAAGCCATTCCTAAAGCGGTTCTTGTCGGTCTTCAAGTCGGCAGAACTTCCGAACAAGAAGTTCAAAACTCTTTGACGGAACTTTCTCGTCTGGTGAATACGCTGGGTTTTGAAGTGATCGGCAAGATGCACCAACGTCGGACTTCAACAAAAAGTGCCACTGTTCTTGGTGATGGCAAACTTATGGAGCTTGCGAAGTGGACTGGTGGAACGGGCAAAATCGCTCCCACTTTCATTAAGAAAAAACACAAAGCGGCTTTAAAGTTTAAAAAGGAAGACGAAGAAGATGATCTTTTCGATTTTCCGGAAGAGGAAACTTTTGATCCCAGCGAGCCGGAAGATTTTGTCGAGGAAGAAAATCCTCAAGATCAGGCTCAATACGTCATCTTTGACTGTGATCTTTCGCCCCTTCAATTGCGCAACCTTGAGAGCGCAACTGGCGCCAAAGTTTTGGATCGCACCGGTGTGATCATTGAGATCTTCAGTCGCCATGCGCGCACGCGTGCTGCGCGTTTGCAGGTGGAAATTGCCCGTCTGACATATGTGGCTCCTCGCATCCGCGAAACTGCGGGTGGTGATGACGATCGCATGGGTGGTGGCGGTAAAGGTGCCGGGGAATCTGCGATCGAACTCGATCGTCGTAAAATCCGTGACCGTATCAAAGAATTGAAACAAGAATTAAGCTCGATTGGTCAGGAACATCTGACTCGTCGTGCGCGTCGCGAACAGGAAGCTTGTGTGGCGTTGGTGGGTTATACCAATGCGGGCAAGTCTTCATTGATGCGCGCCATGACTGGCAGCGAAGTTTACGTGGCTGATAAGTTGTTTGCGACATTAGATACGACAGTTCGTGCTGTGTATCCTGAAACTCGTCCAAAAATTTTACTATCCGATACTGTGGGTTTTATTAAAAAACTTCCGCATGATCTGGTGGCCTCTTTTAAATCGACATTGGACGAAGCCTTGAATGCCTCGTTGCTATTATATATGGTCGATGCGGCGGATCCTTCCTTCCGTTCACAATTGGAAGTAACGCGCACAACCTTGGCTGAGGTTGGTGCGGGAGAAATCCCAAGCTTACTTATTCTTAATAAGCGCGATTGTTTGACAGAAGAACAGACGTCTAGTTTGGCAGCCGAATTTCCTGACGCAATTTTCTTGTCTACTCGCAATGCTGAAGACGTTGAAAATCTTCGTTTGCGTTTGGTTAAGTTTTTTGAAAACACAATGCGCGAAGAAGAGATCTTTATTCCATATAAAGTTCAAGGGGTTATTGGCGATATTAGAGCACGCCTAAAGGTTTTGGGTGAGTCCTATGATGAAAAAGGTGTTCGTCTAAAAGTCCGTGCCAATGCCGAAGACTTTGAAAAAATCGCGAAGAAGATTCGCGACGCACTGATCGACATCGATTAGTTTTGATTCATTAGAAAATTTTAACTCCTGTCCGCACCTTAATGACTTTAAAGTAGCATCGATGAAAACAAATTTATCGGTGCCACTTTCAGTTATTATTTCTACTCTGAGCTTGTTTCAAGGTTCGCCTGGACAAGCAGCAGAGATCATTCCATTTACGCCTAAAGACGAAAGAAAACTTCTCGGGCCGCGCTATGAAGGACGACTGGTTCCTTTAGCTCCCCTGAATCAAGTTTCCGAAGCAGAGACCGAGGCCGAGCCGTTGATCTTTATTCATGGCCGTAAAGGTTCGATCAAAAACTTCACTCAACTTCTGCTCAATACACCCAAATTCAACGACTATCAGTTGTACTACTTTGCGTACGATGATTTGCACCGCTCGTTAAAAAGATCAGCGGGTGATTTGGCTTTGAATATTCTGAAATTAAAAGCTTCACGCATTACCATTATCGCTCACAGCATGGGTGGCTTGATTGCGCGGGAAGCACTGAACACATTGACTCGCGCCGGGCACACTGAACACTTGCCTGAAATTCGTGTCATCAGCGTGGATTCACCTTGGCAAGGGGGCTCGTCCATCAACTGTAACCACAAAGGTGCAAATCTCGATGAGATGGTGGAGTACTTTATGCCAGCCGCTTTGACAGATATGCGCTCTTGCTCTGATTTCTTCCAACAGCTTTATCGTGTGTCCTGGCCTGAACAATTCAGCATGGAGCTTTACTTTGCTCAGGAGGGAACTCAAGCGTTGGATCACAGTGAAGCCCCTTTAAATCGACTGCCAGATAAGATCGCAAAGCTCTTTAACGACAACACACCGATGAAGGGCTCTTTATATGAAATGAATTTCTGGAATGCGATCTCGACATCTTCGCAGTATCCGGCCTTTGTCACTGAGCTTTCCGGATTGCTGGAACGGCAAAAAATCACCGCGAAGGATGTCAGTCGACTTCTGGAAAAGCACTATCCCCGTTTTCCAGGGGACCATGCGACCGTATTAAAAGTCCATCCCCAGGCGGAGTTGGACTTACCTAAATATCTACAAACAATTCTTTAATGAACTATCGGGTTCGGTGCAACTGAACCCGATGTGTTCGATACTTTGTGAAAACGCGGGTAAAGACCAAATAAGATCCAACTGACCACGGTAAACAGCGCCGCTAAAAAGTATGCTGAACCTGGAAACTCAATCGGCGCTTCGGCTCCGGTGAAACGCGCGAACACATCTGTATAAATCAGTGGTCCGATAATCGAGGTCAGGCTGGCGATTGAAATCAGTGTTCCCTGCAACTCCCCTTGTTCCTGAGGAGGCGTGTCCTTGGAAATCAACGACATGGAGGCTGGTCCGGTGATACCGTTCAAACAAGTCAACCCCAGCACGGCGTACAACATCCATCCTTGCGTGGCGAAGGCAAAACCGGCAAAGGCCAAGATACCAAACACGATACCGATGTTCAGTGCTTTGACCTCTCCCCATTTAGGAACGATAATTCGCGTGAGATAACCCTGAACAAACGCCACTGAGATACCGACAAAGGATAATGAAAGTCCCACTTCGAACGTTGACCAATTGAATTTGTATTGCGTGTACAAAGTCCAAATACTTGGATGCGATTGCCCCGCCAGATACAACAAGAAATAGATCCACACCAAAATTCTCATCCCAGGCTTAAATAAAACTTTGGCCAAAGAATGAAAAGGATTGAGTTTCTTCAAGGCGATCTTGCGACGATGAGCCTGGTCCAGAGATTCTGGCAAAATGAAATAGCCAAAAGCAAAGTTCAAAAGATTGAAAGCCGCCGCCGCGATAAAAGGCGCCTGATGACCATAGTGACCAAGAATTCCTCCCAGCCCTGGGCCCACAATAAAGCCCAAGCCAAAGGCGGCCCCAATCATCCCAAAATTCGCAGAACGATTCGAGTCATCAGAAATATCAGCCATGTAGGAGCTGGCTACGGTCATGCTGGCCCCGGTCAGCCCCGAAATAATCCGTCCAGCAAACAAAATTCCCAAGGTCGGTGCAAAGGCCATCAAAAGATAATCCAAGCCCGCCCCCAGCAAGGAGACCAAAAGCACAGGTCTGCGCCCAAAACGATCAGAAAGAGAGCCCAAAATAGGAGAAGCCAAAAACTGCATTAAGGCATACACGGAAATAAAGTACCCGTAATAATGATTTACAAAAGATGGGTCATGCCCAAATCTGCGAATCACATCAGGAAAAACTGGAATTAAAACTCCAATTCCTAACGCATCCAAAAAGATCGTGGCAAAAATAAATCGTACGCTGGCAGCAGATGTCTTTTTCATAAAGTTCTCACTCTAGTATTTGAGTAATTATTCTTTTATTACTTTGCTTTCACAAGTACGAAATACACTTTGACTGTGATAGACTGATTTCATCGGAGGTTCCTATCTATCGCGGTGAACGCTTCAACAGTATCAGTCACTTAATTGGCGCCGTGATGGCTGTCGCAGGAACTTCTGTGCTGATCACACTCGCAAGTGTTCAAGGCGACCTTATTAAAATCGTCAGCACCAGTGTCTATGGCGGTATGTTGGTTTTGTTGTACACGATCTCCACTCTGTATCATTCCATTCAAGGTCGCGCGAAAAAGATCTTTCAAAAGCTAGATCATATGGCGATCTATTTATTGATCGCAGGCACTTACACGCCATTCACCTTGATTACCTTGCACGGTCCTTGGGGTTGGTGGTTGTTCGGAATCAATTGGTCCTTGGCATTGATCGGAATTATTTTTGAACTGACCTTGTCTCATCGCACGCGCATTCCTTCGATGATTATTTATGTGGTCATGGGGTGGTTGATTGTCGTGGCGATGAAACCACTCACACAAAATCTGGATCCTCGCGGTATGATGTTATTAACAACCGGCGGTATTTTGTATACTGGTGGTATCGCTTTCTTTTTATTCGATGAAAAAGTGAAGCACTTCCATGGCATCTGGCATCTGTTTGTTATGGCGGGCAGCATCAGTCAGTACTTCTGCATTCTTTATTATCTCGTTTAGTGTCTTTTTGACTCTGAAATCTTTGGCATCACATTTGAAATAGCCTCCTCTCGGAGCCGAAATGTTTCGGCAAAGAAAAACCATTTCCGGAGGGGAAAATTATGAAATCACTATTTGGATTCATCTTTGTAACTTTGATGGCGGCAACTTCTCTTGCTGGTCACTTTGACGATATGTTCGGATCAGGGCGCGGCGGCCGTGGTGATTGGGGTCGCGGTGATTGGAGTCGTCCTAATGTTACTTGTAGCGCCACTGATAAAGGTTGGGAAGAACATTGGGGTGGTCACTCGGACTGTCACTCCTGCCTAAAAAAACATGGCAACTGCGTTGAAACCTGTTCCGCAAATTATTACGAAACAACCGTGGAAGGTATCGACTACCGCGGATATAAAATGACTGTTGAATCCCGTGGCGAAACTCGTTACGAAGCCGAGCGCGAAGCTCTCAGATCCTGCAACCGTCGCTATAGCGAATGTAAGGTTGTCTCCACTACTTCACAAAGTGAAACTGTTTCTCGCCGTTCTTGCAAATAGCCGGAACGAAGGCCAGTCGCAATTACCAAATCCTTGTGTTATCCTAATGGAGACACAAGGATTTGATTTTGCATAAAGAACTCTCGCAAATATTTATTAATACGAATCCCCTGGATCTTTCGCAAAGCTTAACCAGCTATGCCTGTGTTTCGCTTATTTTGCGCGGACCTGCCGAAGATCTGCAAATCGGTTATATTCAGCGTGCCATTCATCCCCATGATCGTTGGTCAGGACAAATTGCCTTTCCCGGTGGCAAGCGTGAAGAATGGGACACCTCTGCCTTAGCCACGGCTCTTCGTGAGACACAGGAAGAAGTGGGTATCGTTTTGACTCCCGAGGAAATGCTTGGGCGCCTGGATGATATTCAAGCGCGTAAAGCCGGCACCCTGCTGGATTTCTTTATTCGTCCATTTGTGTTCTATACTGAGAGAGAATTTGAAGTGCGTCTGGATCACAACGAGGTGGCCGATTTCTTTTGGGTGCCCATTAAAGATCTCGTAAATCCCGAACGCAATACATCCTATGAGCTGATGCGCGAGCAATTGCGACTGGAATTACCAGCAATCTCCCTGAACCGCGAAATTCCCCTCTGGGGATTGTCTTATATGATCACACAAGATCTGTTGAATAGACTAAAAGCTCGCATCTCATATTGAGAATCGTCGGAATATTTTAAAAATCTGCTGATTTCCCCTCAACTCTCCAAAGGTCCAGCCGATGAGTATGATATCAGCCCACTTACAGTGGGGAGCGAAAGGAGCCTTGAATGGCACTCAAGCATGTAGCACGTTTGGAACACATTCTTTCCACGGAGATTCGTGAATTGAATGACCTCCTGGAGACAGGTCCACCGTAGCTACCATCCTCCCAGCCTAGTAATAATTGGGAAGATTAACTAAAAAAAACCAGAACGATGCCCGTTCTGGTTTTTTATTTTTTGGAATCAATCAAAATGGACTCCGACAAAGTCGGAGCATAGACCCATCCGCTTATAGGATCGAGAACGTCGTCGAGAAATTCACAGTCGTTGAATCCGCTGAGAAAGTCTTCGGATAGAAGTTAAAATAGGGCGCAAAATAAACATCACGCGTGAACGCGTAACCAAAGCCTAAACGCTGGCTCAGCGTTCTGTTCCACAAAACCAAATTGTCTTCAGTCCCACGAGGATTGTTGAAATTAATCGCCAAAGAAGAATAAGCACTGAATTTATCTGAGAATGCGTATTTAACCTGAGGATAGAAACCCAATGAATAACGTCCTACAGTTAACTCTGCGCGATCTTTCTTTGTCTTGGGATTTTCAACAGGACCGCGATCAAAGAAGTAGTAATTGAAGGAAGCGTCGACGCCAACACCCACACGGCTTGTGCCGATATTGTACATTAGAGATGTGTCGTAGCCCACACCCGCGTACTCGCCGATATCACGGTAAGTTTGGTTTGTTACGTAAGTGGCACTGACACCGTTACGCATTTGCAAATCACCAATACGACCATTGCGATCATAACCGATGAAAGGATTTTTAGTTTCATAGCGGCGAGTCTCTGAATTGAACGGCGTCAGCATGTTCACACCAGTTCCCAAAGACAATGCACTTTTTGAATCAAAACGGTAGCGAGTCCCGATCGAACCACCGACTGCAGTATCACAGGCACAAACACTGCCATCTGGATTTGGCTGCTTTTCATCAGAAAGTCTTCCAACTGGAGGACCGGAATAGCTCAAGCTGAATTTCAAAGAGTATTTAGACAACGACCCAGAATCTGCTTTCATGCGCGCATCTGTGATGTCTTTATCGTCTTCAAATTTTTTATTTAGAACGCTTCCTTGTTTCAAAGTCGAAGTTTGAGAAGCTGTGGCGGTATCGGAGTCAGAAGGCTGAATAGAAATTTTGGAAGTTTGTCCAAAGGCATTGATCGACAGTCCAAGAAGGGCCGAGGCCAAAAGTACTTTGCGCATGAAATCTCCTGTGATTCTGAAGCTTTTAGCGGTTCCGGCTGAAAAAAGATAGTTGGCTTTCTGTTAAGGGAAAATTTATGGAAAAAGTACCTGCTTTTTAGCGGGTCCCATTGCCCTGAATCGGGCATCTCTGGTCTCCTATTAGAACAAACAAAAGAGGCATTTGATGAAAACCTCACGACGAGGTTTCCTACAGTTATCGGCCAGTTCGATTATAGGCTATTCTGCGCTTAACTCCCCGCTTTTTGAGGGGGTCGCAGAGGCCGCCACGGGGTTTTCCGGACAGATTCCCATCTGTCAGCACATGACAAACGCCTATTCGACGCAAATCTCCGTGTTGACCGACTCCGGCAACTCTTACGGATACAAAGTATTCGATTCCCAGGGGCGCCCGGTACCGATTCAGATCCAAGCTCAAAAAACGCGCTCATCTTATCATCAGGGAATTGAGCGGATTGCCATGAGCGGACTGGAACCACACCTCACCTATTATTTTCAAGTGGTCGATAAGGACCGTGGCACCGTCTTGGATGAGAGGACTTTTAAGAGTTTAAATCTTTCGGAAAAATCATCGGTGCGTTTCGCCCTGGTCAGCTGTGCCAGTGATTTTTATAAAACTCATGCTCGAGTCATGTGGGATCATTTATTTGCTCAAAAGCCGGAGATGATTTTTTTAATTGGCGATGCGGTTTATGCCGACTTTGCCTGCCCGGCAACCGAGACGGATATCTGGCGCCGGTACTGCGAAACACGATCTCGGCTGCGACATTTCCGCCAACCCAACCTTATTCCCACACTGGCTGTTTGGGATGACCATGATTTCGGTCGCAATAACGCCTGCAAAACTTTTAAACTCAAAGAATTTTCCAGAAAGACATTCGAACTTTTTTTTGGCAGTCAGGCCACCCAGGGTTTTAAAAAAACCATGGGCGTGGGCTCGCAACTAAATGCATTTGGTCAGCGTTTTTATTTTTTGGATGACCGCTATTTTCGCGATCCAGCCCAAACTGGCGGAATGATGTGGGGACAAGAGCAACAGGAGCAATTTCTTGAAAGTGTCAATCAGGGTACCACTCCCACCTGGGTGTTTAATGGCAGTCAATTTTTTGGAAACTACCATAAACAGGAATCGTTCCTAAAAGACTATGGCAAAAATCTGACCGAAGTTTTGATGAAGCTTCGTCAATGCAATGCCCCTTTAGTCTTTGGATCCGGGGATGTGCATTTCAGCGAAATTATGAGTGTGGATCCCAAATACCTGGGATACCGCACCTATGAATACACCTCGAGTGGAATTCACAGTCTTAACTTTCCGGTTAAGTGGCTCTATAAAAACCCTCGCCGTGAAGTCTTCACCTGGCATCATAATTTTCTGATTATCGAAAGCTCCGCCGTCAAAAACGGGATGCACATCAAAGCCAAATCAATCAATGCGCGGAACAAGATCGAATTTACGCACGAGACAACGGTTATGCGTTCTTAAGTTGGCGCAACTGAAAAAGCACGTCGGGAATCAAGTCAATCACATCGGACGCCATCATCGAAAGGGGGTCCTTACGACGAGCGACCCACAAATTTGCAGTGGCTCCATGGATATAAGCCGCCAACAATGCAGCCTCGGGCGCATTTAAATTTTGCGCTCGCAAGGCCGTCATAATTCCAGCCAAAACATCACCCGTTCCTGATTTTGCCAAGGCAGAATTCCCTGTCGCAATTGTGGCCGTTTCATTTGCGGTTGCAACCAAGGTTCGATGACCTTTCAGTAAAACGACACAACCGAATTTACGTTGTGCTTCGTGAACTGCACTCAAGCGATCTTTATTAATTTCTTCAGCGGATTTGCCAAGCAATCGGGACAACTCCCCCGTGTGAGGAGTGATGATCCAGGTGGGCGGCAAAGGAAAAATCTTTTCCTGAGCACACACTGTCAATGCATCCGCATCCAGGATGACGTGAGTCTCTTGCTCTTTTATCAATCCGCGAATGACTTCTTCCGTAAATTTATTAACGCCAAATCCCGGGCCTACCAAAATGGCTTGATGGGCAATGTCTTTCCAGGAACTCTTAGACAAATCTTTCAATAAAAAATCGGGATGATCCCAGGCCGATACTGCCAGATGAGGTTGACCCAATATCACGTAACCGCTGCCCGTGCGCAGGGCTGCCTCGGAGGCCAAAACACCGGCACCGGGATACTCGCTGCTTCCGGCTAATATTAGGCTTTTACCACGACTGCTTTTGTTATCTTTGTTAGACACCGTCGGTAAAAGATTCGCTGCCCCTGGTTTTCGCAAAATTCTGACAGAACTAGTGGAGATTTTCATAAAAACCAGTGTATAACTTCCCCACCATGATCGTAAAGACGGAAGCAGAATTAGAAGGACTTAAAAAGATCGGCAAGGTCGTTGCCAATTGTCTTCAATACATGTCCAGACAAGTCGAGCCCGGGATGACCACGAAAGAGCTGGATGATCTGGGTGGTGCTTATTTGGCAAAGTATGGAGCACGTTCGGGCCCGATCTTGGTTTACGATTTTCCAGGACATACTTGCATCAGTCTGAATCACGAAGCCGCTCATGGCGTGCCCTCCGACAAAAAAATTATCAAAGCCGGTGATTTGATTAATATCGACGTTTCTGCGGAGCTGAATGGTTTTTTTGCAGATAACGGTGGCTCCTTTACAGTGCCTCCCGCACGTGCTGAAGACTTGCGTCTGTTGGAAGCCACTAAAAAGGCATTAGAAAACGCGATTGCGGGTGTTAAAGCCGGCATAAAACTGAATATCATCGGTCAACGCGTGGAGCAGATCGCCGATGAGTACGGTTACACCATCATCGAAAATCTGGGCAGTCACGGGGTCGGCAAATCCCTGCATGAAGCTCCGGAATTTATCCCCGGTTATTTCGACCGTAATGACGATCGTCGCCTGAAGGAAGGTCACGTCATCACAATCGAGCCGTTCCTTTCCACAGGTGCTCATTATGTCGATGAGGTTAAAGGTGATAAATGGACTCTGGTAAGTTCATCTCCTGAACATCGCACAGCCCAGTTTGAACACACCATGGTCGTTATGAAGGATCGCGCCCTGATCCTCACGATTCCTGATCCTGTTTAATCACAAGCATTAACCCAAACCCTTGCGGGCATTGTCTTAGAACCCGTAGCCTGAATCTTCTGGCAATGGGGGGAATATGAAGCGTGGATTGTTGTTTCCAATACTGATCACTTTTCAAGTCCTATGGATCGGAACTCTGACTTGGGCAGATGCCGCTGGAACGAATAAAGTTCAGCTGCCCGATGCGGTGATGATCTCTTCCCTTTTACTTTTCGCCTGGGTGGGCTACCAGGCCTACAGTTGGACTCGCGGAGCCATCCAGGAAAAATCCCATAGCACACCGCCAAAACGCTATAAACTTTAAATAAAAGGTGAAAGCCTAGGTGGCGTAATTAATAGCCACGGGAGGCTTCATGAAATTATTTATCGCTCTTCTTGCAACTTTGGTTGCGTTCTCTGCAAAAGCCGCTGATCGCAAATTGGGTAACGTCATTTTGGTTGAAAGAGAAATTCCTTCTGCATTCGACCTTTGTGTTAAGAACATGATCGACAAAACAGATAAAAAACAGCCAATGTTCTATTGTGTTATCAAATACACAAAAGCGAACATGGAAATGCCAATCGGTAAAAACTCTCCAGTGACTTACACCGATGACACTTGCATCGTGCGTTCTGAAGTTGGCAATGGCAACTTGATGATCGGCTTCGGTCCAAACAAAGAGCCAGTTGATTTCGACACGGCTCGTGCTTGTTTGCAAAAAGGTCTGACAGCTCACGGCCGCGTTCTTGTGAACGTTATGACTGTTGAATAGTTTTTGAGTTTAAATTCAGAAATAAAAAAGGGAAGCTTTCGCTTCCCTTTTTTATTAATTTCCAATTGTTTCATCGAGCAGGAAGTTATCCGTCGCCATCGGTTTCCAACCGTCATCCAAGGCACTTTGATATTTAGAGCCAGTAAACACTCCACTGGTATTATCCACTGAGCCAAAGAAGTTCGTGTCAGCCACGCCACAAGGTGCTGAAACCGCTGGTGAAGCGCTGGATACTTTTCGATACATCAAGGTCACCGCAATGTGATAACGCGGTCCCTGGAAGTATTCGAGCTTCGCTGGCATTCTGGATTTTGCATCCATATAGATCGCTGACGTCGAACACTTCATCGTCGCGCCATGGTTGTTGTCATTGTCGATCACCGTGGCGAAAGCACCACCAGAACTCGGAGCCACATACAATTTAGAACCGTCGTCAGAGATCAATGCGAATTGATAATAACCCGCTGAATCCACAGCCCCCAATTTTAAGATCGTATTCAAACGCAGAGCAAACCACTCGACCAGATTGGCACCTCCGTCGGCTGCTTTCTTCTTAACAAGTTCTCCGTCAGTTGTTGGGAAACCATTCGAGAAAGTGCGCACCGGTACAAAAATTTTCGACATGTACAGAATCACTCCCGCATCAACACCCTCGCTGAAGTATTTGGCAAGTGATGTCCAACCAGAAGTCGTTCCAGGGAAATAAAAGATATTCCCTTTCCAACCTTGGCGGCAAGCAACACCACTGGCCGAGAACGGATCACAGACGATTTTCTTCGCAGTGAAATTCACCACTTTCGTGGCAACGTTACCGGCTTTGTCTTTAGCCACCACAGTAAGGACATGATCACCCGTCACAAGATTATTGAAAGTGATCTTTGTCAAAGTCTGACAGTTTGCCACGGATTCTGACGTCGCACCGAAGGTACGAATACAACTTGCGCTGTCTATACCCGAAACAGTATCCACGATCGAAAACGGCGAGAACACAGCGGTTTTCTGATCTTCCGACATTGCTGGTGCACTGATTGTAATAACCGGTGCCGAGACATCGACCAGGAATTTATAGACAGGTGCGACTTTAATGGCTCCAGCAGACGTATAAGCCGCGACGCGAGCATAGTAAGTCTGACCATCCTTTAAAGTACAAGAACTCAAGGCCGCGGAAGTTGTCATTACCTGAACCTCAGGGCAGACGACAGAGGTCGCTGCGGCATCAGCTACGATAGAAACACGATAATAGGAAGCTCCTGCGGATGCCGTCCAATGAACTGTCGGTTGCAAAATACTGCCAAGATAGCTGTCTTTGATGGTGTCATTACCGCCTGTGATACCAATGATAGAGAAATCATTGGTGGAACTGCCCTGACTTTTCCAAGTATAGCTCAAAGGTACGGAGACGTTACCCACCTTATCCACGGCTTGCACTGAAAACGCGTGCGTTCCTTCCAGCAGACTTGAATAGACTGCCGGTGAGACACATGCCACAAAGTTTCCACCATCGATGGCGCAAAGAGTTTGCGCCACACCTACTCCGGAATCCACGGCGGTAAAATTAAATACGGCCTGGCTGGAAGCGGAAACTGCATCTGGCTTATTGGTGATTGTCACGGTCGGTGGAGTTGTGTCTAACAACCAACCATATTCAACCGTGGCGGAACGATTGCCCGCGCGATCTACCGCACGAACTTGAAAGCGATTTTGCCCCTCTGAAGTTTTGCTGTAAGTTTTAATATCACTGCAATTGGTGAAGGCGGCTTCTCCTACCAACATACATTCAAAATGATCCAAGCCACTTAAATCATCGTTGATACGCATTCCGAAAGTCGCCGAGGACGAATTGACCATGGCCGCTGGTTTTTGTGTCAACACGACAACGGGGGCAATATCATCGTGAGTGATTGAAGCAGAAACGCAATCGGAGTAAAACTCTTTCAATTTCGTTTCTTTTTTAAATTTGGCATAAACTGTATTCAAAGCATTCTGACTTTGCAGACCCCAGATCTTAGATGTCTTGACTGGCTCCCAAGTACCACCTGAAGTACAAGTCGAATCGTTAGTTAAATACATGTCCGTGGCATTTTGAGAGGCGATATTCACAGTCACGGCACTGTCGGTCGTGAACTGAGCACCACCATTTAACAGAATGGAGTTTGCACCCATACCCGCGCTTTGACTTGCCATCTCTTCTTGAGACACTCCGAAATTAACATTCTCTGCGCAGTTTTGAAAACCCACTGCGAGTACTACAAAGAGTGCTGTCGTCGACAAGAGTCGATAAGTTCGGTTGTTCATCATTCCCCCCGGAAAGTGTTTCATTAAATCGGTTTCTTTCCGGGGCAACTTGATTTTATTGATGAATTAGTGACCTCTTAGAGTTCCACAAGATTACGCCAGTCCACTTTGAGACACGCTCACTGGTGAACTCACGTAGGTTCGCTTAGTGGGCGTCTACTACTTTGACGGCCTTGTTTTTAAATTTCAAAAGGTATAGAGGGATAAATGCCAGAACCACCACACACATCACGACGAACATGATTTCCTGGAAGGTCAACATAAACACCTGCGACTGAACCCGACCATACAAAGAACGAATTGCCAGTTCCGCCTGAGTTGCCATCCCCATGGAATGACTCATATGCACGCCAGATTTTGCAGCATTGTACTGAGTCCAAGTGTTGTGATCTAGAAGAGTTACGTGAGGAGCCATATCGGCATAGTGCTGCTTACTGGCGCTCGTCATCATCGTGCCGATGAAGGCAATCCCCATACTGCCACCGATTTGACGGAACAGATTCAAGATCCCAGACACCTCACCCATCGTGATTCCATTAAACTGCGACAAAATTGATGAGTTGATTGGGACAAACAAGAATGCCATCGCCAAACCACGCACATACAATCCCATCAAGACATCGCCTTTCGAAGACAATGGTGACAAGCGAGTGAACATATAGATACAAGTCATGACGCCCAAAAATCCGATGGAAATCAGAATTTTTGGATTGATACCTTTGCCCAACATCTTTCCGATGAAAGGCATCATCATCGCCGTCAAAATGGAACCCGGAATGAACAACATACCTGTTTGAGTCGCATCATAGTGGAAAGTCTGTCCCACGAAAACGGGAAGGATAAAGACCAAACCATAAAGGAAGAAACCCAGAATGGCCTGCAAAGCCGCGCCGTTCGCAACAATGCCATTCAGGAACAGTCGCACGTTCATAATCGGTGCTTTGACACGAGTTTCCCACCAAACGAACAATGGCAATGAAACCGCCGTCATGATTCCACAGAACACAATCAGTTTTGAATCAAACCAGTCATTGGATTCACCACGCTCCAGCATGTACTGAAGACTGCCAATACCAAGAACCAAGAGCACCAGGCCCCAGATATCAAATGGTTTTTTGCCTTCATTGCCCGTCGCGAACGGTGGATTTTCAATCGCCATCAAGCCAATCGCAATTGCAATAAGCCCTAACGGCAAGTTCACGTTAAAGATCGATCGCCAACCGAAATTATCGGTAAGCCAGCCCCCCAAAGTGGGTCCCAAAGTCGGCCCGATCATCACCGACATACCAAAGATCGCCCCGGCGGTACCGGCTTTCTCTTTTGGAAACTGTTCGTAAATCAATGTTTGCGATGTTGGGAGCAAGGCTCCCCCTGCCAAACCTTGCAAGATACGGAAGAAAATCAAAGTATATAAATTGGGAGCAAAACCACAGGCCACTGACGTCGCCGTGAACAGACCAATACAGCTTAAGAAATACTTACGACGACCGACGCGATTTCCCAGCCAGGCTGATACGGGAAGGATGATCGCATTGGCAATCGCATATCCCGTGATAACCATACTGATGTCTTCCAGTGTCGCGCCCAGATTGCCCATCATTGTTGGCAAGGCCACATTGACAATAGAACTATCGATGATCTCAAGCAGTGAGGCCATCACCGCTACGAGGATGACCAATCTTGATTTGGTATTCATACAAACCTCTCAGGCCTGTCTCCGACTCTGCCGGAGGAGGGCCCCACTCGGTATTAACGAACCTTTACGGACACGTTGGCAGACAGTCCTGCTTGAAGCTTTTCAATATCTTTCGGAGTCAGGTCTTTCAGCATGATCTTAACCGGTACACGCTGAACAACTTTAGTGAAGTTTCCAGTCGCATTATCTGGCGGCAACAAAGAAAACACCGCACCCGTGCTAGGGCTTAAGCTTTCCACTTCACCGTGGAACTCTTGACCTGGCAAGGCATCGACTTCGACTTTTACATACTTGCCTTTTTCGATGTGAGTGATCTCCGTTTCCTTAAAGTTCGCAATCACCCAGCGTGAGCTGTCTGCGACGAAACCAAACAATGGCTGTCCAGGAGGAATCACCATTCCTGGCTCAACAGATTTACGCGCAATATGTCCATCTGAAGGTGCTTTGATTTCTGTATAGCTCGCATTCAACTGAGCTGTTGATACCTGAGCTTGAATCGCTTGAACTTTTTTGCTGACCTCGCGGAATGTTGCTTCAGCATTATCATACTGAGCGCGCGATACCACGTTTTGACGAAGCAGCTCACCCATGCGTTTATAATTCGCTTCTGCATCGTGAAGTTTTGCCTTCACACCATCGAGGTCCGCTTCTGCTTGTTTCACATTATTTTTATAATCCTGTGAATCGATGCGGGCCAAAACCTGGCCTTCTTTCACCGGATCATTATCTTGAACCAAGACTTCCACCACAATCCCAGGAACTTTCGAGGAGAGCATCAAGGTGTGAGCCTGAATCTGCGCATTGTCAGTAGAAACATGGGACCACTCATAGTATCCAAAAATCGCAGCCGCAACGACAAGGACCGCGCCAGCACCGATCATCAATTGTTTCTTTTTATTTTTAATGTTCGTCATAAATTACAGTTCCTTCCCGAGGGACAATTCTAAACTAATCAATGCCTCTGCTGCACTCACCTGTGCATTCACGAGACCTGCGCGCGCTCTGAACAAATCCAATTCTGCATCCAAAACTTCAGAACTCGTGCGAGTTCCCGCTTTGAAGGATTGAGTTGCCAGACGAACGCTCTCCTGTGCTTTTTCCACGTCGACGGTTTTTGCTTTGTACAAAGCCGCCGAATACAAATAGCGACGCTTCCAGAAATCAAAATCATAGCTGTCTTTCAATTTTGCCTGACGAGTGGATTCACGAGCTTGCACCTGACGCGCATCTGCTTGTGCAGATTGAGCTGAGGATGCAAAGCCATCGAACACATTCCAAGTCATGTTCACCCCAACCGAGTAAGCATTGTTGAAATCCTGATCAGTCAGACCTTTACTAATATTGTTGTAGTAGTCGGCTTGACCAAACACAGAGAATTTCGGAACCCAGTGTTTGTAAGCTGCGAGCCACGCTTTATGTGCTGACAATTCACGATCCGTTAACGCTTGATAATCCAGACGTTCAATTTTTGCTGGCTTATTCAGACTTGCAACTTGCTGGGCATTGGGAACTGGCAAGGTGCCGGTTAATGTTTGACCAGCGTCCTCCACTCCCAAACCTACCAATAAGTTTTGGCGGGCCAAGATGGTGTTGTCTTCTGAGTTTAATTTTTCAGATTGGGCCTCGTTCAACTGAACTTCCACGCGAAGGACGTCAAAGTTGGTACCGGCACCACTTTTACGGAAAGCTTTGGCGCGATCCAAGTGATCCTCCAAAGTCTTCACGTTTTGATTTGCCACTTTTTCAAGTTCAACGGCAGCCAATGCACGATAGAATTTCAACTTTGTTTCCTGAGTGACTTGAAATTTTGCCCAGTCCGCTTCTTTTTCTGCGGCTGTAGCACCGTAACTCATTGAACTGTAGCGATCGAAATTTGCGAGTCCATCAAAGATCAACCACTCTGCACGTGCCGACCAAATCGTGTAAGGCTGAATCAATTCGATGGAAGTCGGTGGAGTATTGGGAGCGAAAGCAATCTGCTCCACCATGAATTTGTTGTCGAGTAAGTGTGTCCCACCAACGGTGACTCTTGGAAGGAATTGAGAGTATGCTTCAACTTTTTTCCAACTTGCCTCATCTTTGGCCGCTTCCGCGCGCTTCACTTGGGGTGAACTGCCATTTGCCAGATTCAAAGAGTCTGAGAGTGAAAGAGTTTCAGCTTGCACTGCCGCTGGAGTGCAGAAGAGAACTGTTAGAGCGGCTGCCATCTTAATCTTTGTCATGTATCACCATTTTTGTTGATTTTTATTAGGCACCTAATTATATTAGTTAGGTAACTAACAATTGTCAATGGGGTCCCAAAGGATGTCTCATTGAATATGAAAATTGCTCGATTGGAGGCCTTCATGGCTAAGTTGTTCATCCAAACCATTCCGTCTCAAGAAGAACTGCAACAGAATGCGAAAGAGTTGTGTCCGAATGCTGATATTGCTTCACTTTACTCTCACCTGCTTTTCAGAAAAGTTGCGACGGACCTTGAATCAAAATACGACAACTTCTTTGCGCGTTGGAACTTATCACCGGGCAGATACACACTCTTAATTATTCTGCGTAAAGCACCCGCGGGCCTCATGCCTTCTGAGATTGCTCACAAAGTTGGAGTAACACAAGCAACCATTTCCGGTCTGATCAATAGTCTTGAGAAAGCTCAATTAGTTGAACGCACGACTCATGAGAAAGATGGACGCTCATTCGTCATTAAGCTGACGGCAAAAGGTGAATCTGTTTTGAAAGAAATCGCGCCAGAATGGTATGGCGGCATCGGAGCGTTCTTTGGCCAATTTAATGATGAAGAAAAGAAAGTGCTGAACAGTTTATTGAGTCGCATGACTCAAAACTTAGGCCTGCTCAATATGAAGTAATTGGTACGGACACACTTTTGGTAGCAACGAAGCGTCACTAGTGACGCCTTGTTGCTACCAAAAGTGTGTCCGTACCTTAAGTCGCGCTAATTAGTATTCACCGTTCAGTGTGCAACTCATCAACTCATTCAAGTTAGAACCTGTCGAGTTTTGCAGGGGCCCGAAGTGGTTGTAGGACTTGCCGGCTGCGAAATGCGGGCTCACGCAACGATCTGTTGGAAGTTTCAAGCTGCCATTCGACTGAAGATTCGAAGGATGAGTGTTTCCAGATTTGGAAGTATTCACCTGCACTGCGAACATTCCTGTCAGCTTCGCAGCTCCACAGAAAGCGTTAAAGCTTTGCATCGCACTTCCCAAGACACGGATCATTTCCGCTTGAGTCGCTGAAGTGCTGATGGTGTTTTTAGGATAAAGTTTATTCCACTCGCGGATACATGCTTGCACGTTCCCACTCGCTGTCGGAGTAAACTGAAACAAACCGATATTCAATCTGGACGCCGCATCTTGAGCCGGGTCTTCATAGAATAACACCCCTGCTGGACGACGGTAGCCTGATGGCGCATACTTCGTTGCGACCTTGCCAGATGTCGATGTATCCGCTGTCGTCAAAGACTCTGTATACGA
>JBCNNR010000015.1:0-91411 GCA_039594295.1 Bdellovibrio sp.
GGCAAGGACAAAAAGGAAAAGCAGCAATATGAAAACTCTGCCAAGTACAAGCCTCGTCCCTTTGCCGGTAAAGAACTTTCCGAAGGCGATGTAAAGAAAATCCTGGGAGAGATTAAGCAGCAGGAAAGTAAGATCCGTGCTGACTATAATCGCAAAGAAACGAAGGAGCAGCCTCGTGACAAAGATTGGTAATTTTCTAATCTTTCTAAGTTTTATTTTAAATATCGCTGTCGCGAATGCCGCAGGCACGACTGTGAATGCGACTGTCGATCGCAACGAAATGCGTTTGGGTGATACTTTTACTGTCACTGTTTCGGCAGTCACAAGTGATGACGTAGACATTCAAGATCCGCGGGTTCATGAACTGGATGGTTTTGAACTTTTAAATACCTGGAGTTCCACGGCCGTCGCCCAAAAGTTAGTTCCAGGTGCCGGCGGGATGCAGTTTGAAACTCAACGCCGTAAAGAATACAGCTACACTTTGTCACCCAAACGTCAGGGGACATTAAGTGTTTCGTCTTTTGAAGTCGTGGTAGGTGGCAAGATTTTCAGAACACAACCGATTGTGATTAAGGTCGGTAACGGAGCTGGTGGTGGTTCTGCAAATCCTCGTCAAATGCCACAGCGTCCTCAGTTCCCAGGTATGAATGAAGATCCGTTTGAAGCCATGGATCGCTCGGAAGAAGAAATGTTTAATCAGCTCTTGCAACAACGTCAGCGTCTGATGCAACAGATGCAACGTCAGCAAGGCGCGGGGATGCCAGATGATCAATTTGGTCCCGGTGCTGCAAGCACGATTGATAATCCGGCCTTCCGCAGTTTGCCGACAAATCCCAATGAAGCCTTTTTTATTGGTGTCGAAGTCGATAAAACTGAAGTGTACGAAGGCGAACAAGTGACCGTGAACTGGTATATTTATACTCGCGGGCAGATGGAAACATTGGATCGTTTGAAATTCCCGGATCTGCGTGGCTTCTGGAAAGAAATCATCGAAGAAGTTCCGTCCATTCAGTTTTATGAAGTGAATGTGGGGGGAGTTCCTTGGAAGAAGGCTTTGTTGGCTTCGCATGCGTTGTTTCCGATCAAGGCAGGCACGGCCACAATTGATTCATATAAAATCAAATCCCGTGTTCGCACCATCAGCCAAATGGGTATGATGAGTAAGCCGTATGAATACACCAAAAGTTCTGCGGCAATTCCGATCAAAGTTAAGCCATTGCCAGTCGATGGACGTCCCTCTGATTTTTCGGGGGCGGTGGGGCAGTTTGATGTTCATGCGACCATCGAAGGCCAAAGTTTTCCGGTCAATCAGCCACTCAGCTTGAAAGTGCGTTTTGAGGGTTCTGGAAATGCAAAACTGATTGATTTACCGGCAATGACCTTGCCAACGGGACTTGAACAGTACGATACCAAATCAGATTCCAAGTTCTTTAAAAATGGTCGCAGTTATAAAGAATTTGAAATGCTTTTGATTCCGCGCCAGGAAGGCGACATGGTTTTCCCAGGATTGAGTGTCAGCATGTTTGATCCGAAAACAGGCAAGTACTATTCCAAGAAAACGGATCCGATCACTTTGAAAATCGTCAATAATCCTAATGCTCCAGTTGGTTCCTCCCAAAGAATGTCGGGTACCCAACAACCAGCTGCCGCAAAGGTTGTTGAAAACAAACTGCCTGATGTGATTATGGCATGGCAGCCTTCGACTCAAGCAAGTGTTATGGCTCGCCCGTGGTTGTGGATCGTGATTTATGCGGGAATCTTTGCCGCGTTGTTAGTCAAAAGCCAACGTGAATTCGGTTGGGGGCGTCGTCGCAGAACTTTGAAAGAGCAAGTGAATAAACGCTATAAAGTCGTCGATCAAGCCGTGGGTAAAGATGATTACCGCACGGTCGGTACGGAGATGACCAATATCTTTTATATGGTGATGGGCCAGGTGGCAGGGGAGTCAGGAGCTGCGCAAAAAATTGAAGATCTGATGACGCAGATTCCGCCAAGTTTGCGTCGCGATCACGGCGATGAGATCACCAAGACGTTTGAAATATTCCAGACATTGTCCTTCGCGCCAGAGGAAATGCTGGGAGGCTTAAAAGAAAAAGCCACGGTGAAACAAAACATCGAGCGCGCTAAGAAAGTCATCAGCGAATTGATTTCTTCGAAAGAAGAGAAATAGCAAAAAGAAAAGGCGCCTTGTGGGCGCCTTTTTTGTTTTAGTAGTTTAACCACTTTTGAAGATAGACAGGGGCATTTGTCGGGGAATTGGAGTTAACAACGGCAGCACTCGGTCCCGCATCGACTATCGCTAAATTTTTACCGACCGATCTGCCGGAGCATTTAAAAACGCCACCTGTTGTGGTGCCGCAGACCAAATACGAACCAACTTGGACGCTTGAATATGTGACTCCTGAATCAGCAGTGAATGGAGTTGCAAAAAGCGTTGAGTTATTTGTTTCTAGTGGATTCGCTGTACCCCAAACGGCCGGATCCCCCCAACATCTGAGTGTGCCATCCATTTTAACACCACAAGTATTGATGGTTCCAATGCTGATATCTTTATAAGTCGCTCCGCCATCGATAACGACAGGAGACAATGTGTCAGATGAGCTATTATTACCCACAAGGCGATAGTAGTTACTACCCCAACATTTTAAAACGTCAGCCGATGTAATGCCGCAAGTTGTGCCGTTGAGGGAGATCTTTTTGTAAGTCGTTCCGGAATCCACCAACACCGGAGTTGAAGAACTTGTCGTTGTGCCGTTACCAATAGAGCCACTTAAGTTGTGACCCCAGCATTTCAGTGTGTCTGCAGTGGTGATACCGCACGTTGTATACGAGGATTTTTCAACGTATTTATAGGTCGTTCCTGTATCGATGTCTGTGAAACTTGCGATCTCAGTAGTCGTTCCATCGCCCAGATTTCCCCAACCGTTGTAGCCCACACAACGTATCACTCCCGCAGTCGTCACTCCGCAGGTCGAATTTCCGTTTGTACTCACTTCGGAATATTGCACTCCAGGATCGACACTTGTCGGCACATAAACATACGCACCGTTGGCAACCACTGAGCCAAAGACGTGGTTATTATTTTGCCCCCAGCATTTCAGATCGCCAGTTGTGGTAATTGCACAGTTCGCCATAGAATCGTGGCGGTTGGCAAGTTTACTGTAGTTTGTGTCTGGATCTAGCAACACGGCGCCTGGGCGACGAACAGCCGTCGTTGTCTTGTCGCCGAATACTGATTGAGAACCCCAACAGTAAAGTTTGTTGGATTGAATTCCGCAAGTTTGATTAGTGCCTTCTGAAGAGGACGTGCCCCATCCTATTGAGCTGAATGTCCAACCTTTAAGTTGTTCAGTGAAGCTTGTGTAAGTTGAATAGACATTACCTAATCCCGCACCGTACAAGACCATGTTTCGTACCGAGTCATAGTTTAAGTTACCCCAGCATTTCAACGCACCCGTTGTTGTGACACCACATGCGCGCACACCCGCAGTGTAAGCTTTTGAATAACTCGTTCCGCTGTCTGCAGTCACCGGCGCATTACGATTTGTTGTGGTTCCATCCGCTAATTGGTAAACGGAGTTGTTACCCCAACATTGCATGACATTCGCCGAAGTCACAGCGCAGGTAACACCGCGACCTGAAGTTCCCGTTGTTTCATCGTTCACCGCAACAGATAGATATGTTGTGCCAGAATTGACATCCACCGGTGTCGCACGAGCCGTGTTGGAGCTGTCACCAACTTGACCGAAGGTATTGTCACCCCAGCAGCGCAAGCCTCCTGAAGTCAGAATACCGCAAGTGTGATGTGAACCGACGGAAACAAATGAATAGTCAGCAGTTGCATCGATGGAAATCGGAGTTGATGAATTCGTCGTCGTTCCATCACCTAAATTGTTATAAGTGTTTCGGCCCCAGCAGCGAAGTTTATTTGCAGTCGTGATCGCACAAGTTGTTTTGGAACCTGCCGCCACGAACTGATAATCAGTCGTGCCGTCGATCTCTAAAGGAACTGCCTGGTTCGCGGCTGTTCCTTGCCCGATTTGCCCCAGGTCTCCCTGACCCCAGCAACGAAGTTTGTTGGCACTTGTGATACCGCAAGAATGAGATTCACCAGCGCTGACCATTGAATACGCCACACCTGAATCCACTAAGACTGGAGAAGTTCTTTGTGTAACAGTATTGTCACCAATTTGGTTGTTGGCGTTACGACCCCAACAGTATAAATCTCCGCCAGTCGTGACAGCGCAACTGTGATCAAGACCTACCGCGACGCTTTTAAATGAGGTTCCGCTGGAAACTGTAACGGCAGTATCTTTAAACTTGGTAGTCCCATCACCGATGCCGCCATATGTATTGTGTCCCCAACAACGAACGGAGTTATCGCTCATCAAAGCACAACTGTGGGTGCGTCCCAAGGCAACTTGAGTTGTGGTTAGATTTTTTTCGTCATCCGCAATATAGTACTGTGCCTGGTAGGCTGTACCCAAGTAAGTGAGATCACGATCCGTCTTTGTCAGATGGATATTGAGCACACGTTCGCCATCTGCTGTGGCGTTGTTTATAAAATTCACCGGTACGTCGACGGAAGTAGAACCTGTCGGGATCGTGACTGAACCGTTTGCTAAGTCATGATTGACGCCCTGAACGGCATCTCCCGTAACCATGTAATTAACTACGACATCGTAAGGTTTGGCGGAAGCCATGCCTATCGTAAAATTTTGACTTAAAGTTCCTTCGTTGACACGATTCATATTCGCTGAAGTAATGTTTACGGCCAGGAGTCCATCTTGGAACCAAGTGTAACTTGTCGCAGCCGTCGCACTTTGGAAGGTGCCGCCAGCATCGCCACCCAACACACAAAGGGTGACGAAGGAGTTGCTGTAAGCCATGACGGAATTAGTAATATTCAATGCGATCACGGACGCAGTTCCGTAGCTCGCCGTATCGCAAGTGCCAGAAGTGATGATGGCTTTTTTATACTGAGTCACTCCAGTTCCGCTGACTGTCACGGCAAGGTAATTTGCTGACGATGGATTTGTCGGCAAGCCCGCTAGAACAGCAACTGGTAACGGTGCATTGATGACGATGTTTTTTTGACCTGACAAGGAATTGGCAGATCCCGCCGCAGGTAAAGACAACGTAGCTGCATTTGTCAGAGAGTCCTTCATTGTTCCACCGTTAAGAACGATGGTTGCAGCTGACGTATAATCTAAATCCGATGATGCATCCCCAGAGACGACGGTGTAGTTGAAGTTAATATTTGTGGTGCCACTTCCGCTCACGTAGGTTGCATTACGAGTCGTAGATCCCGTTGCAAGAGTGATGTAAGGGGAGCCCGTGACCGTGACGTTTTCATTGAAAGTCACGCGTACGTTCACGACAGTACCAACTCCGTAAGTTCCATCTGCAGTCGTCGACGTCACAAGTTGTGGAATCGGGCCCGTGGTATCACGAGTCCAAGTCGCTTGAGTTGTTGTGGTAGAATAATTTCCGGATGTTTCACGACCCATCACGCAGACCTTGTAAGCACCGTCTCCAGTTGCAGTCAGCGAATCTGTGATTTTCGTGGCAACCGGAATATCAGATCCCGTGTAGGCCGCAGTGTTCGTACAAACTTCAGTTCCTCCAGGAGGAACAATAAAGTATCTATACTGAGCAATTCCAGTTCCCGCGACAGTGATATTTAAAGTTGATGTTGTATTGGTTCCTGTAGGTGCACCGGTAATCGTCGCAGCTCCTGGATTCACAGTGTCCTTATAAAAGTTGCGAGTCGGCGAGCTGGTACTGCCATTCAGCGCAGTCAATCTTGCGAAAACTGAATAGGGCGTGCCAGCTTGATCGGCAAGACTGGACATGTCCATCGTAATACTCCAGGTATTCGATGTACATGTCGCTGTGCCCGTTGGAGTTTGAGGAGTCGCTCCCCAATATACGTAGGTGTCAACGGTGCGGCCGTTTAAGTTACAAGTCCCGGTCATTGTGAACGCTGATTTGTTATTATTGTTAATATAAGACAAGTTTGCCGGAGTCGACCAAGTCAAATTTGGTACGGAGCCATCGTGAGTAATGGAATCGGATACGCAGTTTGATTCATTGCCAGCAGTGTCGCGCGTTTTAAAATAAACCGTATTTACGGCATCTGCCGTAGAAAGAGTCCAAATTTTCGATGTGGCGTAAGTTTCCCAAGAGCCACCAGTCAAGCAAAGGGCATTGTTAGTCACGTACATATCCGTTGCGCCGGTCGAATCAATCGTCAATAAGTTCGATAAATTTCCAGTGTAGGCATCATCGTTCTTAATCACGAATGTGGATACAGTCGGAGCCACTGTATCTTTAGTATAGCTTTGCGCTGCGGGCGTTGCAGAGATGCCACCAGCATTGCTGTGATTTACAGTAAATGTAATCGATGCATCCGCCAAAGAAGACACGTCGATGGTTTTTGTCCAAGCGCCCGCAGTACATGTCGGCGCAGGCACGGTTAATCCCGTAACAGTGATATTCACGGCTTGTCCATTTTCAGAGCACGCACCAGAAATCGTAAATGCCGTGGAGTTCGCGATATTAATATAGGAACCCGAAGCCGGGGAAGCGAGCGTTACAGTTGGAATCGTCGAAGTGTGATCAATCGTATCGGAATAACAGCTGGATTCATTACCTGCAGCATCTCTGAATTTTGAATAAACCGTATTGGTCGCATCGGCTGTCGATAAACTCCATGTTTTAGAAACCGCAAAAGCTTCCCACGCTCCACCAGAAGCACAACCTGATGTGTTTGTTACATACATCTGACCACCGACATCGGATGAGGTCAGAGTCAATGTTGTTGTTAGACTGGTTGTGCTTGCCGCTCCACCATTGATAACAACGGATCCCGTCGGAACCACAGTGTCTTTGGTGTAAGAAGGTGACGTCGCAGAACCGGTATTTCCTGCAGCATCGTTCATCGAAGCACCTAACTGGAAGCTTCCTTGAGCTATCGAGGTTAAATCAAGAATGGCACTGAATGCAGTTCCGGAACAAGTGGTGGTCGCCGTGAAACTGTTAGGCCCGGTAATTGTGATCGAGCGGCCATTTTCAGAGCAAGAACCGCTGATGGTAAACGCAGTGACATTGGAATTATTCACATAGGAACTTGCAACAGGGGAGGTGATGGAAAGTGTCGGATTCGTATTGTCATGAATGATGTCGTCACTGACGCAAGCGGTTTCGTTGTCATGGCTTTCTTTAAATTTTACATAAACGGTATTTGTTGAGTTCGCCGTTGGCAATGTCCAGGCTTTCGCAGCGGCATAAGTTTCCCATGTACCACCAGAGGCACATCCCGCCGTGTTGGTGATGTACATTTGTGTCGCGCCCGTCACATTCATGTTTAAGGTTGCAGCAAGAGAGTTTGTCACAGCCGCACCCGAATTTAACGCAACCGAAGTGATTGTCGGGACCGTGACATAGCGAGAAGTGATGACGAATTTAGAACGAGTATTGTCGTAAGCATCTTTATGTGTCGCTGAAACGGAGATAGTATTTCCTGTTAAACTTGAAACATCCAATGTTTTCGAGAAAGTTCCTGAAGAACAAGTGGCTGTCGTATTAATAGTTCCAATATCAATGACAACCGCTTGCCCATTTTCAGAACAAGTTCCTGAAATTGTATAGGCAGCCTGGTTTGCGGCATTAATGGTTGCCGCTGCAGGAATATCAATCGATGGAGGTACAGAGTCTTTATCAATCGTAACAGTATAGGTCTTAGGTGTTCCACCACCTGACGGCGTCACGGTGAAAGTAAGATTGCCAGCGAAAACTCCAGCTACCGCATTCAGATCAATCGCACGAGACCAAGTTCCCGTTGAAGCGCAGCTGAATGTGGAGACGTTCGCCACGGACGGCGCTGAGACTTGAATAGTTGCACCTTGTGCGCAGCGACCATAGAAGGGAGCGGACGCCACATTGGCTTCATTGATTTTTCCACCAACAGCCGACGTCGCCACTGCGAACGAGTCTTGGTAGGTTACCGGTGCGGAGCAATCTGAAGGTACGACTTTTCCGGAGACATCCATAGAGAAGACGCGGAAAGTATATTTCTCGCCTTCGTCCTTGGTGAAAGAAGCCGTATCGGCAGCGGCATCTGCACCTAATTGGATGGATGGCAAAATCGGGTCGTCGCAATTCTCGCCCTTATAATAAAGAAGTTCTTGTTGAACGATTTTTTCGTTGGTCGGCGCATCCCACTTAGCTTGAAGGTCACCAGACTTTTGTAGGGTATTTTGATCCCAAGCTAAGGAGGAAGCGACACTGCTGGACAGCTCTTCCATGGATAATTCAATAGAGCATCCTGCTAAGGTTACCAGCAGGATGCTATATTTAGAAAAATGAAACAGTGACTTCAAAAACGTTCGGGGGTGTTCCATGAACTACTTATCGGAGTTTCCTAATAAGCTTTAATGCTTTTATGAGCTAAGTTATGGAAACGTCGATGATGTTTCACAATAGTAACTTTTGTGGTCGTTGGTCCATCTCAAGTTGAGACGATAAAGCGAACTTTGTTGAAATTGACCGATTTTGAATTTGTTTGAGAGTGTTTCCTAAAGAAAGTATCTCACTTGTCTAGTATTAGCGGGCCTGTTGCTCAAAAGGAAGACGTTCAGTGAGTTGATAACGAGTCTGCGGAGTTTTTCCATCCAGATCACTGCTCGCAGTGCCCATGAATATTTGCAGCGGCGTCTGTGCTTTCACTTGATAAGTCGTATACAAAATATCGCCTTCGCCAGGAACTTTGTATTCATCACAAACTTTTCCAGTCACCACTTTGGCTTCATTGGTTTTCCAATTAGAAAATCCGCACCAGCTGATCATGTTCAGGGATTCCGTCACATTTATAGTAAGGCTTTTGTAAGTAGCCTCAACCGTGGTCATATCGATATTGCGATCAATGGATTTCACTTTGTAAGTCTCTTCGTACACCAAGTAAGCCTTGGTGCATTTGTCATCTTCGTAAGCCACGTGCGAGAACACCCAGCGCGTGTTTTGAATAGAAAGTTGAGTGATCAAAGAATCATCATCCATCAAGTGGCAGGCCTTGGTATAGTGGCCATCAATATTCAAAGTCCCGGGAGCCGCAAATAAAACCTGAGTCAATAAAAGTGCAATTTTCAACATGGCCCAAAGCCTATCGAAATTTTCCATATTCTTTCAACGGTTTTTTTATATTCTTGCATTAAGAGCTCACAACTGATTGTGAGCTCAGCCCGTGAGGATAGAATTATGGAAAGAATATTGAATGCCGTATTGTTTTCGCTGATCTCAATGGCTACTGCTGCTGCGATTGGCGCCCAGGAAGCACCACCCCAAAGAGGCCCTGCGGGGCAAGGGGAGGGGAATGAAGTTCTGCGTTGTATTTATACTCCCGCGGCTGATTCGCAGAGTTCCTCGTTGCCGACTTCTAAAATCGGCGTGAAGTTCTTGCTGCAAAGAAATAACAGCAATCATGTGGCTGCTGACACGTATACTTTGAACGATTCCAATCAACCTATTAAACAGGTTGGTCACGCGGAGCTTGCGGGTTCAGTTACGGAAATTTCAGCCGCAACAAAAGCCGCTGATATTATTTCAGGATTAACTTTGGCAGAAGATTCGCCATTTGATTTTCAAATCACTTTGGATTCAACAACCGCCGACAGTAACGGTCGCTTAAGTGCGGTGGTGGAATCGGTCACAACTTTCACAGGTCAAACTTACACCCAAGTCCCTGTGAGTTGTAAAATTCCACCCGCACCTCAACAAAAACCGCAGTCCGCGCAAAGTCAGAACGCAAGACTAAATTAAACGCTTTCAAGCTTAACGTTATATTTAAGCCCGTCTGCATACAAAGAGTCGCGAATCGCTAAGGAAATCAGCGCCTGCTCAGGGTAGCCGATCTTTTTAGCGATTTTCGCGGCTCTTCCCGGCGAAGGAATGCGTCGACCTTTTTCTAAGTCGCAAAGACTTTGTACCGAGATCCCCAAGAATTTCGCATACTCCGTCTGGCTCATTTCATCACTTAAACGCCATGCTTTAATGAACTTCGCGACAGTAAGTCGTCCGTATTTGTTTTCAAAAAAATCGAATGCATCTCTTCGTTTAGTAGTCATGCTTATGGACCTCCAAAATTTCGATATGAACCTCGTCTTCAATGACCGTATAGATAAGTCGATAGGCCTTGTTTAGTCTGATCGAGCGCTGTCCCCATCGCTTTCCTTGCAAAGGTTCGTCATGAAGACCTGGTGTTAGCTGAGTTTTGCGCAGCCCCTTATCTTTGAGTGACCAAAGCCACGAATGAACTTTGTTCCGAATATGACTTGGAACTCTTTCGAGCTGTTTCTCGAAGGTTCTGGAAAAGGTTATAAGAATCAAGCTCAACTCCATATTACGTCAAATTGACGTAAAAAGCAACGTGCGTTGAACTTGATTGCAAAAAGTAGGTGGGTGTCATTTTAAATGAATCTAATCGCCCAGAATTTGGCGAACGAGCTTCGGAACCTCGACTGAGGCGGGGCCGACGAGATGTTCTTCGAAGGCGCGGGAGATTTCGGTGTCTTTCACATTGATTTCAATTTTGCGCGCTTTCCACGCGAGTTGCACAAAGCCCGCGGCAGGATAAACATTGCCGCTGGTGCCGATGGAGATGAAATAATCGGCTTTCTCTAAAGCCGCATAAATCTCTTCCATGTGGTGAGGCATTTCTCCGAACCACACGATGTCGGGGCGAAGCGCTCCCTTGATGCCGCATTGAGGGCAACTCTCATTTACTTCTAAGTCGTCCTCCCACACGATCACTTCTTCACAAGACAGGCAGCGGATTTGATCCAAACGCCCATGCATGTGCAGGAGGTTTTGCGAGCCAGCTTTTCGATGCAGATTGTCGACATTTTGCGTGACCAAAAGGAACTGACCCTCCCAGGCTTTTTCCAGCTCTGCCAGAGCGAAATGAGCGGCGTTTGGCTGTACTTTTGGGTCTTTCAGTTGAGACCGTCTCGCGTTGTAAAAGCGGTGAACCAAAGCTGGGTCCCGATGAAAAGCCTCGGGAGTCGCGACGTCTTCGATACGATGTTCTTCCCATAGACCGTCTTGATCGCGAAATGTGCGAATGCCTGACTCGGCGGAAATGCCGGCCCCGGTAAGAATCACGATGTTTTTGAAGAGATTCGTGTTCAAAATTATGCCTCGTGACAAGATGCCCAACTCGTTGAGCTTTCAACTGATTTTCATTAGGATGTGGCGTTCTTTACAGAAAGGCAATTACAATGGCTTCTAAAATCGAAACTACACCGGAAATGGTGCAGAACGTTTACAAGAAGACAGCTGAACGTATCGCAGTTGTTGGTAAGCGTTTGAACCGTCCTTTGACTCTTGGAGAAAAAATCCTTTTCGGTCACTTGGACGACCCACAAAATCAAGAACTAGTTCGTGGCGAAAGCTTCCTACTTTTGAGACCAGACCGTGTGGCAATGCAAGATGCGACAGCGCAAATGGCTTTGTTGCAATTCATGCTTGCTGGTAAAGATGAAGCAGCAGTTCCTTCAACTGTTCACTGCGATCACTTGATCCAAGCTTACAAAGGTTCAAGTGTCGACATGACTGTTGCTAACTCTACAAACAAAGAAGTTTATGACTTCTTGGCGACAGCTTCTTCTCGTTACAACATCGGCTTCTGGAAACCAGGCGCTGGGATCATTCACCAAGTTATCCTTGAAAACTACGCTTTCCCAGGTGGCTTGATGATCGGTACAGACTCTCACACGCCGAATGCGGGTGGTTTGGGTATGTGTGCAGTAGGTGTCGGTGGATCTGACGCTTCTGACGTGATGGTGGGTCTTCCATGGGAAGTTAAAAATCCAAAATTGATCGGTGTTCACCTTAAAGGTAAATTGGGCGGTTGGGCTTCTGCCAAAGACGTGATCTTGAAGCTTTGCGGAATGCTGACTGTTAAAGGTGGCACGGATAAAGTTGTTGAGTACTTCGGTGAAGGGACTTCTTCAATCTCTTGTACTGGTAAAGCAACAATCACAAACATGGGTGCTGAACTTGGCGCGACTTGTTCTGTGTTCCCATACGATGACCGTATGGCTGCTTACTTGAAATCAACTGGCCGTCACGAATTGGCTGCTGTAGCGGATGCTCACAAAGATCTTTTGTCTGCGGATGCTGATGTTGTGGCAAATCCAGGTAAATACTTCGACGAAGTTTACGAAATCGATTTGTCTGCTTTGGAACCACACCTTGTGGGTCCTCATACTCCAGACTTGGCTCGTCCTATCTCTGCACTTAAAAAAGAAGTGGCTGAGAAAGGTTACACAGTTAAGATTTCTTCTGCGTTGATCGGCTCTTGCACGAACTCTTCTTACGAAGACATCGGTCGCGCGGCATTCGTAGCGAAACAAGCTATGGAAGTTGGCGTGAAAATGGAATCGCCATTCTTGGTTTCTCCAGGTTCTACACAAATCCAAAACACAATTGAACGCGATGGCCAAATGGCGACGTTCAACGAAGTGGGCGCGACTGTATTGGCGAACGCTTGCGGTCCTTGTATTGGTCAATGGAGACGTGACGACGTTAAATCGGGCGAGAAAAATACAATCGTAACTTCTTTCAACCGTAACTTCCGCGCACGTAATGACGCGAACCCAGAAACTTTGGCGTTCATCGCTTCTCCGGAAATCGTAATGGCTTTGGGTCTTGCAGGTCGTTTGGACTTCAACCCAGCTACTGACGAATTGGTTGGTCCAAAAGGTTCTATCAAATTGCAAGCTCCAGTGGCTCCAGAGTTGCCTGCTAAAGGTTTCATCGCTGACACTGAAGGTTACCAAAAACCTGCAGGTGCGACAGCTCAAGTTGCTGTAAGCCCGACTTCAGATCGTTTGCAACTTTTGTCTCCATTCACGAAATGGGATGGTAACGACTTCGTTGATAATTTGGTTCTTGCGAAAGCAAAAGGCAAATGTACAACGGATCATATCTCTCCGGGTGGTAAATGGTTGAACTACCGTGGTCACTTGGACAACATCTCTAACAACATGTTGTTGGGTGCAGACAATGCATTCACAGGTGAAATCGGTAAAGGTAAGAACCAACTGACTGGCGAAACTGGTATCGAGTTCGCGCAAATTGCACGTCAATACCAAAAAGCTAATAAGGGTTGGATCATCGTTGGTGATGAAAACTACGGTGAAGGTTCTTCGCGTGAGCACGCAGCTATGTGCCCAAGACATCTTGGCGCGACAGCGGTTATCACGAAATCATTCGCACGTATCCACGAAACGAACCTTAAAAAACAAGGTGTGTTGGCTTTGACTTTCGTAAATCCAAAAGACTACGACAAAGTTCAAGAAGCAGACAAAGTTTCCTTGGTAGATCTTAAAGATCTAGCTCCAGGCAAAAACGTGAAAATGATTTTGAAGCACGCTGATGGATCAACTGAAACAATCGAAGCGAAACACACATACAACGCAGAACAATTGAAATGGTTCCGCGCGGGTTCCGCTCTAAACTTGATCCGCGGTTTGTAATCGCAACAAGTTGATGATTCTTTATAAAACCCACAATCTTCGCTGATTGTGGGTTTTTCTTTTTAAAACAAAAAAAGCCCAGCGAATGCGGGGCTTTTTTGTTTTAACACCTGCGAACTCGCGAATGCCATCGTAAACAGTACGATTCCAATTAGCGTTTTCTGTCCCAGGAATGTAAAATTCTTGAACATGAAGCCTCTGTTAAAATGCTTTTCGCAAAAATTTTTAATCTCGAATTTGAATAATTCAAAGTCCAGGCCAGAGGTCACTGTAAACTGAACGTTAATTGGCACCTTTGACAGTATTCACAAATGATAGTCGTGTGAATTCGCATGTTTATATCTGAAAATGAGAGGTCCACGGTTTGCACCTTGCCCGCGAGTTATGAAAAATACACTTCAATTAATGCTGTTCGTTTTGTTGATAATGGGACCTTCGCGCTTTGTTTTTGCGGCGGAGGAAGACGCACGTGAATCCATGGATTCCGTTGAGACGGTTTTAGTCGAAGAGACTTTAGAGCCTGCCAAGGTCGCTCAGAGCATCGATAAAGAGTTCACCGTTATTCAGGTTAAAGGTAAGACCTTTACTTTGGATGCATATCCAGATGTGGAAGCCATGAAAGTAGCTTTGGGCCTGACAGTGCCTGAGAAAATTCGTGCCGAGGCCTTAAAGCGCGGTGGAAAAATCGACGAAGTAAATCCCCTGGAAGCCTATGAGAAAATGACTCCGGAACGTCAGGAAGAATTTCGTAAAATGCGTCTTCACTTTCTGGCAAATGCGGCAAGAATTTTAACAACGACTAAGTTCGCGCTGGGTGCGGGGAGTGTGGTCGGCGACGGGATGAGCTTTATCAAGGTCAATGTAAAAAAAGCTTTCGGTAAAGGTTCGGTGGAAACGGAGAAAGAGCATTTGTCTTTCCGTGAGAAAAGCGACCGTGCGGTTTTGCATGTATTAAGAGGCATGGACTATAAATTATGGTCCCAAGCTCCGCTGTTGATTGATTCCAATGAATTTGGTTTGAGTGCTTCGGTCGGAATCGTTGCCGAAACAGGAGTACTAAAAAAAGGTGCAGGCGGTGCTGAAGAAGCTGGATTTAGTTTGGCCTTTAACAGAAATAAAAAAGCTTTTGTCTTTGAGATTTTCCATAACACAGAAAAATTTGACAGCACCAAGGCGGCGATTTCGGTGATTGGTATCGTGGGTAAAACAGGAATGACCATGGCTCACCGTGAGGGGGCTGAAACTCTTAAAGGGACCTCTTTCTATCCTCCAGCGATTCCGGCGTTTAGCATGAATTCACCAGAATATTTTGCCGCAGGTTTTAGCAGCAGTCTGGGATTGCCACCTCCGCCTCTTGCGGATCTTTTGACGTTCACGAATAAATTTGAACGCCACTCTTTGATCCGAGTGATTGTCTCTCCGGTGACTAAGGGTTTTGTGCGTTTGGAAGTGGGCGACTTAAAAGGCACTTTGAAAGCTGTCGCTTACCGTTTCGTGGATATCTTTAAGGCCATCGCTTACAAGACTCACTTGATGAAACGACCTCCTCTGTGTTCTGCTGTTTTTGCAAACGCAGGATAAGGATCAAGCAATGCCCGGCATCGTTAAAAACCCAGTGCTAAGAAGCGCCCTTCTGGTGTTGGGTATAGCGTCGCTTATTTTAGGAATCATTGGAGCTTTCTTACCGATTGTTCCGACAACACCATTTATTCTGCTGTCTGCTGGTTGTTTTCTGCGCAGTTCTGAAAAGGCCCACGCCTGGCTTTACCGTCAACCCTTGTTTGGCAAAGCTTTGCGGGATTGGGATCAAAAAAAGGCCATCGCAAGACGCGCAAAGATTTTAGCCATTTCCATGATCACCGTGTCCGTCGCGGTGATGTGGTGGCGAGTTCCCAATACTTATCTGGTGAGCTCCCTTACGATCTTGCTTGCTGCCATTTCTGTTTTTATTGCGACCCGAAATGAACCTTAGATTTTTTTGACCACGATTTCTCTTGGAAGGCGAAAGCGCTCGCCCCAGATTCCTGCGGGATCTTGTTTGCCAACAGAAATAATCATCACCACGCGGGCGCGCCATCCCAAACCCAGGCTTTTTTTAACCAGGAACTCATCAAAACCTTCCATCGGACATGTATCAAAGCCTTGAGCACTGATGGCGAGCATAAAGTTTTCTGCCGCCAGGGCTGTGGATTTCACTGACACCTCTTCGATATCTCGGGAAGACCAAGGTTTTCGAATCGTGGGTTTAAAGATGCCCATGGTATTAAACAAAAGCCACTTGAATGGTGCCAGAATTCTCCAAGAGTAAAGCAGCGGCATAAGCGTTTTATAGTAAGTAAGAACGTCTTTGTTAGCGCCACTACCAAGGTGCTGTAAATTAGCAGCTTGTGCCACTTTCCATGTCGATGGATCTGCGACAAAGGCGACGAGTTCTTGAGCTGTGCGCGCAGCTCCCTGATTCATGCAGGCTTCTGCCATTTTCTTTCTGGCGTCGGCGTCATGAACCCAATAAATACGCCAGGTTTGCATATTTGAAGAATTTGGCGCGAGCAGGGCGGCATCAATGGCCTTGTTGATCACTTCAGCAGGGACAGGTTGAGGTGTGTATTTACGAACACTTCGGCGCGCGTTGATAGCTTCAAAAAATTCCATAAACACATTAGATATTCTGGATTTTCCATTGGCAATGAGATTCAATGGTTCTATGAGCTTGGAACAGTTTTTCGCAGATCTTATTAAAAAAGCGGAAGCATCGGAAGATATCACGAATGCGGGAACCGATGACGAAGGGTTTTATAAACCCACGCGCACGATTCTGCTGCGGCATCTTCAGTTGCTGAAGGATTTGCACAAAAAACCTTTGGCGAAGCCTATGCTGAAGCAATCCTGGGGCTATGTTGTCGAGCATGTTCCCGCGGAATGGCTGGTGCCATCCAGCCAGGAAGATCAGGCAGAACTTAAAAAGATGCTTTGATCTCCTACATTCACTTCTGATTGATTTTGATTCATCCGACTTTAACTTAGAAAATTTATTCAATGACTAATGTATTTCCCTTTGTAAAACGACAGGCCAGATTTCTTGACATCAGTTTCAAGATTGGAATGCTTCTCTGTTTGTTTGCTTCAAGCGCGGGGGCATTGCCAGATAATGGCCCACCAGCGCAAACGCATAAAAAAATTCTTTTTGTTGCCTCTAATTTACGAAACGGCGGCGTGAAGTCTGTCAGCGAGTCTTTTCATCAGGCGGCTCAGGAATTGAAGTGGCAGGTGGACATTGTTGATTGTTCAGGTAAGAAAAGCTGTGTGCAGACGTCACTAAAAAAATCTCTGGAAAAAGTTCCTGATGGAATTGTGTTAGGAGGTTTTGACGGAGCGGATTTTCGCGACATTTTAAAGAAAGCGCGAAAAAAAGGTTCAAAGGTCGTGGGGTGGCATGCTTCAAGTAAAGCGGGTTTGAGCGAAGATATGTTTATTAATATATCCACAGACCCTGCGGAAGTTGCAAAGGCCGCGACAACTCAATTGGAAAAGTACGGCAAAAAAAAGGGCGGCGTCATTATCCTGACGGATCGGGACTATTCCATCGCAACAGCCAAAACCTTGGCGATGAAAAGACTGATTGAAAGCATGCCTAATTTTAATTTGATTGCCGTGGAAGACCTGCCCATTTCCAAAGCGGATACAGAAATTAATCATCTGGTCAAAGCCTGGAACCAGCGCTATGGAAAATCATGGACTCACACTTTGGCAATCAATGATTTGTATTTCGATAATATGGCTGAAGCGCTTCGAGCCATCCATCGCGAGGACATCGTGGGTATAGGAGCTGGGGATGGATCGATTGAAGCTATCAACCGTGTCAGCTCCCAAAAGTCTCAACAACTTGTGACTGTCGCAGAGCCCTTGCAGACCCAAGGCTGGCAGTTAGCAGATGAGCTGAACCGGGCCTTTGCAGGTGAACCACCCAGCGGTTATACAACTGAAATTCTGGTCATCGATAAGAAGTATATGGATGCTCTCAAATCTGGGAATATCGAAGAGAACATTCCCTATCAGAGTGATTATATGAAAATCTGGTATCCAGACAGAAAGCCCGTAACGGACCCTTAAGTCGTTTAAAATTTAGACACTCCTGGAATTAATACCTGCGCCGGCCCCTTTGGGGGCTATTACCTCTGGGTTCGGGTATAACAAGACGGCAATGAAGACTCTCCTATTCCTCTCAATTGTCTCTTTTTCTCTGCACGCGTTCGCGGCCGAAGAATCCTTTGTCACGGTTTCTGCCGTGGGGGATGTGATGTTAGGAACAGACTATCCCACGGATAAACTTCCCAACGATCAAGGTCGAAAACTTTTTAGATACTCTGAAGCGTATATCAAGACCGGCGATATTCGATTTGCCAACTTCGAAGGAACTTTATTTGACGGTAACAAAGGCGCGGGTGCAAAAAGTGAAGGCTCCAACCGTCATTTGTTCCGCACTCCCACTGAATTTGCACGCACCTTTGCCGATGCGGGATTTAATGTTGTCAGTTTAGCCAACAATCACGCCATGGATTTCGGTCCCGAGGGTCTTTATTCAACTCAGCAGACTTTGCGCTCGTATCAAATTCAGTCCTCGACGAAAAAAGGCATGGAGGTCGCGCAGTTCCTGGTGCGTGGCATTCGCGTCGCTTTAATCGCAACTGATTTTTATCCAGGCGTTCGCAGTATCTCGGCGCCAGAAAAAACCTATCAAGAAATTCGCGCTCTGAAAAAACGCTTTGATGTGGTGATCGTGTCTTCACATGCAGGTGGGGAGGGTTCTGATGCCATCCACACTCCCAATGCGACCGAATACTATATGGGCGAGAATCGCGGAAATTCCGTCGCCTTTGCTCGCGGAGCCATCGATGCGGGAGCAAGTTTGATCCTGATGCATGGCCCGCATGTTCCGCGCGGTCTGGAAGTTTATAAGGGTCACCTGGTGGTCTATAGCCTGGGCAACTTTGCAACAGATCGCGGGATCAATGTCTTGGGAACCGCGGGCTTGGCGCCACTCTTATTGGTGAAGCTGGATCCTCAAGGCAAGTTCTTGAAAGGTTCTATCACCTCGTTTGTTCAAAACCGTGAGCTTGGTGTGGTCTATGATAAAAGTCAGGCAGCCTTTAAGCTGATGCAAAGTCTGTCGTTTCAGGATTTCTCGGGGAGTGCCCCACTCTTCGACTCCACCACAAGCATGATCCGGCCCCGTTAAACGGTCTGGCGGCGTACGGGTTGCCGGGTTGTAACCTAGTATGAAATAACTATATTCTTGTTTTGCGCTATTTAAATTTTGGACGCGAAAGTTTACTATTCGCGTCAATATGCGTTGGATCCCCCTCCTACTTTTGATCGCTCTTTTGGCTTCGTGCAATTCCGAAAAACCGGAAACGCGCGAGCAGAAAATGAATCGTGGTTTCGAATACCTCGATCAGCACAATTATGATCAAGCGATCGCCTACTTCCAAAAACTTCTGAAAGAAGACGGGCACCCGCAAGTGCGTATGGCCCTGGCGTCGGCTTATGCGGCTCGTGCGGGGATTCGCTTTGATACCATCTATAATTTCGTCGTCGTCAAACATCGTCCTGTCATGCGCATGCAACTGGAAGGCATGAACTTCTCTGAACAAACCAACGAAGTGATTCATAACCTGGAAAACTTCCTGGCGCAGTGGGAGCAGGTGCCGAATGTTGATTCCTCAGGCCGCAGCGACTTAGAAAAGGCCGTGGGAGTCCTCGCTGACACAGACAATGCCGGAGCCCGCCTGTACAGTGCTATCCTGCGCGTTGTGGTGCTGAAGGCCAATGTGGGTGAGGGAATCATCTCCTGGAATTTGCAAGCCTCGCAAAACACCGGCAAAAAACTTTGCATGCAGGACATCCGTCCTTGGTGGAAGTGGGGCGAGAAAGTCGTGGACTCTCTCGAAAGCCTGGGTGGCGATCTGGAAAAAGCTTTCCCTAAAAAAATCGAAGAACTGAAGCAATACCGAGCACAACTTTCTGAAGTGCGTGTGCAAATGAAAGCGGTGTCGATTCCCCTGGGGGATCAATGCTTTTAAGAGTGTTCTTTGCCCTGATCTGTTTTGCAAGTGTCGCGCAGGCGGGGCCTTTGCCCGCGTATCTGCGAGATGGTGGCACACGCTTTTTGTTTAGGTCCTTTGGTACCACTTGCTATTCCATGGACAGTGTCGAGCGTGGTCTGCCGTGCAATCCCGCTTTCCTGGCAAAAACCGACAGAAAACATTTCGACAGCGATCTGTTCCTGGGCACCAACATGGATTACCTGAGTGATGTAGATGACGTCGTCAATGGCAATGCCACACCCGAGCAAGTGAACAGAATCTTTTCACGCCGAGAGGCCTCGCAAGCAGAAGCTTCGTTAGAAGCCTCTTTTCAAGCCAGCACCTGGGGCTTGTCAGCAGAACCTTATCGTCTGGTTTTTTACACCGACATCCATAACTCGGCTTTGCCCGCAGTGAACTTTATCGCGGCCGAAGAAAAAAGTTTAAAGCTGCAGTTCTCCTCTTACGTCAGCCGCAATTTCTATGCGGGTGTTCAGTTGCGCTATACACACGTCAAGTTCGTCGGTGACTACATCATGCTGACAGAAGCTTTAGCTGGTGATTCTGAAGAGATCTTTCGGGCTCGCACGCAAGATCTTTTTTATATCGAACCGGGCTTTGTCTATTCCTGGGAAGATGAAATATGGAAACCTCAAGTCTCTGCGATGTTTTCGCAGTGGGGATTTTCCAATGAAAAATCAGATCAGTATCCAATTAAACCCCAAGGCATGTTAGGTGCTTCGATCAAGCCTCCAGTGGGTATGGGTGTTCTTGAGGTCGGAGCACAAGCAGCCCTTGGTTCTGAAACAGAGCACTGGCAGGAAGTTTTCCGCGCAGCCATGGCTTATAAAATCGGAATTTTACAGCTAGCTATCAGCGGAGGACAACGCGATCACTCCGCTGGATTTTTGCTTGGGTATAAAAACATCACCAGTGGTCTTTCCTATTGGGGAGAAGGCAGCGCCAGCGGCGTATATATTTCCTTCGGGGTGACGCTGTGAGATCGCTCTTGTTAGCTTTTCTGATTCTGACTTCTTTGTTGGCATCGAATGCCCACGCATACATGAGTGACGACAATCACTATCAAGGTGTGCCCGAGTGGTCAGAGTTCCGTGAATTTATTCGTCAGCAGGAAGAAGAAGACGAGCGTCTGGGGCTAAGCTATATGATCTCGGGCGGTATCGCCGCTGTGGGTGGGATCATCGGTTATGATTTATCAGACGATCCTTTAAGTCGCAGTGTCTATGCATTAACTTCGACGGTGGGGATTGCGGCGATTGGCTTGGGTGCCAGTCACTATTGGACCGGCAATGAATACGACAGCTTCTTTTATGCTTTGGACCACTCCAATATTTCAGTTCAGGAAAAAAACCGCATTCTGCAAAGATACCTCGAGAAAGAGCATGATAAGCGCGAGGCTCGTCGTTGGATTCGCGTCGTGACTCACTCCCTGATCGCGGTTGCTAACTTCTATAGCGCCTCCAGAGAGACGAACGGCGACGTAAAGCCGGTGTTTGTATTCTTGGGAACCGTGAATACGGTGCTGGCAATCAGCTATTCGTTTTAAAAGCCACGCTGATAGGACAGCGAGACATTCCCACGGTCGTCTGCGGAAGACTGGGTTTTAAAACGCTTGGTGCTCATCTCGTAACTGTAGCCCAGCTCGACATCAGAAACTCTGATCACAAAGCCCATGCTTCCGGCTGTCACCAGAGGGCGTTTTTCGACGTACTCACTATTGCCGTCTGAATTGCCATCTAAAAAGATATCGCGAGCGACTATTTTTTCATAAATGCGAAAGACCGAGAAGATCGAAAAATCTCCATCATAGGCATTGATCGCACGATAACCCATATCATCTGGAATATTATATCCCCAGCGCAGAATAGCGCCGACTTCGACGTGAGTGTCGACGTTACCTAACGAACCACCATAGAAATAAATAAAGTCTGACGTGTCTTCATTGCGATAGGGCAGCACTGCCTGTTTGATTTTCAGATTAATACCCAGTTCGTTGTGCAGCTGATGATCCCAGCCTTGCGCCTCCGCAACACCAATCATGCGGTGATAAAAATTTTGAGTCTCTCTTGCCAGTGAAGCGGGACCGACCACACCCAGATCAATGCTATAGGTGTTCAGCAAATTATTTTCGCGAGCTCCCAGCGATGTCGTAAAGAATAACCAACCTGCGTAAGGTTGATCCGCAGGATCAGGAATCGCGCGCTTGGTGTCTTCAGGAGTGTAGATGAATTGCGAGATCGCGAAGGATGAATAAAGCTTTTGCGAGTCAGAGAAATTATCTTGCAGTCCACTCGTAAAACCAAATAAGCCCGTGCGAATAATGCCCACGGAAATGTTGTTCGTAAGATGACGATCGGTGTGTTCGGGGCCTGTGAAATAGTCATTCCCAACATCTAAAATAATCTGTCTTCCGCCTTCGTCAGCATTTGCTGAAAAATTAGGCAGAAGAGTAAATATAAGAATGACCAAAGATCTTTTTGAAGTCACAAGTCCTCGTTAATACTAAGAGATCTTTAGTTGTATGTTACTTAACACGACTTGTTAAGCGCAAAAATTTCATAAATTAGGTGAAATTTACGCAATGTTTAAAATCGAATTGTCTTTGTGCGCAATCGGGTGCATTTATCGGCCCACAACAAAAACGTAATTCCAAAACAGGAGAATTAAATGAAAAACATGATCCTTGCTATCGCCGCTCTTATCGTTGGTCAAACTGCTAACGCAGCTATCTCTGCAAACTCTTCTTGGGAAGAAATCTTTGCAGCTAAAGGTCCATACCAAATCGTAGCTCCAGCTGTATACATGGGCCGCGCTATTGATTACACTTTCGTTTGCCGCAACGGTGACAAACTTCAAACTCTTAAACCAGTAGACATCGTTGAAACTGTTTCTCCTTCTAACGACGGTCCTACAAAATTCAAAGTTGTTGGTTCTGAAGTTCTTTCTACTTCTATCAACTTCACTCACAAAGAATCTTTCTGTGACCAAACTAAAGGTGACAAAACAGTTTGCAAAGACGTAGTTTACACTGGCACATACCCAATGACTGTTAACGTAAAAGTTTACACTCAAGTTGGTAACGAAGCTCCAGCTCGTTTGGCTTTCGTTAAATCTTACACAGTTCCAACTTGCGACAACGCATCTGTTAACTAATTAATTTAGTTATACTGGAAATGTTAAAAAGCCCGCTGATGAAGCGGGCTTTTTTTTTTATCTTGTGACTTCTGTCTCTGTTGATTTTGTGGGTGACGCCGTCAAAGTCGTGACCGGAAAAATAGCCGAGTTCAACATATACAATCGGCGCCCTTCAATACTGTCGTTGTGATAGCGACTGAGCAAAGACACGGCGAACTCATTTAGGCGTTGCTGGATATCTTTGAATTCATCTTCATTTAATGCAAATTTCAAAGCCCGCAGTTTTCGTGTATCCACGGGATCATTCCAAAGTGAATGCTTGGCCTTATCCATCCAATAATCATAAAAACGTTTTAGATTATCATTTCCCGGAGAATCGGGAACTTTCACAGTGTTGTGGATATAGTGAAAATTCCCTGAATTATTTTGGGAGACAATTCCTTGTTGCAGAAGTTCGTTTAAAACTTCCTGGGTCGTATCTTGGGTGATGCCCAAAAGATGGCTGATTCCGGGAATGGTTTTGGGAGTATCGGTAAAAGTTAAAAGTGTGAGAATCACAGGGCCATAGACATTGTTGGCTCCCACCCAAGCTGGAATGGTGTTTTGTTGGTATTGCGAGCGCTGATATTTCAGCAGGGCTTCCCCAAATATTTTTCGGTCGTTCGCAGTTTTTGCCTGACTATAAGACACCAAATGCATGAAGTATTGCGCGTCATTGTCGGTGAGTTTCAAATTTTCACAGAAAACCTGCGCGGTTTTTTTGGTGATATTGCGGCGTCTTTTCAGAATAAAACGCAAGATCGTTTGGCTTCCGATGTTCAGTTCTTGCGCCCACTTGGTGTAAGTGAACGACGGAGTTTGGGACTTTCTCCAATCAAAATGTGCCTGCAAATATTGCGAAACATCCAGAAAGTTATAGATACAAGGTGCGTCTTTTTTTCCTGCCATAACAACATTGCGAAGCATCAGTAAATTTCAGTCAAGCGAACATAAATGTTCGCTTTTTGGGGTCCAGTTCCAAAAGAGACTCATTTTGAAGTGCGCGTAGAAATCGTTATCAGGAGGTCTCTAAATATTCTTGAATAGAGCATCGAAAATGGTTGGCGCGCTCATTGAAATATGGTTTTCAAACAAAGGAGAAACCATGAAAAAGATTATTTTAGTGATGTCAGTGTTGTCAGCTCTTCAGGCAAAAGCCGGAACGGGTGATGTAGGATCTGCTGAAGGCTTGCGCCCCAGTGAAGCACGTTGTATCGGAACGATCTTTGCGAATCTCAACTCATCAGATAAGGGTCGTGTAGCGATTGAACTTAAGGACAACCAGGTCTTTGTGCAGGTTCAGACCTCCACGAGTTTAAAGAACTATAAACAAGTTTACTCAGTAACTGGCGGTGTGGATGGATACTTTGATAGAAATAAACGCCTGCACGAAGCACAAATCTATAGCGATTATGCCTTGAGCCTTCATTTCGGTGTGAATCCCTACAACAAAGATACTATCGCTTCATTAAGAATGGAGCTCGCCAATGATACCTACTATGGCGAATTGGTGTGTGAGCATTTGAAATAAAAAAAGCCCGCTGACGAGGCGGGCTTTTTACTTTTAGAAGTGCCAATTTTCGATTTGCAGATACTCGCTGTTATTATGCCCCGTCATTTCATAACCCTGAAGGCCTTTGGGAATGATAGAGGTGTTGGAACGGTAGTAACTTGGTAACTGTGGAAGTTCGTCTGTATACGCTTTTAAAACTTTGCGCATAATATCCGTGCGCTTTTTGGAATCAAACTCCTGAGTTGCTTGTTCCAAAAGCTTATCGACTTCTTTGTTTTTCCATCCAGAGCGATTGTGTCCTGACCAACCATTTTCCTGGGACGGAATCATGGTAGAGCTCATGGTGCCCAGTGGGACCATGTTGGGAGATTCAACCCAAGTTAAAGCAGCCATCTCGAACTTTCTTTGGCGCAGGATTTCGCCAAAGAAAACGCGGCCGGGGAAGCTTTTTAAAGTCACTTCAAGTCCCAATTGTTTCCATTGGTTTTGCAAATAGACGGCAATCATCTCGTTCATTTTATTGTCGGCGACGTTGGTCATGGTCAGGCTCATTTTTTTACCGTCTTTATAGCGATAACCATCGGGACCCATTTTCCAACCGGCTTCGTCCAGCAGACGTTGAGCCTTGATGCGGCTGTACGGATAAAGTGTCACAAGCTTTGGATCTGCCGTGTACCATTCATCAAAAGGAGTTGCGAAGTGAATGGCTGGAGGTTGTTTGCCTTCAAAGAACGATTTCGCCATTTCGGCGCGATTAAAGGAATAGTTCAAAGCTTGGCGTACCTTTAAATCTTTAAGGATCGGATTGTCTAAGTTCAACTCAATATGGGCATACATTGATCCTGCGACGTATCTGACTTCGTAGGGAAGATTTTGTGATTTCACTTTCTTATCGAAGGCCAGTGTCTGATCAAAGCTCATTCCCGAGGAAGATGTCATATCGACATTGCCACTCATAAGATTGGCCTCCATCGAGGTGGAGTTCAGAATGAATTTAAAGATGATTTTTTTAAAGAATGGTTTTTTGCCGTAAAATTTTTCGTTGGGTACCAGAACCACGTGGCTGCCTTGTTTTAATTCACTGACGCGGTAAGGACCGTTGTAAAGACCCGGCTCGGTGATTTTTGTGGAGTACAGGGAGTTGCGTTCATAGGAGAGCACCTTGCCTTTGTATTTTTCAAAGACGGGCATTTCCAGGTGAGCGGGGAGCAGGCGTGGGAAGGAAACATAAAAATTGTAAGCGGGTTTATCAAAGACGATGGTGCACTTTTTTGGATTGGCTTTATCGATCACCAAATCTTTGACGTTGGCATAGTCATCGCGATTCGGAGTTGCGACCAATTCATTGCTGCCGATTTTCCAACCAGCTTCCAGGTCTTTACATGTGACTGGCTTGCCGTCGCCCCATTGTGCATCGATAAACTCCAGATCAGCTTTCAAGTGAGTGCCGGTTTTGTCAGTGAAAAGCTGGGCCTTTTTATTTTCAAGGGTGGGAATCTCTTTGATCAAAACGGCTTTGGGTTTTCCGTCGGGCATGATCATCACCAAGGGGCGCATGATCGCATCCTGAATCAAACCACCCGCGGCCATGGTATTTACAATGGGATGAATTGTGTCGAACTCGGCATTGACGGCAATTTTAAGTTCATCTTTCGGAGCACTCCAGGCCGTTATTGAAATAACAGATGTGAGCGTGAGTGAAAGTAATGAAAGAAAACGTGCATGGCGATTCATCCGCGAGCTCCTTTTAAGATAGAAAAACTATATATGGCCGGGAAATCACAATGCAACTGGAACATTTGTTGATGTTTGAAAAAAATCGCCCTCCGCACTGGAGAGTTGCAGAGGGCGAACAGAGAACGCTGACGTAAATGGAGAGAGGAACATCCATGTTTCTCCAGCCACTCTCTGTGCAACGTACTGGCCTGCACGTACATGGTTCGGAACGCTCTGGTCATCACAGGAATATAATATCAAGAATGATAAAAAATGGAGATGATTACGATCACGTCGGGCGACGTCACACCAGTCTGGATTATGACCTGGGTCATGAAAATAAAAAAACCACCAGGGGTTCGTCTGGTGGTTTTTGAGTGATCTTTTAAAGTTTAGCTCACTAGTTGTTAGCAGCTTGTTTTGGAACTTTCGTTTGATCGACTGTGATTTCGATCTCGACACGGCGATTTTTCGCGCGAGCTTCTGTTGTTTTCGCCGGGTCTACTGGATTTGCAGAGCCCATGCCGACAGAAGTGATTGTGTCAGCAGGAACGCCACCCAAGATCAGTTGCGCGCGTACGGATTCAGCGCGATCTTTGGAAAGGGGATTGTTCTTCATAGCGGACCCTGTGTCGTCAGTGTAACCACGAATCGTCAAAACGTTCTCCGGGTATTTTTTCATGATTTGCGCAAGTTCTGCGATGCTGGATTGTGCGCCTGGCTTCAAGTTAGATTTACCAGAGTCAAACAAGATGTCTGATTTCAGTTTTGTGATCAAACCTTGCTCGGTTCTTTTTGTTTCTGCGATTTTCGCAAGCTCTTTAGCTTGTTTATCCATACGGTGACCGATACCACCACCGATACCAGCGCCCAAAGCTGCACCGATCAAAGCGCCTTCGTTGCGTTTACCAGTTTGGTGACCGATGACAGCACCAGCAACCGCACCAATCGCGGCACCAATACCAGCACCTTTTGCTGCGTTTGGATTTTCTTCAGTTGTTGCGCATCCAGAAAGCATCATTGCCACGGCAGCACCGATAAGAACCAGTTTTTTCATAAATAAAACTCCTTCATTTATTTTTGTGAATAGACAAAGTTTGCCAAGCCGCATGAATTACGTCAATCCCCCTGGAGCTCATATATGTTTTGTTTTATTCTGAGAAGCGTCGTTACTCGAAATAAACGAAGGAGCGTTATCATGAGAACATTCGCTAAGACATTGGTTCTGACTGTTACACTATGGGCCGGGATGGCTCAGGGAGCAGACCGTATGATTATTGTGAGTGGAACATCCGAAAAAGGCTTGGATCCAAACTTGGTCAGTATGACTGTTGAAGTCTGGAGCAAAGCCCAGACAGCGAAAGCGGCTCAACAAGCAGCGGCAAATCAAACCAAACAAGTTAAGAAAGTCTTCGACGATTTCAAAATCAAAAAGGAAGACATTCAAACCGACAATTACAGTTTGAATCCTGAATACGTTTACGATCAGAAAACGCAAACCAATAAAATGGTCGGCTTCCGAGTTGTGCAATCTTTGCTTGTAACTTTGCGTAAAGTGGACGAAGCGGGTCCATTTCTGGATGCTTTGGTGACAGATAAACAGACGAAAGATTCCGGGGTAAATGTCAATTCGATCAATTGGGACTCAGACAAACGTCAGCAAACAGAAACTTCTGCATTGGGTGATGCGGTTCGTGCCACAAAAGTGAAGGCTGAAGAAATCGCCAAGGCGGCCGGTGTAAAAATCAAAGGAGTTGCGCGCATCAGTCACGGAACTTCTTCAAATCAGCCGCCAGTTCCCATGGTGCGCAACTTTGCGATGAAGGCAATGGGTGATGCCGCTCCGACGGAACTGAGCGCGGGTCAAATCAAAGTGCGTGTTGAAGTGACCGCGGAGTACGAGATTAATTAATTTCTTAACAAATTTGAATGGAAATGGAGCAACGAGTGATGGGATTTGTATAGTCAAAGAACTTGAGCTCCTTTAGTTTAGAAAGATCGACTAAAGGAGTCTGTCACCATGATCGAAATGCTTTCGAATCCACAAATCTGGATCGCGTTTTTCACATTGTTTGCCTTGGAATTGGTTCTGGGCATCGATAACGTCATCTTCATTTCTATCCTGGCCGGGAAACTTCCTAAAGACCAACAAGACAAAGCCCGAGTGATGGGGTTAAGTCTTGCGGTCATCACGCGTATTATTTTACTTTTCTCTTTAAGCTGGATTATCGGTTTAACGGCGCCTTTGTTCACGGTCCTGGGGCAAGAGATTTCGGGTCGTGATTTGATCCTGCTTTTGGGTGGTTTGTTCCTTATCGTAAAAAGTACCATGGAGATTCATCACAAGCTGGAAGGTGTTGAGGGCAGTCAGTCGAATCATGTGGCGCATTCGTTTAATGCGGTGATTTTCCAAATTTTATTATTAGACGTGGTGTTCTCTTTAGACTCGGTAATCACTGCTGTCGGGATGGTCAATGAAATTGCGGTGATGATTGCGGCTGTGGTTATTTCTGCTGCGGTGATGATTGTATCGGCGAAAACCATCAGCAACTTCGTCGATTCTCATCCGTCCCTTAAAATATTGGCGTTGAGCTTCTTGTTGATGATCGGCTTCACTTTGATCGTCGAATCTTTGGAAGTGCATATTCCAAAAGGTTACGTGTACTTTGCGATGGCTTTCTCGGTCGGTGTCGAGATGCTCAACATTCGTATGCGTAAATCCAAAAAAACGGAGCCGGTGAAGCTCCGTGAACGTATTGCGGAAGATCCAAAGTAGATTCTTCCGCAAAGCAGAGTTTATTGGCGATTCATATTTTCGCAGCTTGATCTATAGACGACCAGGTTGCTGAATTTTGCATCCATTGTGCCGTCTTGGTTGATCCAGATTTTTAGATTCGCGCCACCAACGCCACCTTCATTTAGAGAGATGGGGCTTTGTCCTTGTTTCAAAGCGGTTACGAATTCCTGAGTCAGTCTGAATCCATAGCCGTCGCGACCGTCTTTACCCATATACCAGTATGAAACCAAATTGTTCCCAGCATCGATAGTGATGGAACATGCCTGGCCATTGCGATCGCTACCAACATAGTCTGCTTTTCCTTGTGCGTGTGCTTGAAGGCCCACAAGTGTTAAAATAACTGTTAGAACTGTTTTCATAAATCCTCCTTCGGATTTGGATTTTGTATTTTTAAACGGACTCTTTTTGCTTAATTAAATTCACCAATTTTTTACCTAACTCGTCCCGTGCATCTTTATCATTAGCGGTCGAGTATTCAATCAACGCGCGAAAATACTGAAGTTCCAGCGTCGAGAGTTTGATATTCAACTGAAGTTTTTCGCTCATCTCGGCATTTATGCTTCTTTGGCCAGTCACGACCTGGCGCAGGTAAGAGCGATCTTTAATACTCATTTCGTCAGCCCAACGCTGATACGAAAAATGTCTTTCAACAGATTTGCGATAAACGTAAGTCTGCTGCAGGAAATGATGGACATTTAGAAACTCAAAAATATCTGGAGGCTTCATAGCGTCTGTTCCTGTTTCAAAAGCTGATCCAATCTCATAACCAGTAAATTTCTTCTAAACTGTCAGCGCAGATTTCAGAGCCCGCAATTGAGGGCTTTTTCGGTCCTCTGTGAGCAGTGTTTCCGCACTCGGCAGTTCGCAATGAGTGATCGAGCGGGAGAATACAGGCGTGTGTTGCGATGTGCCATTTAAATTGTCAAAGTGTCAATACTTTAGAAAAATACTAGATATTCCGATATATTATGAAATATGAAGAGTTTGCAGTTCGACCTCAAGAAGGCACTATTTAAGAAGCGTTTGGGTGTATCTGAGCATCGTCAGTTTCAGATTTTGGAAACGGCTCTGGAGCTCATACAGAAAGAGGGCTTTGAGCAGTTGCAGTTCGGAGATCTTGCCAAAAAGTGCAAGGTTTCGCGCAGTCTGATTCATCATTACTTCAAAGACAAAATGGAATTGGCCAATAGACTTTTGGATTTGAGTACCTTGCATCTTCAGAGTGAGGTGCAAAAGGCGCTCTCTCAGGAAAAAAAATTGGAGCGACATTTTGAAGTTTACTGTCACGCAACTTTAAATTGGGCGGCGGAATATCCGATGGAAGCGACAGGGCTTTTGCTTTTTCTGCATTTGTCTTCTCATAACCTGGAAATGCGCCAAAGAAATGACGAGTTGAGTGCCCTCGGAAGGCAAAGAATCAAACTGCTGCTGACTCAAGCGGGGATGGTCGGTCCAAATATTGATTCAAATGCCCAGGTTATCCAAACTCTGCTGACGGGAAGTTTTCTGATTCTTTTATCTGAGAACCGCAATGCCAAGGAGTCTTTGCAGCTTCGAAAGGACTGCTTGAAAGCCTGTCTGTCGATGGGTGTCTCAAAATAAGATTTTTTTCAAGGAGATGGGAGCGGTGTTTGCTTAACAATGTAATATGAAGTTAGCCCTGATCCTAATAGCTATTATTGCGCTTTGGACGCCGCCAGTTGCTTGGGCCCAAGTCAGCTGTGAATCCATTTTTGTCACTGCTGAGACATTAGGGGCCTATGGCGTTAATGCCGAATCAATGGCGCCTTATTATATCGCCATGTTTCGTACGTCTCAAGTGGTCGCGGGTCTTAACTCACGGGCGGGTATTCTTACTCAAGACATTCTTAACTCCGCCTCTTCGGAGTATGGCACGATCATCACTCAATTCAGACCGCGTGGAAACCTGCTCAGTAAAGACGATAGTTTTCAAAAACGAGTGAATGAAAATATCGATTTCGTCTTGCAATCCTATTCAGAGCGCCGTGACTGGTCACCGGAGTTACGTGTTCATCTCAAGGCTGAAGCTGAACATTATGCAGAGCAAAGCACTTATATCGAGCGCAGGAAACTTAATCCGGATACCTACCTTCCGGAATCGTTGATAGCCACCATGAAGATCGTCAAGGTGAGCGGGGAAACTGCCATTAAGAAACTTCCGTTGGAAGTCGATTTTTCTGTCACCATGCCTAGCAATAATGGCAGAAAGTTTGAGCCCGCAAATTTCGTCGTGGCCAAGGATCACAATAAAGATGGGACCTCTGAGATTTTTGCCCAATTGATATTGCATGCTCGTGAGCAATTGAAGGACCCGCAGCATGAACCCGATAAGATGATGTATTACACTCCCGGCGATCGCCTGGGAGTCAAAATGTATGGGAAGTTGGGATTTATTGCTGTCCCTGGTTTTGAAGCCCCGATCAAAGAGGGAACAAAAGACTGGTGGATGATCGGTAGTACCGCTGAAAATTTAGCCTCCTTGCCCAAACGACTTGAGCAAAATCGTGCGCAGTGGAGTCCTGAAGATATCGAGTGGATGTCAGAGCTGGTAAAAAAATTTGAAGGTTTGCAAGGGACTAAAACGGAAATTGAAGGCACTCGCACCAAAGATATTACCAATGCCCAAGATGCACTTCGCGTGCAGGAGATGGGTGTTTTCATAACCGAGCCTTTTACAGATAATAACAAAAACTATCGCCGCCTGGATATTCATTCCATCGGCGAAGGTGAAGTCGACATTCAAGTCAGAATTCCTGACGAGCAATTCCCGTTGCAAAATGGCTGGCGCTCTGACGAACACGGCATATATATGCTGTATCAAGACGGCATCTTTAAAGTACAAGATCCGTTAATGAAGACGTCATTGACCATGAAAGTCGACGGCGCATTTAAAAAACCAGAATATTTAAAAATAAAGCAGCGCCACTATGACCTTAAAGCCCGCTTTTAATTTCAATCCCTTGAGGGCTTTTGCGCACGCGACGCTTTTTTTCTAACGAAGTCAGCGTGCGAATCACTGTTTCCACGGTTAAATTAGTCCATGCAGAAATCTCTTTGCGAGTCAGGCGGCACAGGCCGTCTTCGTCTTTGAAATGCGCCAGCGTTCGTAAGATCCTTTCGGCGGCACTTTTCGATTGTAAGATCATGACACGTTCATAGGTGTCGAGTCCACGTTGACAGGCACTCTGCAAAAGAAGCAATGCCAGATTTGAATCGGAAGCGACAAGATCGCGAACGGTTTTTACCGGAAAACTGCACAGACGGGATTTGCCGTCGGCGACGTATTCCAGTGTTGTGGGATCATCGGATATAGCACTGGTGAGTGGGAAAAGGTTATTGGCGGTAAAGCTAGACACCAAATGTTCACGTCCCTCAAGGTCGCGTTCGATGGTATTGATCTTTCCCTCGGCCACGCAATAGATGCTCATCGGCAGGCAGCCCTGACTGATCACGCAGCTGGAAGGATTCACGTGGTGAACCGATTTGGCTTTAAGTAAAGCGATGGATGTCGATTCTTTAAGCTTGAGTTTGCGATTTAAGAGAAAACAGTTCTGGCATTGCTTCGATGAGTGCTTCATAAACACGAGCCCCTATCATAAGGAAATTTCACGTCGTATGATTTGCATCATATTCGTGAAAGATACAAATCATTCTTAAGACCCCGGCGCCTCCCATCATAATTATTTCAGTGAAGTCTTTTTTGTTTGTGTGAGGGGGTGTGTGGTGAAGGGGTTTAGCGGACGGGGATTGAAATTCAAATTCATTTGCTCGGTGATTGTGTCGTGTATGATTTGCGCCATGTGTGCTCTGGCGACGGGATTGTATTTCAATGGTGTTCAATTCCGTACCAGTCTGGTGGATAAAGCGCGAACGATCCACTCCCGGTTGAATGCGGCTTCACGCTACGTGGCCAATCAAGGTGGTTTGCAGCCGATGATTGAGCGCTATACGAAACTATACACCGATTCTTCACAACTGACTGACGAGGATCGCAAGATTATTTTACAGCAGGTTCCGATCTATGCGGGTATGACAATCGGTGCCTCAGAGTCAGAGAAAGAGCATTATCGCTTTCGCGTGTTCTCTGATGAACCGCGCGATAAGAAAAATACTGCAACCCCGGTGGAGATGGAGATCTTTAAAAAATTTCTACAAGATCCGAAGCTTGAGGAATTTGTCGTAAACAATGAACACGAGGTCAGCGTCTATCGTCCGGTGCGTTTGCGGGAGTCCATTGGTTGTTTGACTTGTCACGGGCATCCGTCCACCAGCCCTTGGAAAAATGGCAAAGATATTTTGGGTTATCAGATGGAGGACTGGAAGGATGGAAAGCTTCACGGTGTGTTTGCCGTTCATAGCAACGTCAGTGAGGCAAAGGCTGCGGAAATCAGCAAAGGCGAAAGTTCTCCGACGACCTACATGGCGATATTTGTGTTCCTGGGAAGCTTGGTGTCTTTGGTGATGGCGGCGTTCTTTGTCAAAGGAGCTTTGGCGCAGTTACAGGAAGTTTCAAAAGTTTTAAAAGAATCAGGAGAGCATGTCGAAAAGGCTTCGCAGCAGATTGCGGAGTCCTCCAGTTCACTCAGCAAGGCTTCGACCGTGCAAGCGTCATCGCTTGAGGAAACTGTGGCGACCATGGAAGAGATGTCCTCGATGGTGAAGCACAATTCCGACAGTGCGAAAGAGGCAGCAACCCTGGCCTTGTCAGCAACTAAAGTCGCAAGTCAGGGCGGTCGCCAGATTCAGGAGCTGGTTCACTCGATGACTCAGATTTCAGCGGATTCCAAAAAAGTTGTGGAGATCACCTCGGTGATTGATGACATTGCCTTTCAAACGAATCTTTTAGCGTTAAACGCCGCAGTTGAAGCCGCGCGGGCCGGCGAGCAGGGGAAGGGTTTTGCTGTGGTTGCTGATGCGGTTCGTGGTCTTGCTCAACGCAGTGGCGAGGCCGCTAAAGACATTGCTGCTTTGATCAATGAGAGTGCTGCCCGCATTGAAGCCGGGGAGGCACAGGCGCAAAAAGGTGGCGCGGTGTTTGAAGAAATTCTGGAAGCCGTGAATCGCATGGCAGAGCTCAATGGAAATATTTCGGAATCGAGCGAAGAACAAAGTCGTGGCATTGCTCAAATCGGCCAGGCCATGAATCAATTGGATCAGACCACTCAGCAGAATGCGGCTGTTTCAGAAGAAACGGCGGCTTCCGCAGAGGAGCTTGCTTCTCAATCAACGAGACTTAAGAACTCCGTTGACTCCCTGGAGGACGTGGTTTTCGGGCAACGGGAAACAGATTCAGATCCAGTTGCATAAGAATCGATGATTCGTCGGGGTGAGATGAGGTTTCCATATGCTGTTTGGAGATCTCTTCAACCCAGTTGCGTAGTTCGATGATTTTCATACCGATCGCCATAAATTGATCGCGAGGAATCGCCACCATGGAAGAGTGATAGGTGGAGGGACTTTGCGGCTCTTTAATAAATTGCAAAAAATTTTGAATGGATTCCTGATGCCATTCCAATCCTTCGTAGCGTCGATCGCCCTTTGTGTCGGCATGATCGATAAACTCGGGGATGCGTTCGAGATGAGACTTTTCCAGTTTTCCGTGATCGTTCCATTCGAAAATGCCGAGCTCGTTGATTCGATTTAAGGCATCTTGTATTTCTGCCAAGGGCAGGGAAATTGCGAATTTGTTCTGAATGTCTTTGGCGGAAAGATTTACTTTTTTCCAGTTTAATAAGCGCACAATCATTATTAAGTTGCACAGGTCCGGCACATTCTCGATCGGGGACACATGTTTATGCAACAATGGATTGGGATCCATTTTCTTCTTTCTTTGCGAATCTTCTGAAGGCGGGAGTGCAAAAAGGAGTAGGTGTTCCTTTTCCACAGGATTGAGCTTAAAGAATTCTGAAAACTCTTGAGCCTTTGCAACGGTCAATTTCTTTCGGCCACTCACCAAGTCGGACAGATAGCTGGTGGGCCAATCGATGGCCTCGGCAAAGCTGCGAAATGAAAAGAATTTATTGCGGGTTTTGTTAAAGGCATAAAACTCTTTAAAAAAATCTTTAGTATTTTGAAATTTATGCGGCGGTGGAGTTTTGATATTTTTCAGCATGCAGATTTATTACAGCTCCTAAGATGAGCTGGAGTCCATCGAAAACCGAGGAGAAAGTGTACTCTTTTTGAGTATATTGTGACGGTCTTAGGTGGGTGCTCTGTTTTTGGTCGCTGGTTTTGAAGGCTTCCCTGGTTAAATAGGAAATGAAGTTGGCTCTGGTTCTGCAAAGGCAGGAAGAGTGAGAAAGCAAACAAACAAAAAAGATAAAGGAGACTTTATGAAAATGATAATGATGGCCGCTGTGATGATGGTGGGTATCGCTGCACATGCGGAAGAGGATTATACTCCAAAGCAAAAGCAACAAATTTACGCTCGCATGTGTGGAAGTCGAGACGAATTTCTTAAAACGTTCAAAGGCGAATTCACAGGTGCTGACTATGCTGAAATGGTTCAGCAACGTCGTGGCATAGTGGACATTTTGTTGAACGGAAGAAATGCTCTGAAAAAATATGACAATTTAAATATTGCGATGACTTGCGCTATGATCGTGTCAGTCCAAGATCACATCAAGGAAAGAGGCTGCTACTATGAGATTGATGGTGATATCGCAGTTGCCTGGGATGTCATGGGTATCGCAGACTGCAAGAAAGTATTGGGACATTTGAATAAATAAAGAGAAGGCTGCCATTCTTTGGCAGCCCTTTTTTAGCTATTTATTTTTAACTGGGAACAAGTACGTGGTTGTCATGGCTGCTTTTTCTGTGATCGAGTGGATTTCGTAAATTTCCACAGCAGCACCTGTTTGTTCTAATTTCTTATCTAACAGATAAGCTTCGACACGCGGATAGACTTTCATGGGACCAATCCCCGGTGAACCGGTGAAGACCGCTTGCACATAAGCATGGGCCGGGATTTCGCCCTCTTTCATTTCTTCAGGGGCGCCTTCTGGCATGGCTTCGATGATGCAACCTACTTTAGAGCGCAGACGAGCTTCTTCAACCTGGCGAGGATCATCAAGGTATTCGCCGAAAGTGCGTTGGCAAACCACGCCTTTTTCTTTCATGAATTTTTCAACTTTTTCGATCACTTTGTTCACTTTGTGATAAGGACCTACGTGCTCGATATAAATTGTTTTGAAAGGACCGGCTTGGACTTCAGAAATTTGCACGCCTTTGAATGCGCCCAAATATGTCGCCAGATACACACCGAAAGAAATAACCGTCACTGCGACAAAAACTAACATATATCTCATAGTACTACTTCCATTTAATTGAACAGCCCATGGAGGCTGTTTGTTCTTCAGATACTTTTTGATTTTTTAAAAGTGTTTGTACGGCATTGTACAATTCGCGTTGGGTCACTTTGCTGGCGTCTTTCCAGGAGTTGTCCAGACGGCCACGGTAGGACAGCTTTAAATCCCCATCATAGACAAAGAAATCGGGCGTGCAGACGGCGCCAAACGCTTTAGCGATGTCTTGGGACTCATCCACCAGATAGGTGAAAGAATAATTTTTTTCCTTCCAGCGTTTCGCCAGGGCCTCGAAAGAATCTTCCGGATGATCTTTGGGATCATTCGAACAAATGCCAACAACATTCACGCCGTCTTTTTTTAGATCGGCGCCTAAGGTGATCAAGCGCTCTTCAACAGCCTGAACATAAGGGCAGTGCGCACAAATAAACATCACCACCAAAGGTTTCCCATTCGAGAAATCCTTCAGCGAATAAGTTTTTCCATCCACCGCTGGCAATTTAAAATCCGGCGTCGAGTTCCCTAAATCAGGAAAAGGAGTAAACGTAGTCGCCATTAAAGCTCCATCCAATTGATCTTTTTCGCACCCATATAAAGGCTGCCATCAGCCTCCATCGCTGTGTATTTTTCTTTAAGCAAAGGATGCAGGTTCAAAGCCGTTAGCAAAGACAACTGATCCGTCGGACTTAACGGTTGATCACAGTGCGAAGCTGCATCAGTTAATTCAAACATTAGGCGATCCAAAAATGCCGTATAGTCTTCGCCCAATAAAGGCGCGCCTTCTGGTAAAGATTCCAAAATACTGGTGGACGTATCCACCGATTCTGGAGATGACGTGATATTGACACCTAAGCCTATGATGAAGCGAACCTCATCAGCTTGGGCGACATTTTCCAAAAGAATGCCCGCCACTTTTTTGTCACCGATATAGATGTCATTCGGTGCTTTTAAATTCCATTTTAAAAATGGCCAGGTTGTCGAGCACGCACGATACACAGCTAAACCCACCAGGCACGAAGCTGTCGGTTGCGGCATCATCGGAAGTAAGTAAGACCAAGAACTTAAAAGAGAAGACCCCACTTGAGCATCTGTCCAAGTGTTTTTGCCACGACCGCGTCCCGCTGTTTGATGGTCGGTTACGAACAAGCACAACTGCTGTTCCAGTAAGTCCTCTTCAAATGCCAATTCTTTGGCAGTCAGATTGGTACTTTCCTGTTGGTCTTTGTATTCAACATGCAAGTGATTGTTGCGCGCCCATCTGGCGGTCACGTCGCCGATGCGAATTTCACTCATGGGATTTTCAGTGTGCAATTTTTTTGGCACTATTCCTCCCAGGCAAAGATCAATGAAACGTCAGCAACCGGAGCTGAATGTGTCAAAGCTCCGACAGAGATAAAGCTCACGCCAAGTTCAGCAACGGAACGCACACGCGCCAAATTCATATTGCCGCTGGCTTCGGTGTGAACACCTTCTGGTACCAACGCCAAAGCTTGTTTGAGCATCTCGTTGTCCATGTTATCCAAAAGAAGGTGTTTGACGTTGAGGCCCACAGCTTCTTTCACTTCGGCCAAGGTGCGAGTTTCCACTTCAAGCGGCAGGTTGCTGTGTTCACGTGTGCGGTTAACAGCCGCGGTGATGCCGCCCATAACCGAGATGTGATTGTCTTTGATAAGAATCGCCGTGCTTAAGTTCATACGGTGATTCACGCCACCCCCATGAAGCACGGCTTTTTTCTCAAGCTCGCGGTAACCCGGAGTGGTTTTGCGAGTGTCGAGGATTTTAGTTTTCGTGTGTTGAACTTGTTTTACAAAGCGGCGAGTGACAGTTGCGATGCCGGACAGGTGACCCAGGAAATTCAAGGCCACGCGCTCGGCTTTCAGGATTTGTACGAGATCGCCTTCGATCGTGCAGATAATTTGACCGTTCAGGATTTCGTCGCCCTCTTCAAAATGCCATTTCACTCGGCAGTTTGGTTCCAGCATTTGCATGGTTTGTTCAAAAGGAGCGGCACCAGAAAGCACCAGATCTTCCTTGGCTTTCAAACGGGCTCGACCGATTTTTGGAGTTAATGCGAGTGATTCCGTGGTGACGTCGCCATTCGGCATGTCTTCTTTGATAGCGGCGCGGATTAAATCAACCAATGTCATAGGACCTCACATGTGGGCGTACCTTGATGTGAGGATGCGGAAAAAAGGTACTAGATAGATTTCTCGGTCTCGCGCATGAGTTTATTCAACTCTTCGCGAACGATGCGTTCTGCGATCTCGGGAAGGAGCTTCCAACAAACGGATTCGATCACTTCGCGAGCTTCCTCACGGACAATCTTTTCCATCATTTCGTGGGACAAGTCCACCTTGGATTGGGTTTTACCCTGAGCATTAGCCGGAGATGGTTTTGCTCCTGCAGCAGCTGGTTGCGCTTTATTTGCAGAAGGGCCTTTGTTTAAGGTTTCCATCATTTGATCTTTTACAGATTTTTCGACTTTTCCTAAGAAGGAATCCTCGGGCATCGCCTTCGGAGGAGCTTTTGCTGCAACTGGAGCCGGTTTTTCTGTTAAATCCGGGCCATTTTCATCAAAGCTGATTTCTTCAAAGTTGCCTGAAACTTCGATATGCGCGTGTGAAAGATCCTCGTCTTGAGGGATCACAAACTTAGAGGCAAAATCGTCGGTTTCAGCTTGGGGGATATTCAATTTAAATTTTGTTAAATCCTGATGAGCCCAACCATTTTCGTCCATCTCGTCTTCAGCTTTCGGAGTCGTCAAAGGAACAGACGTGAACTCTTCACCAGGGATATCCAGGCTTAAAGCTTCGTCTTCGCTGATTTCAGGAATTGCGGCTAAAGGATCCACGGCTTCAGGATCATGCACTTGGATTTGCATTCCATCATCTGCCGGCATTTCTTCAAAATCTGGCATTTCCGGGAATGTTAAGTATTGGCTGACTGGATTTTCAGCAGTCTTTTTAACAAGTTTATTCACCAAACCGCGCAGATGTTCTGCATCGAATGGTTTTTCCAAGCGATCATTGGCTTTGGATTCTGTGACTTTGGCTTCATCGATTTCCATGAAACCACTCCACATCAGGACGACAGGAATGTTGGCTGTTTCAGGATCGTTTTTAAGTTCCTGGCTGACTTCGTAGCCGTTTCTTTTTGTCAAAAGTACGTCTGCAAAAATAATATCTGGCTTGAAGCTTTTCGTGACAGGTAAAACATCAAGGCCCACAGGGACAGCTTTGACTTCGACTGCGAAGTCAGACAATGCCAGTTGCATTACCTTTTTGATTGTGGAACTCTCATCTGCAAGTAAGACGCGTAAAGCCATAATCAAAGTTAAATAGGATTTTGGACCTGAGTCAAGGAAACTCTAAGAATGAACAGAATTGATCGTTATACATCCTGGCTTTTCTTTGGCTACTTTTTGGGTGGTCTCTTAATTTTCCTGACTTTGTTTACGGCCGTTGATGCGATGTCGACGATTGCTGAATACAAAGGTGTCAGCACGGCGACGATTTTTAGTTACTACCTGTACTCGTTTCCTGACATCATTTCGAAACTTCTTCCAGTCGCCTGTTTGTTGGGCACAATATTGACTCTGACGAACTTGAATAAGAACAATGAACTCGTTGCGTTATTTTCCGCAGGGATGAGTCTTCTGCGCGTGGCTGCCCCTGTGTTGTTTTGGGTGATTTTGATTTCTTTGGGTGGGTATTTTATGACCGACCGCCTGGTTCCACGTGCGAATACTCAGAAGAACTATATCTTGTACTATGAGCTAAAAAAAGAGCCGCATCGTTTTTCGACGGTCAAGACCAATAAGATTTGGTATCGCACCAAAGATGCGATTTTCAATATCAAAACTTTGAGTGCCAAGGGCGACCGCGCTCAGGGTTTGACGATGTATTTCTTTAGTGACGACTGGGATTTGATTCAAATGATCACCGCTCACGATGTGGAAATTAAAGGCAGTCAGTGGCTCTTAAATGCAGGAACGGTGACGTTGTTTACCAAGGATTCAAGCTTTCCCTTGACCACGGATTTTAAAACCAAAAGCATCGTGATGGCCGAGGATTCCAAAGACCTGCAAAGTGCCGGTCAGACCGCTGAAATGATGTCACAAAGTGAACTCAAGCACTTCATCATGAAGAACAAAGATGCGGGCTTGGATACTATTGCCTACGAGGTGGGCTATCAGTCGAAATTTAGTTTCGCATTTGCCGGCCTGGTGATGAGCCTGTTGGGCCTGCCTTTTAGTGTGGGCGGGGGGCGTTCAGGGGGGACCATGATTAATTTGGGTATCTGTCTGGGCCTGGTATTCGCCTATTACGTCATGTATTCCTCTGGAATCACTCTGGGGCAGCACGGGTCAGTACCTCCGGTGGCAGCTGCTTGGGCTCCAAATATCTTAATGGCCGGATTGGCCTTGGTCCTTCTCAAAAGGCTGAAACGCTGATATAATGGGGGCCTCGTTGGAGGCCCCATGATCATGAAAATCCTCACTTTCCCTGACCCTAGATTGCGCGAGGTCGCAGACCCCGTTACGCCATCAGAGTTCGGAACACCTGAGCTTAAAAAGCTTCAAGAGGACATGATCGAAACAATGTACGATGCTCATGGTATCGGCTTGGCCGCGCCACAAGTGGGCGAGCTTCGTCGCATGATCGTGATCGACACACGCCCTAAAGACGACAAGGGCCGCCGTTATAAAGATCAAGAAATGACAGATTTGGAAAAACAAGTTGAGCAGCCTTTGGTGCTGATCAATCCCACGATAGTCAAAGGCGAAGGCAAAACCACTTTTGATGAAGGTTGCCTTTCTGTTCCTGGTTATTACGAAACAGTGGAACGTTACGATTACATCGAGATGAAAGCTTACGATGTGAATGGCAAAGAATTCATCGTGAAAACAGACGGTTTGCTTGCGATCTGTATGCAGCACGAATTGGATCACCTTGAAGGCACTTTGTTCATTGATCACTTGAGCTTTGTGAAATCCAACAAGATCAAAAAGCAAATTCAAAAACACGGTTATCCAACCAAAGAAGAATTGGAACGAGCTCGTTCAAAACAAATCGAAGGCGAAGAGCGTGAGTAAGGTCCGCGTCTGCTTTCTGGGCACACCAGAGTTTGCTGTCACATCATTGAAGGCCTTGCTTGCGGATGAACATTTTGAAGTTGTCGGAGTTGTGACTCAGCCGGATCGTCCTGCGGGTCGCAAAATGCAGCTGACTCCCAGCCCGGTGAAAGTTTTAGCTCTTGAACACGGTCTTAAAGTTCTCACTCCTGAATCCCTTAAAAAAGATCCTGAAGCCGTCGCGGAAATTCGCTCTTGGGGAGCGGAAGTCGGCGTGGTGGTCGCATTTGGCCAAATCTTAACGGAAGACTTTATGTCGTCGTTCCGCTTTGGTTGCGTGAATGTGCATGGCTCGATTCTGCCACGTTGGCGTGGGGCTGCCCCGATTCAACGGGCGATTGAAGCGGGTGATGAAGTGTCTGGTGTGACTTTGCAAAAGATGGTTAAGAAATTAGATGCGGGGGATATCATTGGTATTCGTCGTGTGAAGATCACTCCCGAGATGCATGCTTTGCAATTGCACGATGTATTGGCTGATTTGGGTGCCGATCTTTTGCGAGTGGAGTTGATGGATTATGTGCGTGGAAATCTGGCGCCGATTCCACAGGATGAATCTTTGGTGACAATTGCTCCTAAGATCGACAAAGCAGAGTCCTTGGTGGATTGGACCAAGTCTGCAAAATCCATTGATGGAAAAGTTCGCGGCTTTGTTTACGGGCCGGGGACTTATACTTTGCTGGATGGAAAAAAATTGAAATTGCATGTGGTGCGTCCGCTGCCTGCAGCGGGTGCTGCTGCTCCAGGAACAGTGACTGCGGTTGACGCAGAATCGTTCACTGTCGCAACGGGTGATGGGCTTTTGAAATTGCTTGAAGTTCAGCCTGAATCCCGCAATCGTATGAAAGTATCTGATTTCCTAAAAGGACACGCCCTTAAACCCGGAGATAAAATTGGCTAAAATGGTTGCCCCCTCGATTCTGTCAGCAGACTTTGCAAACCTTGAAAAAGAGGTGAAAGCAATCGCCGCTGCCGGAGCTGACTGGGCCCATGTCGATGTGATGGATGGACACTTCGTTCCGAATTTGACAATCGGCATTCCGGTTGTGAAAGCACTTAAAAAAGTTTCTCCGATTCCCTTGGATGTTCACCTGATGATCACCGAGCCCGAAAAGTACGTGGCTGATTTCATCAAAGCAGGCGCTGATTATTTGACGATCCACGTGGAGGCAACAAAAGATCCTGCATCAGTCCTTCGCCAAATTACAGCGTTGGGAGCGAAGGCAGGAATCACTTTACGCCCTGGAACTCCGATTGATTCTGTGATCCCGTTGTTGAATCTGTGCGATTTAGTTTTGGTGATGACAGTCGAGCCAGGATTCGGTGGGCAGTCTTTCATGCACGATCAGATTGCCAAGATCTCTCGTCTGCGCCAGGAAATTTCCAAACAAAATCTTAACTGCCTGATCGAAGTCGACGGCGGTATCAATGCAGAAACAGCCAAGCTCTGCCATGAAGCAGATGTGTTTGTGGCCGGCAGCTACGTCTTCGGTAAAGACTACGCCCAAGCCATCGCCTCTCTTCGATAGGTGCCAGGTCCTATTTCTTGTTGCAATGCGGAACCGCTGCGGTTCCGCAGCGGTCGTGCTTGAAGTATTACCCGGCAATTTTACTTAAGATCGCACTAAGTGTGGAAAGTCTTGGGTCGAACTTTTTTCCTTCCATCAAATCATACAAAGTACGACGGCCCAATCCGGTTTTTCTGGCAAGATCAGTTTTGGAGAGGGCACGCAGATGAGATACCAGCACGTCTTGGAATGTGTCTATGTCATTGGTAAGCAAGCATTCGACCAACGTTTCTGCGACCAATTTTTTATTTAGTAGCAAGGCGGTCTCGGGCTTATATTCCTTGAGTAATTTTTTGGAGGAGACTTTTGGCTTTTTTGATGTCTTTGCTTTGTCCATTTTTATTTCCTCCAGCGAGTAAGATCACAAGTTTATCTTCGATCAATGAAGTGTAGACTCGTAGTCCCGAGGTCCATTTCAGTTCAATTAAATTATCAAAGCGATTTACGAAACCCCAGTGCCCGTCTGTTTGCAGGCGCTCGATTCGTGCCGTGATTACCAACCTTGTTTTTGGGGGTTGTTTCTGAAGCCATTTTCGAAAGTCTTCAGTTTCCAATATGCGGTAAACCACTAATGTTCTCCATTGTGCGCTATTCCGCACAATCTGTCAAGTTGGCTAAAGCAGTGGAATTATGCAATTTTCGTTTCAAGTTACGGTGGAATACAGTGGGAAATCGAATACAGTCGAAATGGGAATCGGACGAGAGCATTGGACCTTATTTCGGAGCGATCGCTAATGAGTGATGTAAAGCCAGTTAGATTGGAAAGCGGACGATTGCAGCTTCGTAGCGCTGTCAAAGGTGACGCTGAGTTGTTATTTGCAGGTTATTTCGGCTCAGTCGAGTCATCGCGATTTCTTTCACGGAAACCATATACGTCAGTTGAGCAGACTAATGCCTTTCTTAAGAAGTGGACACAAGAAGCTTGGCATACTCCAGGTGTGCCTTTTGCGTGGGTGATTGCAAAGCTTGAAAGCTTAGAGCCTGTCGGCATTTTTTTGGTTTTCCCAAAGGGTGATGTCGTTGAAATTCATTATGGAATTTCTGAAAACCATCGTGGACAGGGATTTGCGTCTGTGACTGCGTGCGCAGAATAATTTGATTGAAACATACTGGTTCGAGTTGTCAGATATTCGTGTTTTTCGAGAGCAGTCGATAAAGAGGAGCGTCAGATGATAAAGTTGGTCGTTTTCATTTTTGTCAGTTTAGTTCTGTTTCAAAAGCCTGTGCTGGCGGGCAATCCGGATTTTTTGTGGCAGGTCATTAGTGAAGACTGTGTTCCAAATCAAAAAGCTGGCAAGTCTCCGGATCCCTGTGCGGAAGTCTCTTTCACAAAAGATGGCCAAAGTGGCTATGCCGTTTTTAAAGACTACAACGGTCCTTTGCAGTATCTGTTGTTGCCAACGACAAAAATAACGGGAATCGAAGATCCTAGCGTTTTGGCTGCGAACAGTCTGAATTATTTTTACCAAGCTTGGGAGGCGAAATCTCATTTGGAAAAAATGTACGGAGCTTCGATTGCACCGGAAGAGTTGTCTTTGACTGTGAACTCTAAGTCGGGGCGGTCTCAAAATCAGTTGCACATCCATATTTCGTGCACGCGTTCCGATGTGAAAGACTTGATCCAACAAAATTTGGATAAGGTTACCGCGGATTGGTCCAAATTTCCGGGTGGGATTTTGGAGCACGATTATTACTCGCGACGAATTTCGGCAAATCAACTGCAGGATCAAAATGCATTTCAATTGTTAGCTAACGATCTGCCAGAGGCTGCAGCGAATATGCAAGAATTTGGATTGGCAGTCGTGGCTGTGAAGAGCACCGAAGGCGCGACAGATTTCGTTTTGCTGGCGAACCGTGTGAATACAGAAAAAGCAGAGACAGGCCACGTCGAAGAGATCCAAGATCACAAATGTACTCAATTATATAAGCCCTTGAATTTTTAGTGACTGATAAAGGTAACAGGTTCCTTTTTCCGTTCCCTTTTTGTATCGCAATGCGGAACCGCTGGCTGGAGTCTAAAAGCCAGTGCGACACGGCGGTTTGAAAAATAGGTCACCCTTAGGTATCACCTTAACTTCAAACCGCTAAACCTGAAGAAAAGGGAGTCGCACCATGCAACGTTACCGGAGAGTGACCTACGAGGTCAGATGCCAGATTTACGCCTATTTGAAAACAAAAAACTCAATTTCAGAGATTGCTAAGCTCACGGGCTACCATCGTTCAACGGTTTATAGAGAAATAAAGCGTCATGGCGGCATTTCTTACAGCGCTGCCTCTGCTCAGGAACAAGCAAAAAAATCCTTCAGGAAGTGTCGAAGAACCAAAAAATTGAACAATTACGATCTTCGATTGGTTGTCTTTAAAAAACTTCATGATGGATGGAGTCCTGAGCAAATAAGTGGCCGGATGAAACTGGAGTTACGACCGGCAGTCAGCAAGCAAGTTATTTATAATGCTCTTGAAAATGATTGCAGGGATTGGCAACCCTTTTTGCGCAAGAAAGGCAAGCCCCAGGGCGGGAGAAGGAGGCTTCGTGGTAAACTGAAACGACCTAATTGGATGAACAGCATTCATATCCGACCAGAATATATCAACAATCGCAGCGAGTTTGGTCATTGGGAAAGAGATGGCATGTTCGGCAAAGACAAGAATCAAATTATTGTTTTTACGGAGAGAAAAAGTCGGTTTTTGAAAGCGTTCAAAGCCAAGCAACCATACAGTGCACATCTAAACGAACAGATGGTAGAATTTATCGCCAATATGAAAGAACCTGTTCTTTCGATCACGAATGACAATGGCAATGAGTTCTTAGATGGATTTAGATTCAAATTCCCGATTTATTACTGCGACCCACGGTCTCCCTACCAGAAGGGAACTGTTGAAAACTCCATTGGCTTGCTCCGTCAATACATTCCCAAAAAAACAAACATTGAGCTAATAACCGATGAATATTTAAGAGCAATTGAAGACAAAATGAATCACAGACCTCGTAAGTGTTTAGGATATAAAACTCCTTACGAAGTCCTTTATAAAGCAAATGTCGCACTGGCTTCTTGACTCCAGCCTGCGGTTCTGCGGGGTGTTGGTCCGAGAGTGGTATTCAGACGTTTGCGAATTGTTTAAAAAGAAAAAGCCTTCTGGGTTTCCCGAGAAGGCTTTTTTTATTTATTCAAAATTTCCGAAAACAATTAAGAGTTGTGGGGCTCTTTGTTTGTTTGTGTTTGGTTCATTTGCTGACCTTGTTGCTGCTGATGAGTCACTTGTTGAGCAACTCGCTCTTCGGTATCAACTTCGTTCAAACCTTTTTTGAAGCCACGGATGGCTTGACCCAAAGATTGTCCCAATTGTGGCAGACGGCTTGGACCGAAAAAGATCAAAGCGACTAAACCTAAAAGAAGAATGTGCGTAAGGCTTAATGAACCCATTTAGAACTCCTCTTAATGAATGATCTCACAACTATGTGTTGTGCGGATCTTTTTGGCTTTGAGTTTGGTTAACTTGTTGGCCTTGTTGTTGTTGGTGAGAAACTTGCTGGTTGTTCACGTTATCTTTGATGTCTTTTGCTTCAACGTCGATTTCATTCAAACCTTGTTTGAATCCACGGATCGCTTTACCCAAAGATTGACCCAGTTGTGGTAGACGGCTTGGTCCAAAGAAAATCAAGAAGATCAGGCCAAGTAACAGAAGATGTGTAAGGCTAAACTCGCCCATTAAGAACTCCTCCCAGAGGTTTTAATCAGTCTACACGTTTTAGACTGCTCAGGGAGGAAAATCAATCCAAGACTAGGGATTATTGGGCTGTAGTCTCATTTAAATCGTTTTGATCAGGAAGAACGACCTCATTTTCTGGCGCCGCGTCTGAAGACTGATGAGCTACGACGGCATTCTCATCTGAGGTATTCATATTCACTGGAATAGTCTCAGATTGGTTCACAGCCTTGCTAGGAAGCTCGTGAGCCACACCCTTGGCTGGTTTTGCACCATTGGCAGTGTTTGTCGCATTCACATTTGATGAGCCTTTTTTCAAAGCTTTGAGCTTCTTATCGTATTTGGCTTTCATCGTCGCCAGGTCTTTTTGATAGGCTTCACGAATCGCTTTTACTTGTGCCGTGTTGTACTCATCCATGCAACCAGAGTACGTGGAAGCAGCGATTTCTTTGGCTTTAGCACGACACATAACCTCACCGGAAGCCGGTGTGGAGTTCGCTGCCGCGAAAGTGTTGTTGGCAAATAGAATAGTGAAAACAAAAGAAAGAACAGTTTTCATTTTAGACTCCCATAGAAAATCTAAGAAATTCCATTCCAAGTTCCGTGCCGGAGCAGAATCTGCCAGGTTTGAGGTCACAAGGGGCGTTAGGTTATTTTTTCAGGGGTGTACAGCAAATTGGCAGCTGGCGCGGCGGTTTGAAGAGCGAGGGGCGGGGCCTGCAATTCCGTGACACAGCATCGTGCTTCACCGTCGCCGCCTTTGGCGGTTCGCGCATCCTGCGCCGACGGAGGTCACTGCATTGCAGGCCCCGCCCCTCGCTCTTCAAACCTCGTGTATCTGCATTTGCGCAGATAAAAAAAAGCCACCTTCCGGTGGCTTTTTGAGAAGCTAAATTTAGTATTAACGACGAACTGATTTGGGATCGATGGCGTCTTGAAGACCATCACCCAGATAGTTGAAGCTGATCGTTGTCATCAAGATCAAGATACCTGGTAAGATCGCCAGGAACGGTGCTTGATAGATCAATTCTTGGGCGTTGTTAAGCATATTCCCCCAACTTGGAGTTGGCGGCATAATACCTAAACCTAAGAAGGAAAGTGCGGCTTCAAACAGGATTGATTCACCCACACCCAAAGTGATGGAAACCAACATGGGGGCGATCACGTTCGGGAACATGTGGCGGATGATGATTGTAGAGTCTTTCGCACCCAACGTGCGTGCCGCTAGAATGAATTCTCGTTCGCGCAAGGAAAGAATACTTCCACGCACTAAACGCGCAACAGTCATCCACGAGAACAAGCACAGAATGATGATCATTTTAAAGATTGATTCATTCTGCGTACTGACGATCATGTTTAAGACCGGAAGTTTTGTAAAATCAATTGCAGCCATCACGATCAAAACCGGGATCGTCGGAAGACTCAAAAGAGCATCCGTAATACGCATCAACGCCGTATCGATCCAACCACCGTAATAACCCGCGATACTTCCGATTAAAAGACCGACTAACGCGGAAGCAATCGCCACCAACACACCGACCCCCATGGAGACACGAGTTCCATAAACCAGACGGATGAAAACATCGCGGCCCAATTCATCTGTTCCAAAGAAGTGGAAAGTTTTAAAACCATCAAAGGATTTCAAAAGACCTTTGGTTTCAGGCAGGTTCAAAGATTTAAAAATTTTGATCGCTTCGGGAACTTCCTTCGCACCAACGTCGTAAATCGCATCGGCTTCAGGAACAGCGACTAAACCTTTTTCTACCAAGGCTTTTTGAATTTTATCGGCTTCAACAGGATTTGCCGTGATGAACTTTTCAATCTCAGTTTCACGAACATCGGGGCCGGCCTCGGTCGTCGTGAATGGCGCCATATAGCGATTCGCCACGTTCTGAGCATCGGGTCCAAGACCCGTCACGTTTTCAATGACATTTGCAAAGATCGCTACCAAAAGAAACAAAGAGATGATGATCGCACCCACCACGGCCAACTTATGGTCCAGGAATTGGGAAAGAATCATCTTCCACATCGGCATCGCTTTTTCGAGATCCGCGCGGTCCTTGTCTGTAAGAGTCGTTGTCATATCAATGTTATTCATTGTTAATTCGCTTCCTGACATCTGGGGCCTACTTATAAGCAATGCGTGGATCAGCGAATCCGTAAAGGATATCGGCCACTAAGTTCATTAACAAAACCATGCTCACAGAGATAACAAAGGAAATCATCGCAACGTTATAGTCATTGCCGATGATGGAGTCGTAAACCAATTTACCTACGCCTTGATACGCGAAAACCGTTTCAGTCAAAAGCGCACCCGAGAACAAAGTGGAAATGCTCAAAGCTAGAATAGTGATCAAAGGAATCAAAGCATTGCGGAAAGCATGCTTCCACACCACGGTCTTATAGTTAAGACCTTTGGCTTTTGCCGTACGGATGAAATCGTTGCGCATGGCCTCGGCCATGGCCGAACGGGTAAAGCGCGAGAAACGACCGATTTGTTGAATCGATAAAGAAAGCACTGGCAACACCAGATATTTTGAGCGATCCAACAGATCTGCCCAGAATCCCATGTTTTCAGCGCCGATAGTTTGTGTGCCGCCGGCGGGGAAGATCGGGAATTTTACGGCAAAGACGATAATCAAAACAATCGCCAGCCAGAAGGACGGTATTGAGATACCTGCAAACGAGAACAGATTCATGAAATAGTCTGTTTTGGAGTTCGGTTTCAAAGCGGAAACCACTCCCAATGGAACTGCGATCGCGATCGATAAAATCAGTGATACCGCTGAAAGAATAAAAGTGTTCCAAAGACGTGGACCCATCAATTCCTGAACGGGCACACGGTAAGTACGGCTGTAACCTAGATCACCGGTCGCCAAAGACGCCATCCAGTTGCCATAACGTTTATAGATAGGTTGATCCAATCCATACAAAGTTTTTAGACGAGCAACGTCTTCAGCAGTGATTTTGGGGTTGGAGGCCACCATCATGTCCACCGGATCTCCGGGCATTAAACTCATCAGAACAAAAACCACGTAGGACAGCACGGCTATCACTGCGAGAGTTTGCAAGATGCGACGGGTGATAAATGTAGTCATGGGTAGCCTCTCTTAAATACGGATTACAAAGACCAGTTTTCGATTTCGTTCGTTTCGTAAAACTGGTGACCAGACATTTTGTAGTTTTTCAAATTTTTAGGAACTACGGAGATGTCAGAGCGGTAGTACAAAGGCAGTACAGGAACTTCGTCCGTGTATTGTTTCAAAATGTCATGAACCAAAGCGGTGCGTTTTTTCGCATCAAACTCTAGATCCAAAGCATCAAGGTCTTTATCAACCTGAGCATTTGCCCAGCCCATATAGTTCTGACCTGACCAACCATTTTTATTGGATGGGATCGCTTTGGAAGACAAAGTGGAACGCGGGGAGTTTTCCGGAGAAGAAACCCACGCAAACAACGCAAGACCTGCAAATTTGCGTTTAGACATCGTATCGCCAAAGAAAACACGTGCTGGTTCATTTTTAACAAGCACTTCGATACCGTTTTGTTTCCATTGGTTTTGTAGGTAAACCTGAACCAATTCACGAGTTTTATTGCCCGCAGTTGTTTGGAACGTCAAAGAAAGGCGTTTGCCATCTTTAGAGCGGAAGCCATCAGCGCCCATTTTCCAACCCGCTTCATCCAACAATTTTCCACCGGTACGTTTAGAGTAAGCGTACGTTGTGATCACTTTGGGATCTTTCGTGAACCATGGATCTTTAGGGGAAACATTGTGAACTGCGACTTCTTGGCGGCCTTCGAACAAGGCTTTTACCAAGTCATCACGGTTGATCGAGTACAAAAGTGCTTTACGAACTTTCACATCTTTCAAAATCGCATTGTCCAGATTCAAGTCGATATGTTCGTAAGTCACAGAAGGAACGAACTGAACGTCAAACGGAAGACCTTCCGCTTTGGCTTTTTTCTCGAAAGCCAATGCCTGGTCAAAATCCAAACCAAGAACAGAAACCATATCAATAGTGCCTGAACGAAGGTTCGCTTCCATTGTTCCAGTATTTGGAATTAATTTTACGATCACTTTTTGGATGTTTGGTTTTTTACCATAGAAGTGTGGATTTGGTGCAAATGCCACGTGGGAACCCAGTTTCACCTCAGTGATCACATACGGACCGTTGTAAAGGCCTGAGTTGGTCGGGTTGCGAACATAGTTAGAGTTCTTTTCGTAACCTTCTTTAGCTTTTCCATGTTTTTCAAAAACCGAAAGTTCCAAGTGCGCAGGCACTGGGAAGAACTGAGCTAACTGATAGAAGCTCCAGATGGCTTTGTCGTATTTGAAAGTACATTTCTTTGGATTTTTTGGATCAACGTCGATTTTTTCAACTTGAGTCCATTGCTCTTTCTCGCCAACAGCTACGTTAGGAGAAGTGGCGATTTTTTGAGAAGCGATAAAGTCAGCACAGATAACTGGTTTGCCGTCGCCCCATTTAGCGCCGTCGATGATTTCCCAGTTTGCGACGATTTTCTTTTTACCACCGTCATCGATGATTTTCGCCGTGCCTTTTTCCAGGGAAGGAATTTCTTTCGCCAATTGCGGAACCCATTTTCCATCCGGAGTCAGGTTCACCAAGGAACGGCCCACCATACGATACATGTAAGCAGAAGCAGACATGGACATGATGATCGGGTTCAAAGTTTCAAATTCTTGAGAAATACCGATTTTAAGTTCGGCATTCGTCGGAGCGGCCACAGCCTGTGCGCTCATTCCAAGAGCGGCTCCCAGCAACAATCCTTTTGCAAGTCTATTCAACATTCGTTTCTCCTTGTTGATTCCTAAACAACTATTCCGTAATTCCCGAAGTCTAACCCAGCCTACGCCGGAGTATACGCCGGCGCTTTTTCCAACCAGCACGCTTTTTGGTGAGTGCCAGCTCCTTCCAGAACCGGGATCTTGTCCTTACAAACATCCATCACATAAGGACAGCGAGTATGAAAAGAACAGCCTGAAGGTGGATTGATTGGACTTGGCACTTCGCCGCCCAGGGATTTCTTCATCATCTTTTTACCGTGCCCCACGCGTGGGATCGCACCGATCAACGCTTGAGTGTAAGGATGTTTGGGGTTTGAGAACAATTCGTCGCGTTCCGCGATTTCAACGATTTTTCCTAAGTACATCACCGCAATACGGTCACAGATGTGCTCGATCACCGAAAGATCATGAGAGATGAAAATATATGTCAGACCCAATTTCTGTTGCAGGTCTTCAAGCAAGTTCAAGATCTGAGCCTGAATGGAAACGTCCAACGCAGAAACGGGTTCGTCACAAATAATAAGTTCAGGATTCAAAGCGATTGCACGCGCAATGGAAATACGCTGACGTTGACCACCCGAGAATTCATGCGGGTAGCGATTCACTGTGGATTTACGAAGCCCCACAAGTTCGATCAATTCCAAAACGCGTTTTTCACGCTCTTCCATCGTTCCCACGTTATGGATGTCCATGGGTTGGCGGATGGCTTGACCCACGGTCATACGCGGATCCAAAGAGGCAAACGGATCTTGGAAAATCATCTGCATGTCGCGACGTTTTTGACGAAGCTGTTCACCAGACAGTTTTAAGAAATCTTGTCCTTCAAATTGGATCGTTCCTGCTGTCGGTTCATAAAGACGAATCAAGGTGCGACCCAAAGTGGATTTACCACAGCCTGATTCTCCCACTAGGCCTAAAGTTTCACCTTTGCGTACGATCAAAGAAACATCGTCGACGGCTTTAACGCTGGCAACTTCGCGCATCAAAAAGCCTTTTTTGATCGGGAAGTGCTTTTTAATATTTCTGGCATCCAGAATGATTTCGTTCATTTTCATCACTCCTTAGGCAACCGGGTTAAAGCAAGCCACGGTATGGCCAGGTTTAAATTCAACAACAGGTGGTTTTAGCACCGCACATTCGTTCACAGCGCGCGGGCAGCGATTTGTGAAGGGGCAGCCCTTAGGTAACTCATGAGGCGCAGGCACAGAACCTTCGATAGTTCTAAGTCTTGCCACGCGTTCGCCAAATTTTGGACGGGACGCAATCAATGCCGCCGTGTACGGGTGGCGAGGATTTAGGAACAACTCTTGAGTGTCAGCTTGTTCGCAGAATTGACCGCCATACATCACCATCACGCGGTCGGAGACCTCAGAGATCACGCCCAGGTCATGGGTGATGAATTGCACAGTCATATTAAATTTTTGTTGAAGACCTTGGATCAATTCCAAAATCTGCGCCTGGATTGTAACGTCCAATGCCGTTGTCGGTTCGTCGGCGATCAAGAACATCGGATCGCAAGACAAAGCCATCGCGATCATCGCACGCTGTCTCATGCCACCCGAAAGTTGGTGTGGGTAAGAATTGTAACGTTCCGCCGGGGAGGGGATCCCCACCAAGCGAAGCATTTCGATCGCGCGTTCTTTGGATTCTTTTTGTGTGCACTTTTTATGGCGCATGATCTGTTCGTCCATTTGACGACCGATTGTCAGAACCGGATTCAGCGCTGTCATCGGCTCCTGGAAGATCATGGCCATTTCGCCGCCACGGACCTCTTCCATTTGCGCTTCATTGATTTTTAAAAGATCGCGGCCGTTTAGTAAAACCTGGCCACCAGTCACTGTGCCCGGTCTTTCAATCAAACGCATCAGGGAATACGAAGTGACGGATTTACCGCAACCTGATTCTCCCACGATGCCCATGGTTTGGCCTTTGTTGATCGAATAAGAAATGTTGTTCACGGCCTTAAATGGGCCAGCCTTCGTTACGAAGGTCGTTTCAAGATTTTTGACTTCGATAACAGGAGTTTCTTGCACTATCTATGTACCTCTTTAAAGGAAACGACGTGTTTCTAGTTCTTCGACGATGGAAAGGGCGCCCTTTTTCATGGCTTTCCCTAAAATCCCTGTCAGTTTATCGCCGATAGACTGTTTTTGTTCGAACTTCACTTTGATCACTTGGTGTTGGTCTGCCAACGTCATCAAATAATCATCGCTCGTACGAATTTCATCCACGAGACCTTTACTGATAGCTTGTTCGCCATACCAGTATTCGCCTGTGGCAACTTCTTCTAAATTAAGCTGTGGACGGAATTTACCCACAAAGCCCTTGAACAACACATGGGTGTCTTCAAGTTGCTGTTTAAACTTTTCCTCACCCTTAGGAGTGATCTCGCCCAAAAGGCTCACGGTGCGTTTGTACTCGCCTGCAGTGTATTCTTTGAAATCCACGTCGTGTTTTTTCAAAACACGGTGAAGATTTGGAACTTGAGCCACCACACCAATGGATCCAACGATCGCAAAAGGAGCGCATAGGATTTTGTTAGCTGTCACAGACATCAAGTAACCGCCGCTGGCAGCAACCTTATCCACGCAAACAGTCAAAGGAATGTTTTTTTCACGAACGCGCAAAAGCTGGGAAGCCGCCAAGCCGTAACCATGAACCACACCGCCCGGGCTTTCCACACGAACGACAACTTCGTCTTGAGGAGTGGCAATTGTTAGCACCGCTGTGATCTCTTCACGCAAGTTCTCAACCGCCGAGGCTTTCACGTCGCCCTCAAAGTCGACCACGAAGATTTTCTTTTCGTGACCTTGAGACTTTGCCTCATGAGCTTTACGTTCTGCTTTAAGTTTTTTCTTAAGTTCTTTGCGCTCGGATTTAGAGACCGTGTGTGCTTTAAGGAGATTGCGGAAACCTTTGTATTTCTTATGCAAAAGTTCCACTTCAACTTCTGTTTTGTGGCCGGCTTTCGCAGCAAGGATGGCGATCACGATGATGACTGCCAAAATAGCAAAGAGGATTAAGAAGGTCTGTGCGGCGAAGATTCCGATGCTCTGCATTGCGTCCATTGATGCTCCTTGATGCAAGGGCCTACGTTATTAAGTTATTGGACAAAGGTCGAGCATCTTTTTTTGTTTGCTCAAAAAAAAGGAAGGCTCCTGATAGACTGGGTCAAGAATGAATCCTCCTCGTTGTCTTCTTCTTATTTTGAGTCTCACGGTATCGGCAACCCTTGCGCGTGCAATGGATGCGGAAGAGGAACGCTTGCGCGGTTTTGCTGAGCATCAAAGTAAGCTGAGCCGCTTTGATGAAGCGCGCGAAGGCGGGAAGCGTGCTTATCTCGAAGAACAAGAGCAATGGGCTTCGGAAAAAGACCGCGATTTAGCTGAATACAAAAAGAATAAGCCCAAGGACGTTCCCGCTATGGACGAATCCAGTCCACAGTATCGTGAATGGGAAAAACAGAAAAAAGCACAAGCGCAAGCCTATGAGGAAACTCGTAAAGCTTTTGCAGCGCAGTCTGCTAAAAACAAGGAATTGGATCGTGAAGCCAAGGGCCTGCCGACATTGGCGCAGGAGTTAGGGCTTGATCAGGAGCGACCACGTTTTGATTTTGCAAAACGCCATTTCGGGACTTCGCCAGGCGGAAGCAGCGCTTCGTCAGGTTCGGGCCGCGGTGGGGGAGGAAGTTTCAATTCTGGCAACTCGTCCTTCCCACCTCCGCCGACATTTGATGACTTTAGTGATGGCTACGTACCAGCTCCGAATGTGTCTCCAGAAGACTTCGGGGATGTTCCGCCACCACCACCGCCACCTATGCCAACGGGCTTTGATAATGGTTTCAACAACGGCAGCGAGTTCATTCCACCTCCGCCACCACCTCCAGGAAACTTCGAATCGGGAGATTTCTAGGATTTGAGGAGTTCGTCGGTGTTAAGGCCGGCGTATTCTTTTACGCCCTTCATTAAGTACCAAAAGATACCCAACAGGAAGATCATGGATGGGACCATGATGATAGCCATGGACCATGTGGTCATTTTGGCGATCTGTTCGTTTAAGATGATGGATTGAGCTTCTGCTGTCAGATTTGCATCGATATCCAGGAAGATCTTTCTGGCCAGAACAAAATTCAGAACTGCACTGAAGGCGAAACTCATAGAAAGCCACATTGTGGCTTTTCTCATGTGATCGTGGAATTCGGCTTGTTTGCCGTGCTCTTTTAATTTCTCTTCTAAAAGATCCACCTTCATCACGCCGGGATTAAGGAACAAGCTTTCGATAAATGGTTTTTTAGTGAAGGCTGAACCGAACACGAAAAGACCCACCAGAGACGGGAATGCCGCTTCTTTGACCGCAAACCAGAACCCGTGGATGCCGATGACCGCAAGTCCGCCAGTTAAACCGACGTTTAATAAACCCAGGATTGAGAACGCGTTTACTTTTTTACGTTTCAACAAATCATAGATCCCGTAGATCAACGGGAAGGCCAATGCCAAAACCAAAGCATTAAATGGCCCGATATGCTTCGTCAGTTTGTTCAGGATCAAAACCGGTAACAAAATGTTAAAGATTAAATTGAGCCAGCTATTTTCAGGTTTTGCTTGTTGAGTCGCGGGAGTGGTTTCTGTCATGGTTGGATATACTTGTCGGCTTCGCGGCAAAATGCAAGGATTCGTGCCGCGTCAGCCAATAACTATCGACGTACTAGTGTAGTTTTGTCGCGACAACAACGAAGTCGTGGTCCATGCCTTCCCAGCCAGGGCTGTCATAGGAGATCACAAACATGATCTTATCGCCGTGGCGGATCACTTTGGCGATTTTGTGGTTCTGTGCACAGATACGTGCGCCTGGTTCGTCATAGTCATTAAATATAACTTTCGATTCAGTTTTGCCATTGGAATCTGTTTTTGTCAGTGTCAGTTCCAAACGAGTGTTCGTAACTTTCCAGTCTTCGCTGCACATTTTATTTGGAAAACGAGGCGCAACAGTCTTTAGCGAATAGTGGAATTTTCCGTTGTAGTTGTCGATCGTAATTTCGTTTGTGGCTTTCGGAATGAGCGTTTCGCCCCTTATAGAGTTCGGTACTAAACCGCCAAAGCTGACGAAGTTCACCGATTGCAAGGCAAGTTTCAAGGCGGCTCGTTCGTCGCCTTCCGCGCCTTCTTCCGTGGAACGACTTACTTTTAAGACTTCTTTGCGGTCATATTCATTAACTTCTTTGATAAAGATATCGGCATAACCGGCGCCGGAGCCGTCGCTAACAGCAGACGTGGCATAGGCATAGAAATTACCATCTGCAGAAAAACCAAGGTTGTGAAATTTTTGAGTGTCAGCGGCGTAAGCCGCACCCGCGAAGGAAAGAGCAATCAGGGATAGAACCAGTTTTTTCATAAAGACTCCTATTTGTGATAAGAATCTTTTACATCAAGGGGAGTGAAAGCTTAGAGAAGTTCAGAATCAAAGCGCGGCAAAACTGCCGCGTCGAAAATTTAACAAATTAAATTTACTTGGACTTTGCGCGTTCTGAAATGATTTGGAAAAAATCAATATTCAGACAGGCGACTTGCTCAGCGTCACCGTACGCAACCAAATTATCAGAGATGTTTTTGATCCATTCCTGCAATTCGCGGCGAACTTTTTTAAATCCCTCCTGGGAAATGGAGAGGGGAGCGGTGAACATCAATTCTTCGTCAGTCAGAAAGTTCGCGCGTTCGATGGATCGAAGGCGCCAATTGGCTTGGTGTTGTTTTAAAAATGGGGAGCCTTTCGGAACAAAGGTTCTTTGCGTGCCCATTTCGTAAAGCAGACCGGTTTTTTTAAGCAATTGTCGCTGCAGCAGAAACTCCACAACAATGTTAATGTCGCTCGCGGAAAATTCCGGAAAGGCCTGATGGATCTCTTCGATGCGTTTGCCATTTCCTAGCGAGCAGTACAGACGAATCCCTGAATAAATCCATGAGGAATAAAACTGTCCCTTGTCGGCATCACTTAATTCTGTCGTGGCGGAGACAGCCTTTGAGACTTTAAGAGATTCTTGTTTGATCGTTTCTAATTTCTTTTTGAAATGCTTTTTAACTTCATGATGAGAGGCGCGTTCCCAATCCACCAATGTCAGCCAGTACTCCATTTCAAGTTCTGACCACGAGAAATAGCGACCAATAAGGTAAGCCTGATCCATGGTGATGGTTTTTACTCCCGATAAAAACTGACTGACCTGGGGAGATGCGACACCTAAGTGCTCGGCCAGCTGTTTTACCAACCCGCGACCCTTTTGAGGCTGCGCCGTGATGAACCCCCGAAGCAGGCTTGCGGTGTCAGAATGAGTAAAAATATCGAAACTTTTTGTCATCTTAAATCCATTAAAATCAATGGTTTAAATATCTATATTAACTAATCGGCTAATTTTCAGGTTACTTAATAAGAACTCAATTATCGCGCTCGAGGGCGCGCTGCGTTATCTTCCATGTATCGGATTGAGACGTACTTAAAAACAAAACTAAAGGAGTTTTAAATGAAAGCAAAATTAATGGTATCTGTGTTGGTGGTGTTGGCGACTTTGACTGCGAAGGCAAGTGATCTGAGTTCAAAGGAAAGAGCGGACCTATGGGCATTTAAAAATGTTGTGTCGACTTCTTATGAAATGTTGAACCAAGATGCGAATCAAATGCGCGACAGAGCCTATTACTATAACAGCTTGAATTACTTTCAGTATGGCAAAAGATATCAAGTCATTAAAGAAAACTGCAACGCAGTTAAAGCCAGCGCGATGAATTTGGTTGCCCTGGGGGCTGCAATTCAAGTGACTGAGCAGACGTTAAAAACAGTTCCGGAGTTGCAAACCGCAGAGGCCGATAGTCATCTCGAAAATCTTCATGTTTATATTAACGCGATTAAAGCGGCCGATGATAAGTGCGCAAATCCAACAAAAAGTTTGATCGAGCTAAGAAAGGGTATTGCCGCCCTTGCTGACGTAAAGGCTTTTTTGGATACAATCATTTTGGATTAATCCTAAGGAAACAGGAAAGTCAGGGAGCAAATTGTGGCCCCTGACTTGCATTTATTTTTGATTATACCTGAGGGCGCTTTATGAATAGCTGGCTGAGCAAGACTGTCGAACTTATATGCGTGTTTGCGACGTTTGTCGCTCCTGCGACGGCATCGTCTGCAAGTCAATTGGAGCATTCAGAGAGTCGTTCAGTTACAAAAGTGGAACTTTCGGCCGCGCTGGATAATTGGAGACGTCAAGAGTCAATGAGTGCTGCTGCAGAACAAAAGGGCCTTATTGATTCTGCAAAGCACAGTTCCCAGGTATCAAGCCAACTGTCGTTAGGTGGCCCGGGGCTTGACGGTGGTGGCGGTGTGGGAGTGATGACAGCGCAAGGTCAGCTACGATTTTTAGATTTGGCTGTTGCTGATCGAACTCCGCTGATCCGATTTGATAGAGAAACTTACCGCAAAATTATGACCAGCCGAGGGAACTTTGTTTCAAACAAAGGGACCTCTGTATCGAATGAAGAGTTCTTTTCTTGTGCTGCCGCGAAACTTAGCCGCCAAGATAATGTGCTTTTGCAGTATTTGAAACCTGAAAATTTGAGACTCACTGTTGTCCTAACGGACATGCCACTGAATCGGGGAAGTCTGCATCTTTCAAGAGTCGTTTTGCCCTCACCGTTTGGAACTGGATACGCCTGGGATGTCACGCAGTTGTCGGCCAGTGATTTATACAGTTCGACCTTGCCAGCAGATTATCAAAAGCCCATTGCATCCTACGCCGTTCAGCCGCCAATCGCAGCGTCACTGCCACAACAAGTGCTGTTGGTGAACTCGCAGATGTATCGTGCTCTTTCGGCTCAAGATCGTTGCGCATTACAGGTTCACGAGATTCTTAGATACATCGGTAATTTTGGAAAGTTATGGCCTCGAGGAATTGCTTTCTTATTGAAACGTTCTTTGAGTACGCAGGAGATCGAATATCTGACTCGCAAGGTATTAGCGGGACAGACGGTCTTACTTGGTGAGATTCCGGCAACAAATTTTTACAAGTATTTAGCTGTGAATGGTTCTGATCATTTCGACGAAGAATCCCTTAAGAGGATGGAAAGTACTCTGTATTCTCCGAATGACGATAATCAACTATCCCCAGATGAGGCTAATTCTGTCTATGAAATGAATATGCTGTCCTTACAGATGCAAGTGGTCCATGAGGCATCGATGATGCAGCTTGGACGAAACTACGGTGGGTTGAAAAGAATCTTAATAGAACAAGACAAAAAACTCGCAGGGCAAAAATTTGACCTGCGAGATCTGATTCATTAAGCGTGATCGTACATGCGATCTTCGAACGCTGCCAAAGCGGCTTTAGCACCTTCGCCCATTGCGATTACAATTTGTTTGTACGGCGTTGTTGTCACATCACCAGCAGCGTAAATGCCTTTAACGTTCGTGCGGCATTTTTCATCGGTGATGATTTCACCGAACTTAGTAAGCTCTACCGTGCCTTTTAGGAATTGGCTGTTTGGAACTAACCCGATTTGCACGAACACACCATCAAGATCCAACTTTTCAAGTTTGTTCGATGCGCGATCTGTATATTCCAATTGATGAACCTTTTGACCGTCACCAATGACTTTTTCAGTTTTCGCACCCGTGATTACGGAAACGTTTGGCAATGATTTTAGTTTATCAACCAGGATGCGGTCCGCCTTCAATTCGTTGTTATATTCGATAACCACCACTTCGCGCACGATGCCCGCAAGGTCAATCGCTGCTTCAACGCCGGAGTTTCCTCCGCCGATAACCGCAACTTTTTTCCCTTTATAGAACGGACCATCACAGTGCGGGCAGTACGCCACACCACGGCCCATGTATTCTTTTTCGCCTTCAACGCCCAATTCGCGCCATTTAGCACCAGTCGTGACGATGATGGAGTCCGCCACCAAGTGCTCGCCACTTTCAAGCTCGACCGTTTTGATTTTGCCTTCAGTTTTGATAGTTTTAACTCGGCGGTTTTCCAAAACGCGAACAGGATAACTTGCCACGTGTTGGTTTAATTGCGCCGCCAGCTGAGGGCCTTCTGTGTAAGTTACGCCGATTAAGTTTTCGATGCCTTTGGTTTCTTGAACCTGGCCACCGATTTTCTCTGTGATCAAAGCAGTACTTAAACCCTTACGCACAGAATAGATCGCAGCCGATGCACCCGCAGGTCCACCACCAATAACTAAGACATCAAAGTGACCCAAGTTTTTGTTCACGGGCTCTGAAGGTTGAGTTGAAGCGTTCTCGTCGATGCCATAAGTTTTTTCTAATTTTTCGATCAAGTCCAAAACACTGATGCGACCTGAGTGGAACATTTTGTTATTACCAACCAAGCTTGGGACACCTTGGATGCCCAATTTTTGAACTTCGTCTTGAACATAGCCACCATCGATCACTTCGTGCTTCATGTTGCCATGAGCAAGGGTGATTAAGTTCAAAGCTTGAACCACTTCAGGGCAGTTTTCACAAGTCAAAGACATAAACGTTTGAACGGTGATGCCTTTTTTTAAACGCTTCACACGATCAGCAAGCAAGCTATCCAGCAATTTACCTTTGCCATCTGTATTTAAGATCGCCAGGATCAGTGAAGTGAACTCGTGACCTCCAGGAATGCCTTTAAATGAAATGCCAGTAGGCTTGCCTTGGTAAGCAATATGAAAAGCAGGAACAGGAGAACTGTTGCCTGATTCTTTAACTGTGATGTTTGAAGATGTCTCAGCAACATCATTTAACATTTCCAGAAGGTCTTTGTGATCTTCATGGGTGCTGTTGTCGATGACGAGTTCTACTGGCTTTTCAAGTTTGCCAAAGACTGAAACAAGTTGTTCGCGGAGTGAAGAATCTAACATAAAGAGCCTCCTTAATAAAAAACGACTTTAAAGCTGCCATCCAAAGTTGAATAGAACCTTTAAAATCGTCGCATGGAGAGCTGGTGCGGAGGAGAGAGCCGCCGCACCAGCCATTGAACGTTCAAAAAATAGAACTAGATTTTACCTACAAGGTCCAAACCAGGTTTCAAAGTAGATTTACCTGGAGTCCATTTAGCTGGGCAAACTTCGCCTGGATTTGCAGCGATGTATTGAGCCGCTTGAGTTTTACGGAACAACTCATCAGCGTTACGGCCGATACCGTTGTCTTGAACTTCAGCCAATACGATTTTACCAGCTGGGTTCACCAAGAAAGTACCACGGTAAGCCAAACCTTCTTCTTCAATGTGCACGCCGAATGCGCGAGTCAATTGGAAAGTCGGGTCTGCCAACATTGGGTATTTGATTTTTTTGATTGTATCAGAAGCATCATGCCATGCTTTGTGCGTGAAATGAGTGTCAGTAGATACGCCGTAAACTTCTACGCCCAATTTTTGGAAGTCAGCGTATTTGTCAGCCATGTCACCTAGTTCAGTAGGGCACACGAATGTAAAGTCAGCTGGGTAGAAGAAGAAAATAGACCATTTACCTTTAAGGTCATTTTGAGTCACAGTTTTGAAATCGTTGTGGTGGTAAGCTTGAACTTTAAAGTCAGGCACTTGCGTGTTGATCAATGTTTGCATGTATTCTCCTTAAGAATAGCGGTGTTTATAGTGGACCCCTTACAGGTCAAAACCGTTTTAAATCGTCGGCTACTTGCTTAGACTAGAAGATCCGAGACCATTAGTAAAATAGATTATAAATATGTCTTGATAGATTTTATCTATCAGCGTAGAATCCTTATAAGACAAGGGGTTTACGGTGAAATTAAAGGTGAACTTTTCTTTGACGCAGCTCGAATATGTGATGGCTGTCCATAAGTATGGACACTTTGCGAAGGCCGCAGAGGCCTGTTTCGTGACTCAACCGACACTGAGTATGCAAATCCAAAAGCTCGAGGATGAATTGGGCGTGGTGATTTTTGATCGCTCAAAAAAACCGATTCTTCTCACGGACGCGGGCAAAAAGCTTATTTCTCAAATGCAGACGGTCTTGTTTGAGGCGCGCAAAATTGAATCGATTTTATTGGAAGGTACCAAGGGATCTCGTAAGGGGACTTTAACGGTCGCGATCATTCCGACGATTGCGCCATATCTGTTGCCACGACTTTTACCGGTCTGTGTAGAAATGCTTCCAGATCTGGAGCTGAACATCAAAGAAATGCAAACAGATCAAATCATTGAAGCCCTTAATAAAGATGAAATCGACGTGGGAGTGTTAGCGACTCCCACGCAAATTGCGGGAATGTTTGAATACCCACTGTACTATGAGCCGTTCTATGTCCTGTGTGATAAGAATCATGAATATGCCCAGCAAAAGAAGATCAAATATCATTCCTTGTCGATGGATGACATTTGGTTGCTTGAAGAAGGGCACTGCCTGCGCAATCAAGTTTTAGATCTGTGCTCGATCAAAAAGAAAAAAGGCACGGAACGCAAATACAAGTTTGAAAGTGGCTCCTTGGAAACTCTTAAAAACTTAGTCGATCTTTATGGTGGTTATACGTTGTTGCCACAACTGGCAACTCATACCGTAGGGGAGCGCAGTCAAATCGTGCAATTCGAAAGACCGATTCCAGCCCGAGAAATCGGTTTGGTGTGCCGTCGTGAACACTATAAAAGTGAACTGGTCGACGCCTTGGGCGAGGCGATCTTAAAAGCTATTCCCGAAGACTTGCGCAAAATTAAACCTAAAGATTTGGATGTTCTACCAATCGCTTAAAAGAAGTGTTGACCAGGTGAGGCGACACTGTGGTTCGCTGTGGTCACCACTTTTTCTACGTGCCCATTTTTCTTTGATGGACCTCTCCTTGCTTTTGAAATATACGGCAGGCTCCTGAATTAGAGCATGGGGCTCACGGAGGCTTACTTGAAACATTTTGTTTTAGTTATTTTAGGCGCGATTTTATTTGGTTCTCTGGCTCATGCCGGTATTGGCGGAGAGTATCTTGCCGCATCTTATAATGGCGACGCCATCAGCGGGAAAGATCGTTCTAACAGTCTTATGGTAATCACAGATTTACCTTCTAATCAAATTAGGTTGGTATTTCCGGGGGCGTTTTGGAGTCCTGACACTCGAAATGAAACCGTCTATATGAATTGTTCCGGATCTTTTTGTGAACGCAGTGAGGGCGGAGGCTGGGCGCGTATTACTCTGACGGTTCGTTCAAATGGCGACGTAATTATATCCTCGAAAAGCGAGATGTACGTATTTAATCGTATTTCTGGTGGCGGTGGTGGATCTTCGGATGCCGGTAAACCATGGGTTGTCAAAGATACAGTAGATGGTGCTGGTCAGCGCAAAGTCGTGGCATTTAAGAAGGATGAAAACAGTGGCGCTACTTTAGTGTTAAGCTGTGATCCAGTGACTACAAAAACCAGCTGGTCTATCAATCTTGCTGAAAAAACATACTTGGCGGCACAAGGTGCTGTCATCGTCGCTAAAGGTTCCTTGCGCACGGATGGAAAATTGAATTCCGTGGACTATCAAAATGAACGTTGGGAGTTGTCTGCGAATAACTACATCGTGAATTCGGATGCAACTTCCAACTCTTTCCTGAGCGATCTTAAAAAAGCTTCGAACTTTCAGTTGAAATTAACAGCAGTAAAAACCGATGGCTCCAAAGTCCTTTTGGAGTCTATGAACTTCGCATTGAATGGATCTACAAAGGCCATCAATGATCTCCAGGCCAGATGCTCTGGTAACACCAGCGATCTTCCAGTTCCATTGCCGTAATTTCCAATACTGCGAAACCGCAGCGGTTCTGCGCTGCGGTAGTTGTGGCTTAAGTTAAAAAGTTCCCTCACCATATTGATATTGAATTTAATCAACATGGTGAGGTCTTTATGAAATCTTTGGTCTTGATGTTCGCAATGACAATCGCATCTTCTGTTTCTTTCGCTTCCGGTATTTACCGTTGCCCCATTACTTCTGGCGATCTTAAAGGAGCTGACACAGTCACTTTGATTCAGGACTGTCGCGACTCCCTGACTATGAAAATCTCTGGCCAGGGCGAAACATTGGTGACCAAGGTCGTTAAGTACGATTACCAAAGTTCCGACGAAAACGTCTTAATGTTCAAATCCGACGACCGCAAAACTTTCGTTTACGTGGAAAAAGACCACGTAGGTTTAAAAGCCCAGGTTTCAGCCCTCAATTACCTCGTCAGAACAAATTATTGCCAACAGATCGGTTGGTAGGTGCAAGGCTCCATTTACGGACGCTGTGCATACAGAAATAGGACCTGGCACCGTTTTGGTGTTTAATTTTTTTACATTTAGATAAGCATTGCCAAGAGCTTCAGGATTTCTGAGGCTCTTATTTTTTTGTGATAAAAGCTTTCGGATGAAATACTTCCTCTTGCTTTCATTATTCATTTTAAGCGCCTGTTCTGATGTTCAATCCAACGACTCATCTGTTCGACTGGATCAAAATGCCGATGGAATTATAGGTGGGCGAGTTGTGAAACCCATGGACGTGATTGCAAGTCGCGTTCTTATGGTGGTTTCATATAATGCGAGTGGCAGAACCAATTTGTGCACAGGTACGCCGATTAAAGAAGATGTGATTTTAACAGCAGCACATTGCGTGCAAAACGCCGTTAAAGTGAAAGTGGCCTTTGGCCTTAATATAGTAGATGTTCAGAATAATCCTGTGATTCAGGCCAGTTCTTTTAAATTCAATACTGATTATGACGAAAATCATGACCAATATGACTTGGCGTTGGTGCGTTTGCCGAGACCGATTCCATCCAACTATAGCGTTAGCAAAATCTATGATGGGACCCAGGAAATTACCTCAGAAACGGTGACGCTGGCAGGATATGGTATTACGTCCTCAAATGGCAATGATGCGGGAATTTTGCGTATAACCACGAAATCCTTAAAAAACATCACTGTTCAGCGGGATTCGATCTTGATCACTCAACAGTCTTATAACGGTGTTTGTAGCGGTGATTCAGGCGGGCCATTATTCGTTCAGGTGGGTTCTGAGTTGCAACTTTATGGGGTGAACTCCTATGTTGAGGGAACCGAATCCAACCCTTGTGGATATACTTCCGGTGCGGTTTATGTGAAATCCCAAATGACCTGGATCCAAAACACGCTTAAAGAGCTTTAGAGGCGGATGGCGCTGTCTAAAGATTAAACAGTCAGGTAAGTATTGCAGTCAGCCTCAGGGAGCCCTGAGGCTTTTTACATTCTATGGTATAAATTTCCACGTGTTGTCTCTTTAACAAGCTTCGGAGTGCACGGTGAGATCATTTAGAACATTATTTTCAGTGATGGTTGTGGCTTTGGCTGTGGTTGGTTGTAACTCCAGCAAAGAAAACAGTGGAAAGTCCGGAGATTCAGTCGCGCCCCGTGCGAATCAACCAGTCGGTCCTTATGTTCAGCAAATGGCAGACGAGCCTGGGACTTATAGTGCTCTAGTGTCTTGTGCGGATGAAGCCGCTACACAAAACCTGCCAAACGTTGCGATCAAATTTTCTTTAAAGCGCAACGGTGACTATGTTCAAGAGATCATCAATCTGGAAAGCCGCTGTCAGCAGGATTGCTATATGCGCGGCGAAGGCACGTTTATTTCTTCAGCAGAAGGCGTGACTTTCAATCAAAGACAGATCGTTTCTAATAATCGTTCGATCGTGCAGGGTGTGCGCAATACAACTTATACGCGTAAGCAAAGTCCTGTGACCTCCAGGCGGTCGGGTGTGATCATCCTGACAGATGCTGGCAGTAACAATGTATGCGGTGGACCGATGGATTTGTATTTGACGAAAGATGGCGGACCACAACGTCACTAGGAAAGATTTTTTATAAAGTTTAGGTTTATTTTTAACTTAATGGTGGAGTGAATTGTGAATAACATTAAATCAGTTTTTTCTTTGATGATTGTGGCGGTAGCAATGGTCGCTTGTACTGGAAATTCCGGTGGCGGTGGTGGCAATCCAAATAATGCCGTTTACCCACAACCCACTGTCATTGGTCCTTACGAACAAGGTCAGGGTCCAAATAACGGAGTCTATGTTAATCAAATTCAACCGGGTGTTTACAATGCGACCATTCGTTGTGTAAATGAATATGCAACAAGCCGTATTGAAGACACTGCGATTTCCTTTACTTTCAATGCCGATGGCTCCTACGTTCAAGAAGTGAGTGCGGACTATCGCTGTATGCAGAATTGCTTGATGTATGGTCAAGGAACTTACTCTGCTAATAATGGCATTTTCACGATCAATCAAACAACTTTGGTGAATGAGTACGGAATGCAGTTGCAAGGTGCGCGCAGCAATACCTTGCAAATGGAAATGTCCGCTCCCACACCGGAGCCAATAGCGCGACCAAGAAAGTCAGCTGCGATTGTGCTGAGAGACAATGGCACCGACAATGTATGCGGTGGTCCTTTCCGAATGATTCTAAAGAAGCAAAACGAACGCCGTCGCCACTAAGGCGGGATTTTGCCAGACAAGGTTAGCAAAAAAAGCCCAGGACAATGTCCCGGGCTTTTTTTATTTTGAAACTTTGGCAAGCTCAGTCTTTATCAAGTTTCTGAACCACGCACGCAAAGGATCCTTGTGCGTGCGCGAATGCCAGACCATGCGCAGATTGATATTTCCCATGGGAAACGGTGTGGGCTGAATTTGAATCGGAAAAAACTCTTTGTATTTTTCCAGTAACAAAGTGGGTGCAGTCAGGACCAAATCGGACTGTGATAATGTAAAAGCCATTCCCGTAAAACTGTAAGAGCCAAAGACGATGTTGCGGCTGAGCTTTTTATTGGAAAATTTCTTTTCCAAATTGTCTTTGAAATCTCCCTGCAGCGTGATCAACGCGTGATCTAAATCATAAAATTGGCTTTCCTTGAGCTCACCCTGAATTTTTGGATGTTTTTTGCGATGGGCAGTGGAAAACGTGTCTTCCAAGACCTTCGTTTCGTAAAATCCTTCTGGCAGATTTTTGTAAAATCCTGCTATTGCCATATCAAATGTGCCATCTTCCAACTCGGCCTTGGGAAATTCCCCACGAGTGGGGCGGATGGAAACCTGAAGGTGGGGTGCTTCCGTTTTGATTCTTTTTAAAATCGCAGGCATCACTAAGATTTCGATATAGTCGGAAGTGGCGATGGTGATTCGTTCCGCAACCTTCAAAGGATCAAACATTTCGTTTTCTTGTGACAAGGCCAACGCCTGTTGCACCAGGTTTTCAATCTTGGGTCTGAGTCTTTTCGCTGTGTCAGTCAGAGTCATTCCTTTAGAGGCTCTGACAAAGAGAGGATCATTAAAGTGTTCCCGAATTTTTTTAAGCCCATGGCTGATGGCGGATTGGGTGACATTCAGCTCTTGTGCAGTTTTTGAGACATTTTGCGTGCGATACAGACTGTCAACGACAAACAATAGATTTAAGTCGAGCGGCTTTTTCATAGAACCTCTGATATGAGTATAATCGATAGCTAATATGAAAACAATGAATTGGATTTATGATCAGCAGAATGGCAGCCTTGTGAGTATAGAAACTCATTGGGAGGCATAGAATGCTCAAAGTTATTGGTTCAGCTCTTATTGGTCTCGTATTTAGTACACATATTTCTCAAGCTCAAAACAAGAAGGTTGTTATGGAAAATCGTGCTTTGATCGTAATCTCCAGTCATGACAAATTAGGAGACACTGGCAAACCCACAGGATGGTATTTGTCAGAAGTGACTCACGTCTATTATCCCTTGATAAAAGCCGGGTATAAGGTGGATTTCGCAAGTCCTCAAGGTGGCGCGGCTCCCATGGATCCAGGCAGTCGTGAAGTTAAAGACGACGACAATGCAAAGTTTTTGGCAGACGCAGTGGTGATGAAGGAAATCCAGCAGACTTTGCCTCTTTCAAAAGTAGATCCGAAGCAATACCGTCTGATTCATTTTGCGGGCGGGCACGGTGCAATGTGGGATTTTCCTGCAAATCCGGATTTGAGCCGTGTGGCGGCAGGTATTTATGAGAATGGTGGAATTGTGTCGGCTGTTTGTCACGGACCTGCTGCTTTGGTTGATATTAAGCTTTCCAACGGCGATTATTTGATCAAAGGAAAAAGAGTCAACGGTTTCACCAACGGTGAAGAAGCCGAGGTGGGTTTGACGAAAGTGGTTCCATTTTTGTTAGCATCGAAACTTCAAGAACGTGGTGCCAAGTATGAAGGTGGAAAAAACTGGGAGGACAAAGTGGTCGTGGATGGTCGCTTGGTTACGGGACAAAACCCTCAGTCTGCTCACAGTGTCGGGCGTAAGCTTGTGGAGATCCTGCAAGGCAGTAAGTAAAGTCCGGTCAAAATAAGTAGAAAAAGAGCGCAGTTCCCTGCGCTCTTTTTTTTTTATTTAAAGACGGATGCCTTCCGCCGCAACAGCTTCTTTTACTGTCGGACGTTCAGTCATTGTGCTCATGAATTTTTGCAAAGCAGAGTGCTGGGCGATATCAACCCCTACCAAACCAGTCCAGCGAAGAACATTGTAAGCGTAAGCATCAGCAACCGAAAAGTTCTCGCCCAAGATGTATGGGTTTTGTTGCAGGTGTTTATCCAAAACTGCCAAGCGCAATTGCACTTTTCCTTTGATTTGTTCCTTGGTTTCTTCGTTCATGACTGCGCCGCCGAACAAGGAACCCAAACCTTTATGGATTTCAGTCGCGATAAAGTTAAGCCATTCCATTGCTTTGTAGCGTTCCATTGTTCCGTATTTTGGCAAAAGATTTTTTTCAGGAACTTGGTCTGCGATCCATTGCAAGATCACAGCACCTTCGGTCATCAAGTGTCCGTTTGGAAGTTGCAGCGCGGGGATGTAGCCTTTTGGATTGATTTTTTTATAGTCGCCGCCAGCGTACTCTTTTGCTTTAAGATCAACTTTAATAAGTTCAAAATTCAAACCCGCTTCACGAAGAGCGATTTGAGATGCAAGAGCGCAGGCACCAGGAGAATAAAACAGATTCATTGAGAAGTCCTTTGTTGAAGGTAAAGATCTTCAGAAATGTAACAGTAACAGATACATAAGTAAAGATGGATTCATGTCGAGCCGCAAGTGTGTCTTTATAACAGCTGGAGTTTCGTGGGGTTGCTGCCGTGCTTCTTTACAAGACGATGGGAACCAGTCTTGTCCTAAACAAAGGATCGTAGCGAACTGAGTGTAATTAGAAATTTTGGAGATGATGCGATGAAACCTCTTTATTGTTTCTTGATAATCTCAATGTTTGCATTGAATTCCTATTCTGGTCCTGCCATTCCGGTCAGCATTGATAATTTTGTTCGCGCTGAAACTGATAACTACATGGAAAATCTGGTGAAAGAATCTGGCGTTGGAAAACTTGTTCATCAACGCAAGATGACTCCCATCGAGAATCAGAATGTTGTGCGAATGAATCGCGACACTCTTTATTCAGTGGGGGTGTTTGATCTCGAGGCTGGTCCTGTAACCGTGACTTTGCCTGATTTGGGATCACGCTATATGGCGGTGGGGGATGTGAATCAAGATCACTATATTTCGAAAATGATCCATGCACCTGGAAAATACACCTATACTAAAGACAAAACCGGGACTCGCTATATGGTGTTGCTGGTTCGGACTCTGGCAAACCCCAGCGATCCGCAAGACATGAAGATGGCACATGCAGCTCAGGATCAAATTGGGATCGAACAAGCAGGTCATGGGACCTTTGTTATTCCAAATTACGATCAGACTTCCTTAAAAAAAGTGCGAAGCCTGTTAAAGCAATTGGCAGCCATGAAAGGCTCTGACTTTAATAATGCTTTTGGCGATCAAGCAGAAGTAAATCCCATTGCCCATTTGCTGGGGACAGCCGTGGGGTGGGGAGGAAATCCCAAAGAGGAATCGATGTACATCGGTGTTGAGCCGCGCGACAACAGCGGCAAGACGGCCTATCGATTGACCGTGGGGCGAGTTCCGGTGGATGGATTCTGGTCAGTCAGCGTTTACAACGCCGCCGGATACTTTGTTAAGAATGAACGCAATGCCTATTCCGTAAATAATATCACGGCCAAGAAAGCCGACGATGGGACCGTCACGATTCAATTCGGAGAATGCAAAAAGGACGTGGTCAACTGTTTGCCCATTATGAAGGGTTGGAATTATACCGTGCGCTTGTATCGACCCCAGGATTCATTACTTAAAGGGGAGTGGAAATTTCCCGAGGCCGAGCCTTTGCATCAACCCAAGAGTCTGACCCAGCTTGATTAGCTAATAAGGCCAATAGTAATAAGAAACTCCGCACAGAAGGACGCCGACCACCCACGTGTACAAAGTGCTGGTCACAAAAAGTGGATAGACCATGAGGCTAATGCCGATGATCACATTGGGCATGTGGGCTTCGCGTTTTCCTTTACGAAACATCCAGATGCCAATCAGACCGAAAAGAGTGCCAGCAATTAAAGCCCCCACGCTGTAGTCTAAGCCCATGGCTTGCATGGTTTCTAAGGGGGAAGGAATGGATTGAGGCGATTCGAAGTCTTCCATGAAATTATTCTTTCAGAGAAAACGAAGATCGCCCAATGACTATCGTAAATACAGCCCTTGGGCTGGCTCTTGAAAGAGCTTTTAAAGGTCCATGTGTTTTGCGCAGCCCTGATTCCAATACGCATGCAATGTGCAGGAGGCGCCGCCACGAGCTGCATCCGTTTGGCAGTGAAGTCCAAAGATCTCAAAAGTTTCCGTCAGCACCCCAAATTGAGTATAACTGGCGACTTTCAATTTTTGCAAAACGTTGATCAGATCGGCACTTTGCTGATAGGAAGGCTCGGGTTTCAAAATGCATCTATTCACAGGCAAGTTGGCAATATCATAGCCATAGATACATTCGAATTCGTTCAGTGTGATGGAGAAGTTTGTGGTGCTACTTTTAGTAAAACTTTTAAGTATCGTGACCATTTCCAATGATTGAGCGGGCGTCAGAAGTCTGTTCTCTTTACAAGCAGGACGATAGCCACGGTCCCAATTGTTTCCAATTCCAACAATTTCGAAAAGTTGTTGGGAGGTTTTGTATTGAGGATCTTGATAGCCGCAAAGACCTAAAAGTTCATGGAGGATCAAGCGATGTCTTTGTTGTGAATTCATCATCGACCATCGGGGACCATAAAGGTCAATACGGTTCGCTTGAGGGTAGTTGATTGCATCCACAGCCGAACCGTTTAGGAGCAATTGTTTTTCGGAAATGACAATGCGAGTTTTTGCCAGCATGGACATCATTTTATCGATATCAATTGTTTGCGCTTGAATTTGCAGCGGGCTGCGTGGAGTAAGAGCGGCCAGTAAAGCGTTGGCTTCATCTAAAAATTGAGAGGCTGTGTAACTGCCGCCATTGCGTGTTCCAAAAGAATCATCCTCGCCGCCAGCCAAGGTCAGTGAAGAACTCAAAAGGGTCAGGACGAATAAAATTAAAAATTTCACTTTATATCCTTTGTCAGGCGGAACATTTGAATTCCCAGGTGATAGACGTTTTTCTTATCTTGGCGAGCCGAGGCCAGGCGTACAATTCTGGAAAAACACTCTTCCATGATTTCTTTGGCTTTTTCCAAATCTTCTTCGTTAAAGGCAAAAGTTTCGGAGCCGACGAATTTTTCTGTGGCCGTTTGCGTTTCCAAAGATTCAATGGCCTTGGTTAACATCTGGCGATGAAAGTGGCGTAAAGCGGAACTGGTCGGAGCATTCGTAATGATCTGACTTTTACAAGAACGAATATGGCCCTGTTCATCCGTTTCCAAAAGCCCCAAGCGGAAAAGTCTGTCCAGGGCTTCACTGGCCTGGGCCAACGAAATGTCAAGATGCTTGGAAATGATCTCGGGAGTGAGTGAAGGCAATGTGGTGCGAGTCATTTTTAAAATCGGAACATGATGCCAATCTGCGATCATGCTAAAGACATCCAGGTCTAATTCAAAAGCTTTGGATTTCGGAGCTAGGTGGTAAATGGTCTCTAAAATTTCGGCCCGTACTTCTTCTGATTTGACAGAGTCAAATTGCACCAAAGCGACGAAGTAATCAGTTTTTCTTTTATCAAATTTTAAAGTCTTCGCGAGCTCTATCGCACGTTTTGCAGACAGATTTCTTTTGCCATTTAAAATGGATGAAAGCATCCCAGAAGAGATTTTCATTTGCGCGGCCATTGCTCGCAGCGAATAGGACGGATTGTTCTCGATGCGTTGATCGAGTTCAGCTTTTAGCAATTGGCGATATGTGGTGGTAATCATTGCATTCTGACATAGCAAATAGGAGGGCCGGTTGCAAAGAAACTCATGCTGTTCACAATTGTAGGCAACTTTTACCGGGAATATGCACCTGGTTTTTGGCAACATTAGGAGCGCAAACCGTTGTTTTTTAAAATGATATTCAAATTCGGCCTGCTCAAGGATCGAAACTTCGTCGAGCATGGAGGGTGTCATAACCAGGAGGAATCATGAAAAAGACAGGTGTGGTCCTAGCGTCACTTTTGATTTTGGCTACAAGCACATCCATGGCTGCGGACTATTACAACACGAGCCCTAAAAAGAAATCTTATCCGCCACCAACTTCGAACTCTCAGAATATTAACAATCGCACGAATTCCTATGATGCCTTCGCGCACGATGATGTCTCGGCGATGCCGACCAATCCTCGAGTCAGTCAAAAAGTTTCAAGAGAAAAAGACATCGACTTTGGACGAAGAGCGATGGAAGAGGAAGTTTCTGGTGGAACTTTGAAAAAATAATTTCAGATAGGATTTTTTAGCATAAAAAAGAGCGACTTTGGTGTCGCTCTTTTTTTATTATTTGCAGGAGTCTAATTCCGATTTTACCCAACGATAAAAGATTTCTGCATGCGTGGATTCTTCATAAAAGAAGATTCCATAGGGTGTGCGCGGATTGATGCGCGCCAGGCGCAGGATGTGCCAAGCGTAAGACTGGGCTCCCGTAGGATGCACATACACTTTGGTGGTATTCAGAAATGGATCTTCTAACATTTTGGCCAAACTGATCATGGCATCGCTGGGACGAGCCTCACGATAGGCGGTTCCCATGCGCCGCAAATAAGGCATCAGCTGTAGCCAGTTGGAATTAATGGGACCATCTTCTGCCATCTTTTGAAGAGCGTGAATTTCGTTTCGGTCCACTTGTTTTGATTGCTCCCAGATTTGGCGAAGGAATTTGAAATAGTATTCCTGGCCACCCATTTTGTTTAATTGGTCTGCCCCCTCGGCGGTGGCATCAACAATCAAAGCATTTTCATTGGCATTGGTTTTGTCGTCCAGGTATTCTGCTGGAAACACGGAACCAATATATCCCGGAACTCCGATCAGGGCCTTGTATCCCAATTTTCCATAGAACTTTCCGTCTTTGCCATTCAGGCGCAAGCCCGTTTGCCCGTGAATAACGCTCAAAGAATTTTGCGCATTCGACCAGTCGCCAATAAAAAATTCCGGTGCTTGAAAGTACAAATCTGTTTTAGGTGTGCCAAATAGCTCTGCAATGGTTGCAAATTCCGCAATCTGCAGTCCCGTGGCGCATTCGCTGGAAAAGGCACGGGAGTAAAGGGCTTGAACGGAACTGCCAATGAGGCCCGCTGGTGCAAAACATTTGGTTTCAGCGCCGCTGTCGACGTAGCAGCCCTGTTCACGCCACTGATCAACGGTTCCCAAACGCACCACGCCTTTTGTGAAAGGCGTATTGAAAATATAAAGATGGTTCTGGTCGAGTTTGCGGGTCGCCGTTTTCACGGCTTGGTGGTAGTACTGTTTATAGCCGCAAAGGCTGCCGTTGTTGATTAAGACTGCATCCAGGTCTGAGCTTTGTGACGAGGCTGGTAGATTTAGAATCATTCTTTTTTGTTGAAGAAGCTCTTGCAAGCTGTTGGCCTGGCACGGATCCGTGGCCTGAATTTTAATAGAAGAAGTCGCTGCAGGATAATTTAAGGACCAGCCCATTTTTTTAAGAACATTCATTTTACAGGACAATGAATATTGATCGAGCTTCAAATCAGTCACGCGAGGGGCGCGAGCCGGCTTGTCACGCAGGATTTCGCCGACATGGCTGCCTCCGCGGGGCGAGATATCGTCGATGAACTTTGCCGATGTGCTTCGGGCTGCTGCGGTGGAAGGCACAGACATCATCAATGTCGAGAGAGTTAAAGTGAATGCGGCTGAATGTTTGTTTAATGAAGATTGTTTCATCATGGGTTGGGCCTATGCAATTCGATGGCCATGGTATTTGGTGTCAAAGTGTCGCCGATTTTTTAGGCACGGCGCTTGCTATGCGTTGCCTTGCGAGTCGCAATGACTTGCCAATAAAAGGGGAGAACCACATGTTACAAATTTCAAAACGTATTGTACTTGCCGTCGTTAGTCTTTCATTAATGTCTCAAGCCGCACTGGCGGACCGTTATGATCGCGGATCAGATCGTGGTGATCGTCATGACGATCACAGAGGGGATCATCACGGGGACCGAGATCACCGTGACCATCGTGATCACCGCGATGATCACCGACGTGACGATCAATGCGATTCTTCTTGTGAAGCCGCGGGTGCAGCCATCGTCGTGGGTGCGGGTGTTATTGCTGCTGGAGCCATTATCGCCGCTTCAAATAATGCAGCAGATGCCCAAGCTCGAGTGCAACAGATTCGTATGGATGCGGGCCTTTACATGGTTGACTATTACACAGCGAAATCAAAACTAAGACCAGATCGTTACGGTCAAACACCAAGTCCGTATGTGGATGTTTCAAAATATCCAAACTTGGTGCAAGCGGCTCGTCAAGCGGGCGTAAATCCGTATAACTCTGAGCAAATGGCAGCCTTCTGCGATCAATATTAATTGTCTGAATTTGAATTGCTGGAGAAAAAAAGAGCGACGGGAGTTCTCGTCGCTCTTTTCTTAACAGAAGTGCTAGGACCTGGATCTTTTTGTCTTCATAAGTCCACAGTTCGGTGAAAAATCCTTAACACCGTGGCATTTCCAAGAGGAGTTTTACCTCTGTTTGGACAGTTTTTCCACTCGATCAAACTTATCTATAAACAACGTACGCACTAGTCATCTAATCTGAGTCTGTGGATTAACAAGAGGAGCTCAAGGTGCAGTATGAGTTTCAAATTTTAAATGGACGTTTCAATGATTCAGCTCTGACGAATCGTTATGAACAGGCTTATGAAACGTTTAAACACACGTGGAGTGAGGAATTCAGTTCGATCAAAGGGCAGGAGATCCTGGTTCCTTCGAATGATTTCACTCGCCAGGACTATATCGTAGCGCTGTTTAAAGAAGACACCTGTGTTGCTCTGGACTGTATGCGAGAAGTCTCTATTAAAAGCTATGTTCAGACCGATGACTCTTGGTTTCAGCCCTGGCAGAAAACGCATTTCGAAAAATTTTTAGCTGATGGAAATGAACAAGTTTTGGTGAATTCCTATTTCACCGTTCATAAAGACCATCGGCGCACCATAGAAGGTGGAAATATGAATACCGCCTTTTTGACGGGATGTCTTTCGGTGCTCTATCAGGTTGAATTGGATTTTTCCCTGATGCTGGGAATGATGAGAAATAATCGTTCGATGAATTCTTTGGGAAAAATGTGGGGAGGTGAGGCCATCGAAACGGTCAGTCACAACGGTATTCCCACGGATCTGTTTGTATTTGAAAAATCGCAGATCCTTCGTACCAGTCAAAAGTTTCCTCAGTATGTTTCAGAAATTTTTAATTCCAACGAGAAAGTCAAGAAAGGTCAGGGGCGTCGTGAGCGAGTTGCATAAGTCGAAAGAATTTCGTTTTGTGGTCGATTATTTTAAAACTTTGGATTTTTCAGATAAAGAGATTTACGCGAATTGGCTGGCGCAAACGTATTATTTCGTTTCTCACTCAGTTCGTTTAATGTCGCTAGCGGCGAGCAAATTGCCGATCGATAGCGCCGTTGGCAGAAGAATGCTTGCTCATATCGGCGAAGAAAAAGGTCATCACACCGTCGCCCTAAAGGATCTAGAGGCGATGGGTAAAAAAATGTCTGATTATCCGGCATTTGGTGTGACCAGTGCTTTCTATCAATCGCAGTATTATAAAGTCATGTTCGAGCATCCCTATCATCTTTTAGGTCAGATTCTGATGCTGGAGGCGTTCTCGGTTCAGGTGGGACCTGGGATGTATGATGTGATCAAAAATGCTCATGGCGAGAAGGCTTGTAAGTTCGTTAAGATTCACGCGTACGAAGATGTGGATCACGTTGATAAGGCGATGTTGACAATCAAATCGTTTCCGCCAGATCAGCAAGCGGGTGCGACCGAGAATTTCTATCAGGCCTGCGAGATGTACTATAACATTTTAAGAACGGTTCAAGAGGCGGGCTATCAGAAGCTTGCGGCTTCGGCTTAAGCGCTACAAAAGTGCGACGCGACGATTTGAATCGAGAGTATCCAGGTGAAACGCAAAAACGAACATTGTGTTTTCACCAGTTAAATTTGATTTCAAGGCACAGGCGAAAGTGTGAGTGATACGGAATTGCGCTTTCGCTCGGGTCTGTGTTTCTTCAATCACATAAGAAGGAACGTCACTCATATCGACCACGGATGTGCTGGTCTTAACCTCAAGTGTTTTTTCCACCAGTGGCTTCAGTACCGAGATGGGGCGGTTGAATAGTTCAGCCGGCGTGTACGTCTCATAGTCTTCGATGGTGTAATTACCCAGTTTAAAAACCGTTTCGTTTCTATAGAGCTGATTCAAATTAAAATCCAGGATCTCCCAAGCCATGTCCTTTGTGAGACGTGTAAAGACGTCAGGGGACACCGGTTGAACACCATGAAAGCGGCACAGGATGCGGAGCTTTTCGTACTCTTCCAATTGGCCGGTATGCATACTCATTTGTTTGAGTTGGCTTTTGGTGCGGGCTAAGGCTCTGTTCTGGGTTTCCAGGCTTGAACGAATCAGGGGGCGTGATGGAGACAGAGCGGGCTTATGGATGCCCCGACTTTTAAGGACTTCGGAGAGTTTCAGGGCATATGTATTAAAAGACTCTGACGCTGTTTCCATTGGTACGAATTAATGCCAAATGGAAAATTTGTAAAATAATATCAGACAAACGTAAGTTTATTGAAAACACTACTCTGTATCATCATTAATTAGACGTATTTCCGTGGAGCTTACAGGGGCCTTTTTCTCGAGTGACTGTCCGTTAAAGGCTTCTTCGAAATTTGCCAGAAAGACCTGGATTTCTTCTTCAGCGCCCAAAAGGCGGCAGATCAGGCTGAATTGATCGTCGGTAAAGGCACTTTCGCCTTTTTCAAAGGATAGATACTTTTCCTCGGTCCAATCCATAAGTTCGGCAACGTATTGGGGAGTGAGCTGGCGAGCCGTTCTAAAGCGTTGAGCAAACTCGCCGCACATTTTCCGGTAAAACACGGCGCGCTTGAGCAGAGCTTCTTCAGAGAGTGTGGCCACGGGCTCTCTTCGGACCTCTAAACCATGAAGAGCCATTTTTAGGTAAAGATCGCGAATCGAGTGATTCAGCGATTTAAATCTTTGATCTTGATTGTCTAAAACTTTACCCATGCCGGCGCAATATACACAGGCACATTTGTGGCGGCAAACGGTAAACCGCAAAATCGAGTCAAAGAGCAGTCAATAATTTGCTTAGGATTTCCAGGAGGGATTTATTTATCAAACGAGTGAGTGTATCCAGGGAGAGCACAGCCTTTGATTTAACGCAGTCCAGTTATTTACACATAATTTACATATTGATTGACGGCGCTTTTTTGTCTCGATATTCCTTAGGGGGAGAGGGATTTCTAAGGAGGCCGACGATGTCTGCTATTAAAGAATACTACAATGAATACATTTATTCTGCGGATTATGTTGAGAATGGTGAGTTGGCGCCTGAAGAGTACATGGAGTATCTCCCAGAATTCCCCGAGGAGCTCAAGATCGGGACGTTGTCGTTAGGCTCGAGTGGCGTGATGCTGCGTTTTTCTCCCGTGGGTTTTATTTTATCCGCGGAAGAAATTCCCACGCCGATAAGACCTGTTACCTACGCTAATTAGTTTTTTCTTTTCAGATTTTTATTTCAACAAGTGCGTGTCCTATGATTTATATCTTTGCTGCAAAGGTACCCGGTGATTTTTTGTCTCAATCAGAACGCTTGAGAGATCAGTTGCCTGAAAAACTCAAACACATCTCCATGCATCCGGCAGAGATCGTTGATGACGTCGATCACGCGATGATCTCCCTCATTGGTCTCATCCAAAAGTGGCGCCAGCTCCGTTTCGTCATCCTTGATGAAAGCGGTCATTGCTTGGACGCTCTTTTTTATTAATTTTTTCAGTCCAGACTAAATACATACGACTTTATCTTGCGACGTCTTTGTGAAATTATACTTCAAGCGATGTTAAAGAAAGTCTTATCATTATTTATTTCACTCACTCTTCTTAGTTCTTGTGCGACGGTTGTCACAAAATCAGAGCTTCATGATGTCGCGCGAGAGCCGGTGAAAACTCAATTTGAGAATTGTATCGTGCGGTTTGGGAATTATGGGTACAGATATCAAAAAGGTTATCAAATTGTGGATGCCACTGAAGAGGGCGGTTTTTATCATTTCAAAAAATCGTTAGAGAAAAACTATCAATTCGGATTGATGTGTCGAAAAATGACTTTCGAAAAGTTGGACGAAGTGCAGTTGTCAGATCCTTTTGATCAAACTGAATTCGTAGGCCATATCGAAAAAAGACAGTCTCGAAGTGGCGTTCCGGTGTTTTCCTTTTATAAAAAATTGCGACCGGTCGAGAGTCCTTATATGTATTGGGGATTATTCTATGTTGCGACCTTGGGATTTCTTCCGCTTGCCACGCCAGAGGAAGAAAGTTTTTGGCTCGTCAGGCATAATCCAGGGGAGCTGCGTGCACAAGCCAAGCTCATTGAAAACAAAAGATGGAGATGGTGGTGGACGCCGTTTTATTTAAATCCCTACTCAGAAAAAACACCCACAGATATTAAGTCCGATTCAGTTACCCAAGAAGCTCTGACCAAAGCCTTCAACGGCGGGTAAGACAGAGCGTTCGTTTGTCACTTTGAGTGATGACAAGTTGCTTTTATGTGAAGGGGAATGATAGAAAAGCGGGCGCGAGGTACCCACTATGCCTGAATTGCCAGAGGTTGAAGTTGTCCGTAAAGGGCTTGAACAAATTCTTCGTAAAGAACCTACTCTTTTGGATATTGAACTCAAGCGTCCTGATTTGCGCGATCCGATTCCACTTAAAAAATTAAAAACTTTGATTGGCCAAAAGGTTCGCAAGGTCGAGCGTCGTGCGAAGTATTTGCTAATTTGGACCGACAAGGGTGGGATGCTTTCGCACTTGGGGATGACCGGTACCTGGCGGGTCGCAGAAGAGGGCGACGAGCGTCTTCATGACCATATCTATTTGCATTTTTCAGGTGGCTTGCGGCTGGCTTACCGTGATCCGCGCAGGTTTGGGATTTTTGATTTCGTGGCCGCAGATGATGTTGCTACGCATCCAAGATTGAAGATCTTGGGCCCGGAGCCGCTCAGTGCTGAATTTTCGGGCGAATCATTGTGGCAGAGTTTGCGTAACAAAGAGATCGCTTTGAAGGTTGCCATTATGGATCAAAAAGTCGTTGTGGGTGTGGGGAACATTTACGCCAGCGAAGCGCTTTTTGCTGCGAAAATTAAGCCTTCTTTGCCAGCGAAAAAACTCTCTCTTGAGAGAGCAAATTTACTGGTTCGAGAGATCCGTCGCATTCTTGCCGAGAGCATTGAAAAGGGTGGTTCTTCGATCAGTGATTTTGCTCAAACTTCGGGCGCAAGCGGCTACTTTCAAAACACCTTCAAAGTCTATGATCGTGCGGGACAGCCGTGTGTTGTGTGCAAACAACAGATAAAATCAAAAGTGATGGGCGGTCGGAATACTTTTTGGTGCGGACATTGCCAGAAATAATTTTTAAAATTTTATTGCTAAGGCATTATAAATTTGTATAACTTAGCCCTTAGTCGAGATTAACAAAAAACACAGATTCACCATTTCGGTGGGTTTGTAAATTTACGAAGGGACACAACAATGAAAGCTATCGTTATCGCAGCTTTGCTAGCACTTTCTTTCACAACTGGTTTCACTTGCTCTAAAAACCAACCAGCTGAAACTACAACTACAACTACTGAGACTACAACTACTACAGCTCCAGCTGACGGTACTGCAGCTCCAGCTGCTGATGCAACTGCAACTCCAGCGGCTCCTGCTGATGCAGCAGCTACTCCTGCAGCATCTCCAGCAGCTCCTGCTGGCGAAACTCACTAATTAGTTTATTGCTAGTTGTGATGGAAAAAAGCCACCTTAGGGTGGCTTTTTTTTTGCCTTCGAGTCGGGCTGATGAAAAAGGCCCATCTGACTGCGTTGGAGCGGGCCGTCCTCGCTCCGACGTACCTTAAGTACGCCTGCGCTGCGGGCGGCCCGCTCCGCCTTGCATCTGGACCTTTTTGATCAGCCCTCTTGTTTGGGGCGTTTCTATGAGCTTTGTGATTGTTTTTTGGCTGGCCCTGCGGGCGCCGCTTTTTTCTGGCTGGCTGTCGCCTTTGGCGACTTAGCGCCGCTGCTGGTGGGGCTTTCAGCCCCTTGCCCCTGGTTGGGCTGCGCCCTTGCCCCGCTTTGCTAGGGGAGGTTTTTGCCGGGATTTTTGGGCTTGGAGTGGAGAGAGGGAAACTCTTAACTAGGATGGGGGCTCTAGTTTTGACAGTACTTAAGCCCTCGTATTTGTTGGGTAAATGTTGATTGGCGCTTGCGTCGTTTGCGATTGAGGAGTCTAATTAATGGGGTAAGCATTAATAAGGAGAATCATCGTGGATTCAATCAGCGTTTATGGGTATTTCTTAGAGTGCTGCACTTGGGCTTGGGTTTTGGGCTCGATTGTGGCGCTGTTGTTTGTTGGCTTCTTTGGAAGTCCTTTGATCGTGTGGACGATCTTGTTAGCGGCAATCATGGTGGGCTTTGCGGCTCCTTGTTGGTTGTTGATTGTGGGTGCTGTCTTGGCAGTGATCTTCAATATTCCGCCGATTCGTACGGCACTTGTTACTTCAGGTGTTTTTGCGATCTTTAAAAAGTTTCAATTCCTTCCTAAAATTTCTGATACTGAGAAAGCGGCGCTTGATGCCGGTGTCGTTTGGGTTGAGAAAGATCTTTTCTCTGGTAAACCTAATTTCTCTAACTTGATGAAAGAATCTTATCCGGATTTGACGGCGGAAGAGAAAGCTTTCGTTGAAGGCCCGGTTGAGACTCTTTGTAAAATGATCGACCACTGGGAGATCTATAAAACGAAAGAAATTCCTCCAGCTATTTGGGATTACATCAAGAAAGAAAAATTCTTGGGTATGATCGTTCCTAAAGAGTACGGTGGTCTTGGTTTCTCTGCACTTTGCCACTCTGAAGTTATCATGAAACTTTCTTCGCGCTCTTTGGCAGTAGCGATTCAAGTGATGGTTCCGAATTCATTGGGTCCGGCGGAGCTACTTGCTCACTATGGTACTGATGCTCAGAAAAAACACTGGTTGCCTCGTTTGGCTGATGGCTTGGAAATTCCTTGCTTCGGTTTGACAGAGCCCAATGCCGGTTCGGATGCGGGTGCGATCACTTCTTCAGGCGTTCTTTTCAAAGACACTGATGGCAAAATTAAAATCAAACTAAACTGGAATAAACGTTGGATCACCCTGGCTGCGATCTCTTCTGTTATCGGTTTGGCGTTCCGTCTTCGTGACCCTGAAAATCTTTTGGGTAAAGGTGAGGACCTTGGTATCACTTGCGGTTTGATCCCTTCTAACACGCCAGGCGTGGTTTTGGGTCGTCGTCATGATCCATTGGGAACTCCGTTCTATAACTGCCCAACACAAGGTAAAGACGTTGTTGTTGTCGCTGAAGACGCGATCGTCGGCGGTCTTGGTGGTGCAGGTCGTGGTTGGATGATGTTGATGGAGTGTTTGGCTGCGGGTCGCGGTATCTCTCTTCCAGCTCAAGCAACGGGCGGTACGAAGCTTGCGATGCGCGTGACTTCTGCTCATGCGGTTGTTCGTCGTCAATTCGGTGTTTCTATCGGTAAGTTCGAAGGTGTTGAAGAGCCTTTAGCTCGTATCGGTGCTTCGACTTATGCGTTGGAAGCGATGAGAAGATATTGCTTAGGTGCTTTGGATAAAGGTATCAAGCCAGGCGTTATCACAGCCATGCAAAAATACTATGCGACTGAAATGGGTCGTAAAGTGATCATTGATGCTATGGATATCATGGGCGGTGCTGGTATCTCTCTAGGTCCCCGTAACGTACTAGCTGAAATCTATATCGCAACTCCAATCGGTATCACGGTTGAGGGTGCAAACATCATGACTCGTACATTGATCATCTTTGGTCAAGGTGCTCTTCGTGCGCATCCGTTCGCTTACGCTGAAGTGAAAGCTTACGAAGCAAATGATTTGAAAGGTTTCGACAGAGCGTTCTTTGGTCACATTGGTCACATCGTACGTAACACGTGCCGTGCGATCTTGTTGTCATGCTCTCGTGGTTACTTGGCTGCCACTCCAGATTGTCATCCACAGATGAAAGTTTACTTCCGTCGTATGTCTTGGGCTTCTGCGACTTTCGCGTTGCTTTCTGACGTCGCAATGGGTGTATTGGGTGGTTCATTGAAAATGAAAGAGAAAATCACAGGTCGTTTTGCTGATATCCTGGCTCACATGTATATCGCGACTGCGATCCTTCGCCGTTTCGAAGCGGAAGGTCGCAAAGAAGAAGACTTGGCATTTGCTCACTACAACCTAAAAATGTGCATGGTTGAAATCCAAAAAGGTTTCGATGGTATCTTTGATAACTTGAAGATCCCAGGTGCTCGTTGGTTCTTTAAAGGTTGGATCGGTGCTTGGTCTCGTATCAACTCTATCGGCTCTCAAGCGTCTGACGGCTGGACTCACGCGATCGCATCAGAAATGATGAAAGAAGGCGGTATCCGTGATCGTTTGACTCAAGGTATTTACCTTCCTAAAGAACGCGATCAAGCAGTTGGTCGTTTGGATTACGCTTTCTCGGTTTCTTTAAGAGCAGAAGCCGCTGAAAAGAAAATCAAAAAAGCCATCCGTGATAAAGTTCTTCCTAAACAGAAGACCAACACTTTGATCGACGAAGCGGCTAATAAGAACATCATCACTTCTGACGAAGCAAAACTTCTGAAAGAAGCCGATTCAGTTCGCTATGACGCCATCTTGGTTGATGATTACAACGAAGAGCAATACCACGCTAACAAAGTAATCCCTTAATCGGGACAACACAGCGTGTGAAGAAAAAGGTACAGGTACCTTTTGAGAAACCCCGGTGAGAACCGGGGTTTTTTATTACTTCGCAGGTGCTGCCGGGTAGTAGTTAAATAGTGGAGTGGGTCTTAAAACACTCCACATATATGTTTCCATTTCTGTTTTCAAAGTATTGATTTGCAGGATCAAAGCTTTGAAGTTCTCTTCCTTTTTATCGTCTATGTAAGGAGCACCCAGATCGGTTTTGCTGAATGCAAGCTGAGTTGGATTGAGCTCCGAGTTATTAAAATACAATAGATCGAAGATGTCGCTGCCTGAAATTTCCTGAAGTCGATTTTGCAATTTCTTATTGGCAGGGGTTTGCCAATAGGCTTTCATAGCCAGATCCAGATAGTTCAAGCGAAGCAGGATATCCCCGGTGTAGTTTACCGCATTTGGCGCGATGGGATAGTTGGCAATAAAGTAAACGGCGTAATTCCGCATTTTTTGGCGCAGTTCTGTTGAATAAGCTCCGACGTCTTCCATCAGGCGGTTTTTGTTTTTCCAAAGTCCTTTAAAGATCGAGTAAGGATCATAAAGCTGGTAATCATCAATCGCGATATCCATGGGAGGGGCGGGTTGGCCATAAAACTCAATGAAGCGCAGGGTGTATTGTTGAAGCTGCTCGGCCTTTGCCTCATCAAACCCGATCAGATGCGAATACTCATGCATCATCAAGGCTAAGATCTGAGTTCTGTAGTTTGCCGTGGTCAGTTTGGCTTTGAGTTGCAGAGAGCTTACGCAAATTTTGTTGCTGGGGTTTGAATACGCCACCGCATCTTTTTTGCTGATACCGTCGCTGCAGGCATCATAGCCAATGATGTCGACAGGTGTTGAGCGGATAACACCTAAAAGAGCCTTTTGCTGATCTTGGCTTAATTCCATATTGGCGGGCGAATTTTTAAGCCAAGCATGAAGCAAAAGCTGCGCGTCGCGAGCCGATTTGTAAGTGGCGTCGGCAATGGCGTCGTCGGTCAGAGTTCCATCAGCTTGAGTGTCGCCGCCATTGCCAATGCGGACTGTGTTCGCGTAACTCCAGGAGCTCAGGGCGGCGATCAGGGTTAAAATGCCAAGGATGGTTTTCATGGTTCAATCTCCATCGTAATTTTATTTTCAGTGTTCTCAAAGAGCGGGAGTGATTCTTTTTCCTTCAGGGGTGCGCTGGTCGGGATCACATTCAAGTTCATTTGGAAAATACGTGATCCCTGAAGTTTCTTTGAGTTGTATTTCTTAGTTAAAAAGTTTTGAAACTGCTCGATGTCTTGTTGCAGTTCTTTGTATTCACTTTCATCCAAAGTCATCAGCAAGGCGCTTAACAAGCGCTCTGTGGGATCTTTAGTGATGGCTTCTTGCGCCTCTTCCAGGCTTTTATTATGAAAAGACTGGATGGCTTGATTGCCGAGTTGGTTCGGAATTTGTAAATCACGCTCAGAGGCAGTCCAGACTCCCGTTGTTTCGTCCAAAGCAGCCAGTCCGCAGGATTGGATGTTAGTCAGGACTTCCTGCGCTTCGGCTTGGGTCATATTCAGAGTCTTGGCGATAAAGGAAACTGTGCACTTTAGATCTTTTAAACTTAAAAGCAAATGCACGCGGGGAGTTTTAGGGTTGGATAGAAACCTATAGACATCACGAATCTGCGAGCCCAGTTGACCTTTGTTTAAACGCACGATCTGTTGGAAGTGATAGTCCTTGGTATCAAAACTTGTGGCGTTGGCATAGAGAACCAGATGCTCAAAATATTCTGCCTCGCTCGCCGATAAAGCCAATGATTTAACAACCGCGGCGATGGATTCGGCCCCTAGATTTCTTTCGCCAATCATCACTAGGCGGATGTGGTTGCGACTTTTAAAGCCCAATTGCCGCGTCCATGAACCGTAAGAAAAACCTCTTTTGTGTTCTTTGTTATAGGCGTACCACGCCTGCAAAAACAGGCGATAGTCCACGTAAGACAAAATAGAAGGCTTGACAGAGATTGTATTCATTAAGTGTCCATTTTCGGTTGCATGAGAATACACCACAGAATACGGTTGATTGTAAATATATTGGATAAGTAGCAGTAAATATTACTGTATTCAAATTTAGAATACGACAAGTGAAGGCAAAATAGGGTATACGGTTGCGGAACAAGAATACAGTCGTGTAGATATGCGGAAGTCAGCAGTTAGCAAAAAGCATCCAACATATTTAACAGGAGATTAATATGAAATCGGTCCTCGCACTTATCGCAATCCTTGGCATGACATCCACTACTTTCGCAGCAGGTGTTTCCATTGAACAGATCGCAAAGCAAATCAAAGAAGCAAACACTCGATCCGTTGTTAAAGTAGTGACTAACCAGGATGGCAATCCGTGCATGCCGGAAGGCGAATCTTACATCGTAGAGATTCAAGTCAAGCAAGCTCATTGGGATGGCATCAACTCTAAGGTCGTTTATGAATGGGTTACAGAAAAATCAGTAAGCGTTGATAAAAACGGCAGCCAAATGGAAGTTTGCGCAGAGTAATTTGCGCTGCTCATTTCAAAAAATAATTAAGAACCCCGGGTGATGAGCCTGGGGTTTTTGTATTTTTCCGGTGGAAGTAGATCCTGATCGTGGCGTCTTTTAAGCTTGAGTTTCATCGGAGGTTCAGGTGTTGGCAGTAAAAGGTGGGATCATCTTTGTGGGGCTTCTTTTGTCTTCAGCTATTGCTCGGGGGGAGCTGCAAATCACAGCCAATCAAAATATTTGGGCTGTCCCTTCGACGTCTAAAAGTTGCAAAGCCTGGAATGAGGGGCAGCAAGAAGACAACATCAAGGCCAAGTACATCAACCTTGGTAATCTCAGTTTTCTCTGGTCTAATCCCAAAAAAGATTTTCGCATCCGCGAGATTCGTGTGTCCATTCGTGACAAAATTCTTAAAGGTGGCGAGTACAAATGCAGTGTTGTCGGTGGCGAGTTGCTCGCGCTGGGCATGGGAGATTGGCTGACGATTAAAAAATCGGCAAGTCATCAATACACTTATGTGGGCACCGATTGTGCGATGCTGTGCGGAGGCATCGAGTTTGCCGAAGATATCGCGGGCACCATGAACGGCAAAGTCGAAGTGGTGGGCGACGCATTGGAAAGCGGATCTGCCGTCGAGGAAGTTTACGGTCTGCCGATTCAAGTGGATAACCTGGAATTCTAACAGACCATAACTATTACAATTAAGGACGGCGGCGAGACTTAGCGGCCAAAAGCTTTTTCACAAAACCGTCGTCATCTTCATCAAAGATATCGCCAATGATTTCTTCAAAGATATTTTCCATCGTCACCAGACCAGTTAAATTCGCGCGCTCATAGATGATGGCCATGTGGGAATTTTGCTGTTGCATCTGTAGCAAGATACGGAAAACGGGCTCAAAGGCTTTGAATTTCAAAACCGGGCGAATCAATGTCTGCCAATCCAAGTTCTTGTACTTACGAGCGGTAAAGAATTCCTTGGAGTTGATCAAGCCAATGATCTCGTTGTCATGCATAACCGGGATACGAGTGTGACCTGAGTTGACGATGATGGTTTCCACGTCTTCGATGGCATCGTCTTTACGAACATAAACCACCTCTTGCCAGGGAACCATAATGTCGCGGGCTAAAAGCTTATCCGCGCTGACCAGATTCATCACATACTGTTTGGTTTGATGAGGCAGGTCTTCGATTTCAAAGTCATGTTCACCATGACCGTGATCCGGGGATTGTCCCAAGGAAAACAATTTCAAAATCCAATGCGTCGATTTTTCCAAGGCCCACACGAAAGGAGAAAGTGCCTTCTCTCCATAGTACAAACCACGCGCTGTCCACAAAGAAATCTTTAATGAATTTCGCAAAGCCAAAGTCTTGGGAACAAGTTCTCCGACTACGACACTCAAATAAGAAAGTGGCAAAACCACTGTCACAATCGAAAGGGCATCCGCTGTGCTGGGTGAAAGTTTAAAGTGCTCAATGTAAAGGGGCGAGAGGGCTTCCTCAGCTCCCGCGCCACCGACGGCGGCGGCGACGGCGCCAACCACTGTAATACCAATCTGGATCACAGACAGCGTGCGCTCCGGGCTCGCTTTTAATTTTAACAAAAGACGGGCGCGCGCATCGTTGCTAAGTTTTTGCAATTGCACTTTACGAACTGTCACGAAGGCCATTTCTGCACCGGACAGTAGCATATTGATGAAAAGACAGATGATGACGACTAAAAACTCAGTCATGGTCGTCGCCTGGTTTAATTGTTGTAAAAGGGGAGACTATTAGAAGTTTGGGTAAGGGGTCAGGATTCATAGGTGCTCACGTTAACAAAAAAAGAGCCCGATTCAAAGTTCTAATCGGGCACCATGTAACAAGATTCTGTCAGTTAGATACTTTTGAGAATAAAGTTAAAGGAACGCATCATCGAGCTGAATGCCTGACGCTTGTTAATGAAACCCAAATAAGAAAAGTTCCTGACCAGAGGCAGATCTAATTCTTCCTCGCTGTGGCCTGTATAAATCACAACGGGAATGGTTTTCTTGATCTTGTTCACTTTTTTCTCTGTAAGCAGGCGATCCATTAACAAAAGTGTATCGCGACCACCCATTTGTGGCATTTGCCAATCCAAGACCACAAGGTCATACGGTTTGCTGGCCAGAAGAGGGATGGCGTCTTGTCCATCAAAAGCCATCGTAACATCGCATTTATAGTGATCTAAAATGTGTGACATCAGCTTCACCGAGTCCAAGCTGTCGTCGATGACAAGAACTCGAGGGATGCGTTGTTTCTCTAGCGATGTCGATGAACTGGTATCTAGCACCATAAAACTCTCCTGTAATTGTCTTACTTCGATCATTTGAACCGAAGTAAAACGGAGAATCTTCTAAAAGAGATTGTCTGACCGGATCTTAATAAAAGGTCTGTCGAAACACACAATGCTCTCGCGTTTCGACAGTCTAAAGGCTTATGAAATGTGAATGAAACGCCGAGCAATTACGCAAGTTCTTTGCGCGTTTGCTCGCTCACCACGGTTTCGCGAACCACGACAACTTTGATTTGTCCTGGGTAGTTGCACTCTTCTTCGATCTTCGCTGCAATTTTTTTAGACAGATCTAAAGCATGCAAGTCGTCGATCTTTTTGCCATTCACAAGCACGCGACATTCGCGGCCACCACTCAAGACAAAGCAATCAGTCACGCCAGGGAAGCTGCGAGCGATATCCTGCAGTTCAGAGACTTTCTGATTGTAAGACTCGATCGTTGAACGACGAGCGCCAGGGCGAGCTCCTGAAACCGCATCGGCTGCGATAACCAGGAATGCGTGGTCTGTTGAAGGCTGTTCATCAAAGTGATGGGCTTTAACCGCGTGAACCACGTCGGGAGCTTCCCCACGAGCGGCGATAAAGTCTGCACCAATGACAGCATGTCCACCTTCCATGACGTGGTCCATGGATTTACCGATATCGTGAAGCATCCCTACGCGGCGTGCTTTCTTGATATCGATGCCTAGCTCGGCGGCCATCAAGCCCGCCAGCCAACCCACTTCACCGCAGTGGAAGTATTGGTTTTGCGTAAATGAGTAACGATAGCGCAAAGAACCCATCATCTGACGAACTTCGGCGTTCAGGCCTTCAAGCTTAAGCTCTTTCGCCATCGAGTCGCCGTCGTGTTTGATGTTTTTGAAAAGTTCTTTTTTCTGATTCTCAGCAATTTTTTTGATGAACTCAGGAGTGATGCTTTTCTTTTCTTTAAAGATTCTTTCCAGGGTTCTACGTGTCAGTTCACGGCGAACAGGGTCAAAGCCTGCGACGCCGACCATTTCCATGTCTTGCTCGACGATGATATCGCAACCGCAGCTTTCTTGAACGGCTTTGATGTTGGCACCGGCTGGATCCACAAATAATTTGCGAACGTGAGCATCCGGGAAGTTCACCGCGCCAATACCGCGTTCCGCACAATACGGGCGAGCAAAACGGTCGATCACCAAGGCCAGGATGCGTTTTGCGCGTGTTTCAGCGTGTTCCTTCGCGTCTTCTTCGTGTTCCTGCGCCAGGCGCGCAGCACGACGAACGGCTTCGTCTTCCATTTTCGCTTTTAATTCAGTTTTGAAATCCTCTGCAGACGTTCCTAATTTGGCTGTGAGTTTTTGGACAAACTCACTATTCAAGGCTTTTTGTTGATCCTTGATTTTTCCAAGCTCGGCTTCTTGGCCACGAAGAATTTGTTCTTGGGCTTTTATATCGGCTTCGCGTTCCTGAAGTTTCTTTTTCTCTTCCTGAACGATGGAATCCGCTTTGGCTTTCTTTTCGTTTGCGACCTCTTGCAAATCTTCAATGCGACCTTCTGACTTCAACATGTCAGGTTCCACTTTGGTCCACATTTCCATTTCGATTTCTTGAATGCGCTCTTTTTGCTCAAGCTCTTTCAGCTCGATCGCTTCCTTCGCTTCATCAACAATTTCCTGGGCATCTTCACGAGCCAGACGAAGTGTGCGTGCGACATTCAACTTGTGCAAGGCCCAACCCAAAATCCCACCGGCGATAATTCCAACGAGGGCTGTAGCAATCAATGCAGTCATAAATACTCCTAACCCTCTAAGTTTACGGCTCTTAGGGAAATAACGCAAATTTTCCGAGGGTTTACTTCGTGTGTTATTCAGTCTAGACTGACGCGCAGGGAGGCAATTATGGCTCAGATGGAAACGAAGACACAATGGACGGGCAAAGGATTGGGGTTTGCAGCCCAGTCGCGCGGAATGAAGTTCGTTATGGACGGAAAGCCTGCTGATGGGAGCGATCAAGGTCCATCTCCAAAAGAAGTATTGCTCGCAAGTATCTGCGCCTGCTCAGGAATGGATGTTGTTTCTATTTTGCAAAAAATGCGACTGGATCTTCAGTCCTGTGATGTTGACGCACAAACTGAAACCACGGAGGGGCACCCCGCGATTTTCAAATTGGTTCGCGTTCAGTATCTGATTAAAGGCAGTAACATTAAACCCGAGCAAGCCATCAAAGCCGTGACTTTATCTATGACTAAGTACTGCGGAGTGACGGCGATGGTGTGTCCGACGTCTCCCGTCGAATTTGAAATTATTTTGAACTCAGAAAAAATCCACGAGGGTAAAGCTGACTTTACCGAAGCCCTGAAGGAAACTCACAAGTAATGTTAATTGATGTCGCGCAATTTTATCATGAATTTGATTTCACCTATGCTCGCTCGCGGGGGCCGGGTGGGCAGAACGTGAATCGCACCAATTCGGCAGCGATTTTGCGTTGGAATTTGCGTGACTCCCAAGCCTTGCCTGAAAATATCAAAGCACGTTTACTGGAAAAACTGGCAAATCAGTTGACCGTTGATGGCGATATTTTAATTCGCAGTGAAGAATTCCGCGATCAAGATCAAAATCGCTCCGCCTGCTTAAAAAGACTGCAAGCTTTGATCGCAAAGGCTTTATTCGTTCCCAAAAAGCGCGTAGCCACGAAACCCACACGCAGCTCCGTACGTAAGCGCCTGGATTCCAAAAAACGCCACTCCGAAGTCAAAGCGGGTCGCAAAAAATTGTACTAGTTGATGGCTGATAGCCGCAGGCCTCGGGCCTTCGGGAAGTGCGCCGTCTACTCCTCCCTCGATCGACTTACTGACTTTTGGATATAAATACCCTGTGTGAGCGTTGAATTCCAACACACCAACACACACCAACACACACCAACACACAAACAAACAAACACTCACTCACTCA
>JBCNNR010000016.1:0-89523 GCA_039594295.1 Bdellovibrio sp.
TTGGGATTCTTTTGAAGAGAATCCCGATCTTTAGGGGACAACTTTGCCATGATCTGCACCTTTTTTTAGACTTAAACTCAGGGTAGTCCCTTTTATTTAAATGTCTACTTTTTGGGGTACAGATCACCAGGAGCTCCCTTTTTTTTATTGGATGTCGTTTTTTGTAAAAGGACTGCAGTAAAGTGAAACTTTTTCTTCTGCAGGTGCCCCAGAGCGACTTTTCAAACTTATATAGTAGGTGCGTTTTCCATTTGCCTCGTCAAAAAGGATATCGGCAGTCTTCTGGTTGATGCCATCACCCATGGCAATTTCTCCGGTGGAAAGGAATGGACCATTTAAATCGATCGCCCCCTCCTGAGAATATTCAGAGGCGAGACTCGCACCAAATAAATAACGTCCCTGAATTTTGCTCGGGCGTGCCGTAATCCATGTTTTTCCAGCAAAGGTTTCTTTTATTAAATAGACTTCAGAGATGGTTTCTTCGGTCTCTCCACCAACACAGTAATAAAAGTGATCGGGAATTTTTCTGTAAGGATTTTGAAATGTGTCCGTGCGCGAGAAGATATTTGCGACGATGCGACGAATGCGAAGAGAGTTGGTTTCTTGAGGGCGAAGAAAATGATAAAAGGCTTCATGAATGTATAAAGCGGCCTTATTTGTAGCATCCATCTTGTCGATGAGGTCCTGGTTGAGATAAATTTCCCAATCTTCTTTGTTCTTGAAATCCTTGTAAATCGCGATTTGCTCGATTTTGCAATCCCTTGGTGTGATGGTCTCATAGGAGTCATCTGTGAGCTGTAAATTTACACCGCGAACTCGATGCACATTATCGAAGCGAGGATCCAATAAAATTTCCAACTCGGCCTGAAGCGAACCGTAAACGGCCTCGGCCTGCTTGCTGTTGTCCACGGGAAATATCCAGAAGGGTTCGAAAACAGAATATTTTAATTGTTGGAGGGCTCCATCGATATTTTTATTAACGGTGCTTTTTAATCTGGGGTGTAGGCCATAGATAATTCGTCCTTCCCACAGATCCAGAAGTTCGACAGATTTAATTTTATTATTCTTGTCATAACAAACGACGCCTTTGCCGCCGCCCACGTCGCTGCCGCCAATAGTGAACATCGCAATTGAATTGCTGCTGAACAGGACTGCCAATACGAAAATTACTAATTTCATAAATCCCTCTCCTTCTTGATTAGTAGTGAACTGCGGATAAGGCAAAATAAATAGATATATTTTGGTCAAAAAACCTATTAATAATTGGTTTTTTAGGCAAGTTTGGAGAAGTATGTCGATTTTCAATTTCAACGATTACAAAAAGTTCGTGAATGATCGAGTCAGTCAAATGCCCAAGCAGGGACGCGGTGAATTTCAAAAAATTGCTGCCACTTTGAATATGCATTCCACAACTGTCAGTCATGTGTTCAAAGGTGAAAAAGAACTGACATTGGAACAAGCAGCGGGGCTTTGTCAGCACTGGGGTTTGAATCCCCAAGAGACTGATTATTTTATCACCTTGGTGGAACTCTCAAGAGCCGGCAGTTCTTCTTTAAAAAAGATTTTTCAAAACAGAATTGATGAAATTAAAAAAAGCTCCACGCAATTACGAAATCGAATTTCGAAAGACGTTGAACTCAGCGATGCTGATCGCGCTAAATTTTATTCGCAGTGGTATTTTAGTGCCGTCAGGCTTTTGTGTGATATTCCCGCCTTTCGAAATATTGATGCGATCGCAGAGCATCTGAATATTCCGGTGAGAAAAGCCAACGAGGTTCTGCAGTTCTTGTTGCAGACGGGATTGGTTATCGAAGAGCGTGGCAAACTAAAGCTCGGCCCCGGAAGAACTTATATCGAAGCCGGTTCGTCGTTGGTTCATCGTCATCACGGTAATTGGCGGGTGAAGGCGACGGATGTTTATCCGCGTATGAATATTGAAACTGATTTTGCGTTGACCAGTCCCATGACGATTTCTGCCGAGGACGCATTGAAAGTCCGGGAGTTGTTGATGAAGTCCGTGGAGAAGATTTTGGCGATTAATAAGCCCTCACCGTCGGAAGAGCTGCGAGTTCTTAATATCGACTGGCTGAAAATTTGAGATAAAAAAAGGGAGCCTCAACAGCTCCCTTTTTCATTCGCGAAATTTTAAAACTAAAAATTAGTATTTCAAAAGTGCGCCAACATCCAATTTACCATTAGATGTTACTTTGCCATTCAAAGCTGGGATGGGTTTTGCAGAACCCAAGATCGCCGCTTTAACATCTTGCCAAGATTTTTCTGGGTGAGCAGACCAGTAAAGAGCCGCTGCGCCCGCAACGTGTGGAGTCGCCATTGAAGTGCCATCCCAAGTTGCTTTGAAACCATATTTATCGATAACAACGTCAGAGTAGTTGTTGAACACAGTTGTCGAGAAAACTTGAACGCCCGGTGCGCCGATATCAACTGAAGTCGCGCCCCAGTTCGAGAAAGAACCCAATTGGTCTTTCACGTCGATCGCTGCAACCGAGACGATAATGTCGTGATTGTAGCTTGCAGGGTAGCCTGGAGCTGCATCTTTATCATTATCATAGCCAACACCTTTGTGACCGTTACCTGCCGCTGCGATGAACAGAACACCGTGGTCTTGTGCGTATTGAACAGCATCACGCAAAGCTTTGTTTTCTTGACCAGCACCTGGGTCTTCGCCTTCAGAACCCCAAGAGTTGCTCATTACTTTTGCGCCGTTATCAACAGCATATTTAATTGCTTTGATCGCATCCGCTGTTGTGCCTTGGCCTTTTTCGGAGATGAAACGCAAAGACATGATCTTTACATTGGGTGCAACACCAGCAACACCTTTGCCGTTGTTGTTACGAGCGGCTACGTTACCTGCGCAGTGCGTACCGTGACCTGGGTTGCCACCTTTGAAAAGGATATCCAGTGGTTCCATTGAAAGGTCATACGGTTTGTTATCGTTAGAAACAAAGTCCCAACCAATTGTATCGTCGATGTAGCCATTGCCATCATCATCAATACCGTTGTTTGCGATCTCTTTTGGATTTCTCCAAAGATTTGGCAATAGATCTTCATGAGTGTAGTCCACACCTGTGTCGATAACTGCGACTACCATATCAGGTGAACCTTGAGTGACTTTCCAAGCTTCCACCACGCCAATGTTGTTCATGCCCCATTGTTTATCGAACAATGGATCCGCACCAGTTGTTGCTTGCGGAGCGTTAGGAATTTCTGGATTATCTTTGATCGCCAAAGTTTGAGGCTCTGGGTTGCGACGCAACATTTTTGCCAAAGCGGCACGGCGCAATGGATCTTGAATGCGGTAGTCTTCCATCAAATGGATTGGATAGTTTGGTTGAACGTATTCAACTGCTGGATTTTTCACCAAACTGTTTAAACTCATAGACTTTGGAGCTTGAACACGAACCAGGTTTTCCGTGATTTTCTCTGTTTTTGCGCCTTGGATTTCAACATCCTCGTAGCCAGGTGCCAGTTTAATAAGCAAATCTTGCGTTTTATGCTGAGCTTGAGCGCTCAACGCGAATGCAAGAATGGCAGATGAAGCAATAGCCGCCATCTTAGTCATGAAAACTCCTTTCAAAACAATCCTTGTTATGTGGTTACACAGCTCGATCTCTCGACTGTAGTTGGGTCGAAATTTAAGTCTGTGTTCAATCGAGAGGAGAATCAATTTCATTTGCGAAGTCTGTGGGTTTTGCTAGGGCGCGTTGAACTTGCCTCGAGAGCGGCCTACAATGAGTATCTAGTTGTCAGGACTATGGTTTTTCGTTAGTTACTTAATGATAGCTAATTGAAATTGCAGAGGTGTATTTATGCACAAAGATCAAGTGCAAGGTTCCGCGCTCGGAACTCAAGCAGCAGACGATCAGTCGCGCGATGTTGCGTTCACAACGAAGCTCGATCATATCGTCGCTTGGGGTCGCAAAAATTCATTGTGGCCAATGCCGTATGGTACTGCTTGTTGCGGTATCGAATTCATGTCGGTGATGGGACCGAAATATGACTTGGCTCGTTTCGGAGCTGAGGTTGCACGTTTCTCTCCTCGTCAAGCAGACTTACTTGTGGTTGCGGGTACGATCACTGAAAAGATGGCGCCAGTCATCGTTCGTATCTACCAACAAATGCTTGAGCCAAAATATGTAATCTCCATGGGTGCATGTGCAAGCTCTGGTGGTTTCTATCGTGCTTACCACGTTCTACAAGGTGTTGATAAAGTCATCCCTGTCGACGTGTACATCCCAGGTTGCCCTCCAACACCAGAAGCGGTGATGGACGGTATTATGGCTTTGCAAAAAATGATCGCAGATCACACTCCACGTCCGTGGAAAGACAACTGGAAGAGCCCATATGAGCAAGCTTGATACACTAAAACAAAATCTAGCCGGTCGCTTTAACACTGCGAACTTCAAGTTCATCCACGCCGTTGGCGACGATATCATTGAAGCTCCAAAAGAAGACGTACCAAAACTTTTGATGTACTTGAGAGAATCAGGTTCATTCGATTTCTTGATGGACGTTTGTGGAGTGGATTATCCAACTCGCGAAAAACGTTTCGATGTTGTCTACAACTTGTTCTCTTCCAAGGACAACTCTCGTTTGCGTATCAAAGCGCAAGTGGGCGAGGGCGAGTCTATCGGGACAGCGATTCCAGCTTATCGTGGTGCAGACTGGTTCGAGCGCGAAGCTTACGACATGTTCGGTATCAAATTCGAAGGTCATCAAAACCTGCGCAGAATTTTGACTCACCATCAGTTCGTGGGCCATCCGCTTCGTAAAGACTACGATGCTGACCATCAACAATCTTGCACGGCTTCTTTTCCGATTCACTTCAACAACGAGCCGGGTTCTCCAGGCGACGTATTGAATGACAAGTATGTTCCTTTGAACATCGGTCCGGCCCATACAGCAATGCACGGAACACTTCGTGTAATGGCAGAGATGGACGGGGAGACGATCGTTCGTTGTAACAACGAAATCGGTTACCTTCACCGCTGTTTCGAAAAAATGGCAGAGACTCACCCGTACAACCAGGTGATTCCATACACAGACCGTTTGAACTACTGTTCAGCTCCAATGAACAACATTGGTTACTGTAAAGCAGTGGAGCGTTTGTTGGGCGTTGAGATCCCTCCAAAAGCCCAAGCAATGCGTATCATCCTTGCTGAGCTTTCCCGTGTTATCGACCATACGATTGCAATCGGTACGGGCGCGATGGACTTGGGTGCTTTGACTTCTTTCTTCTATATGTTCGGTTTGCGTGAACAAGTTTATACATTGTTCGAAAAACTGTGCGGTGCTCGTCTGACGGTTTCTATGACTCGTGTGGGTGGTATGGCTCAGGACGCTCCGGAAGGTTGGTTTGACGAAGTTTTGGCTCTTTGTAAAGAGCTTCGCCGTGGAACTGACGAGATGGCGGGAATGGTTGTCGACAATAAAATCTTCATCCAACGTACTCGTGGTGTTTGCCCAGTTTCTGCACCAGACGCGATTCAATGGGGTTACACGGGGCCGATGCTTCGCGCTTCTGGCGTGAACTTGGACATCCGTAAAGCCAATCCATATTATGGATATGACCAACTTGATTTCGACATTCCAGTTGGAACTTCCGGCGATATCTATGATCGTTACTTGGTTCGTTTCGAAGAAATGCGCCAATCAGTTCGCATCATCGAGCAAGTTTGTAAGAACATCCCAGCGGGCGATTACACGATCCGCGATAAAGGCATCGTTCTTCCAGAGAAAAAAGACGTTTACGGTAACATCGAAGGTTTGATGAACCACTTTATGTTGGTGATCAAAGGTCTTCGTCCACCGGTTGGCGAAGTTTACGACGCCACAGAAGCAGCTAACGGTGAGTTGGGCTTCTACTTGGTGAGCGATGGCTCTGCGAATCCGTACCGTTTGAAAGTTCGTCCACCATGCTTCGCTATTTATCAGTCATTCCCGACTGTCGTAAAAGGCTCGATGTTGGCGGATGCGATTGCAACAGTCGCTTCGATGAATCTTATTGCCGGAGAATTGGACCGCTAGGTCCAATTCGGAGGTCACGCCGAAGCTCAACAGCGAAGGCGGACTCTTCGAAGGAGAAGGAAACATAAATGTTTAAACTTTCTGAACAAGGCTTGGCTAACGTAAAAAAAGAACTCGCTCGCTACGAAGCGAAAGAGTCTGCGATTATTCCAAGTCTTTATATTGCTCAAAAAGAAAATAATGGCTTCATCACGCCAGATATTATTCGTCACTTGTCTCAAGTCATGGATATTCCTGAAGCGCGTATCAATGAAGTTTTCAAATTCTATACAATGTTCAATCAAGAGCCTGTGGGTAAATACCATGTTCAAGTTTGCACGAATATTTCTTGTGCACTTGAAGGCGGTCGTGAAATGGTCAGCCACATCTGTAAAGAGTTAGGTGTCAAACTTAACGAAGTTTCAGCTGATGGTCGTTTCACGGTATCTAAAGTGGAGTGCTTGGGTTCATGCGGAACGGCTCCGATGATGCAAGTGAATGACACTTATCATGAAAAGCTAACTCCTGAATCAGCAATGAATCTGTTGAGAGGTATGAGATAATGGCTGAAACAAAAGTTCTTACAGAGTTCTATCATTTGCCAGAGTATCAATCTCTTGCAGGTTACAAAGCTAAAGGCGGTTATGAAACTTTGCCGAAAGCTTTGAAAATGCAACCGCAACAAATCATCGACGAAGTGAAGGCTTCTGGTCTTCGTGGTCGTGGTGGTGCGGGTTTCCCGACAGGTATGAAATGGGGCTTCTTGCCGAAAAATGGCGAACCTCGTTACCTCCTTTGCAATGCCGATGAAGGTGAACCAGGGACATTTAAAGATCGTATGATGATGGAGCGTGCTCCTCATCAATTGATCGAAGGTATGATTATCTCTGCTTTCGCGGTTGGTTCACACAAAGGTTACATCTACGTTCGTGGTGAATATGTATTCCCAATCGAATGCCTGAATAAAGCGATCAAAGAAGCTTACGATGCAGGTCTTTTGGGTAAAAACATCCTGGGTTCTGGTTTCGACTTTGACCTGGATGTGTACCGTGGTGCCGGCGCGTATATCTGCGGCGAGGAAACAGGTATGATTTCTTCTTTGGAAGGTCTGAAAGGCCAACCAAAATTGAAACCTCCATTCCCAGCTGTTCAAGGTTACTTGCGTAAACCAACGATCGTGAACAATGTGGAAACTTTGGCAGCTGTCACTTACATCGTAAGAGATGGCGCGCAAACTTATCGCAAACACGGAACTGAGAAATCAGCAGGAACTAAATTGTTCTCTGTCTCTGGTAACGTGGTTAAGCCTGGTAACTATGAGGTTCCATTGGGTTACCCTTTGTTGGATCTTATCAACAAAGAGTGCGGTGGTATGAAACCAGGTCGTAAATTGAAAGCCATCATCCCGGGCGGTTCTTCTGCTCCGGTTTTGACAGCTGAAGAGTGTGCGAAAGCGAATCTGGATTACGAATCACTTGCGGGCTTAGGCACAATGCTTGGTTCTGGTGCGGTGATCGTGATGGACGACTCTCAGTGTATGGTTGATATGTTGGGTGTTTTGACTCACTTCTACGCTCACGAATCATGTGGTCAGTGTACTCCATGCCGTGAGGGGACAGGTTGGTTGAACAAGATCCTTCACTCGATTTTGGAGGGCCGTGGCCGTCTGCAAGATATCGATTTGTTGGTGAAAGTTGCTGACAACATGAAAGGTAAAACAATCTGCGCTCTTTCAGACGCTGCTGCTTTACCGGTTCTTAGCTTTGTAACTAAATTTAGAGATGAATTTGAATTCTACGTTCGTGAAGGACGTTCGAAAGTAAAAGGAACGACATATGCCGAAATGCACCATTAATGGCAAAGAAGTCGAAGTAAAAGAAGGCTCGTCGATCATCGAAGCCATGCAAGTATCGGGCGATCGTATCGCTCACTATTGCTGGCATCCAGGATTGAGCGTAGCGGGTGTTTGTCGTCTGTGCGTTGTGGAGATCGAAGGAAATCCACGTGTTCAGATCGCATGTAACACCATGGTTACTGAGGGAATGAAGATCAATAACACGTCTGAAAAAGTTAAAGACACTGTTAAGTGGGGCCTTGATTTCCACTTGATCAACCATCCTTTGGATTGCCCGATCTGTGACCAAGCTGGTGAGTGCGGTTTGCAAGATCAATACATGGAGTACGGTAAGTACGATCCGGAAATGGCTGAAGCGAAAGTGAAGAAACACAAAGTTGTGGATTTGGGACCGACAGTGGTTCTGGATTCTGAACGTTGTATCTTGTGCTCTCGTTGCGTTCGTTTCACTGAAGAAGTTTCTAAAACAAACGAGTTGGGTCTATTCAACCGTGGTGACCGTACTGAAATCGGAACTCACGATGGTATGCCTTTGGATAACAACTACTCTTTGAACACAGTCGACATCTGCCCAGTGGGTGCGTTGACTTCCAAAGACTTCCGTTTCCGTCAGCGCGTTTGGTATCTAAAAGACGGCGACAGCGTTTGTAACGGTTGCTCGACAGGTTGTAATATCAAAGTGTACTACAACAAAGAAGGTCTGTTCCGTATCAAGCCAGTTTACAATGAAAAAGTAAACGGTCACTGGATGTGCGACAGCGGTCGTAACGCTTATAAATTCGTGAATCGTGAAGCACGTCTTTTGAAAGGTGTTGCTCGTGGCACGGAAATGGCTCCAGGTGCAGCGGCGAAGAGTGCCAACGAAGTTTTGAAAAACACTGCCGGCGATGCTATCGCTCTGGTTTTGACAGCTCAATACACTGTTGAAGAGTATGAAGCGATCATCAAAACTTTCGTTGAAGAATTTAAAACTAAAAAAGTATTCTTCTGGATCAACAACAAAGAAACTTTCGACAGCTTTGACGGTTTGTTGTCTCGCGGAGACAAAAATCCAAACACCAAAGGCTTGCTGAAAGTGATGGAAAAATACGGTATCACGGCGACTTGGAATGACTTGTCTGCAGGTCTTGCAAGCGGTTCTATCAAAACAGTCGTGGTCGCAGGTCCAGAAAATCAAGCTGTATTCCCAGAGTACAACGACAGATTGAAAGAGCTTTCAAAAGCTCAGAATTTGATCTGGATGCAATCTGGTAAGAACGACGCTTTGTCTGCTTTGACAGGGAATGTTTGGATTATTCCAATGAAAACATTCGTTGAAAAAGACGGCACATTCATCAACTACTCTGGTCTTGAGCAAAAGATCAAAAAAGTGACGAATGTTGTTTCTGAAGCTCTGACTTTGACAGAAGCTGCGTTGTTGTTGTCTGGTAAAAATTTAGCGATGCCAATGGCAGCGCCATTTATGCCAACCAATCAGCGTCCTGACCAAGTCGAGTTGGAACATCGTAAAAAGAATGAGTTTGTTTTCAGAAGAGGTAGCCTATGAGCGTAATGCAGAATAACTCGGAAAAGTCCAAGTGGTACTTGCCGGGCGTCCTAGGTGGCTTGTCCGTTACCATGAAGCACATGGTTTCGAATCTTTTGAACCGCAAAAAGATGATGACCTTGAATTATCCAGAGGAGAAGAACGATTATTCTCCACGTTTCAAAGGGAATCACGTTTTGACAGTTAAAAAAGACGGATCACTTCGTTGCACAGCTTGTATGTTGTGCGCGACGAACTGTCCTGCGGAATGTATCAAAATCGTTGCGGCAGAACATAATGATCCATCGGTTGAGAAATTCCCGATCGCTTATGAAATTGATATCCTTCGTTGCGTATTCTGCGGTTTCTGTGAAGAAGCTTGTCCAGTTGACGCCATCCGCTTGGGCCCTGAATGGCAAACTCCAGCGGTGAACGGTGGTCAGTTCATTTACGACATCAACCACTTGGCATACCGTCCGAATCTTAAAGGCGGCATCCAAACTCACGTGGATGACGAAGAAAGACACAAGCAAGGTATCTAATAAAAAAAGCCACCCTCGAGGTGGCTTTTTTTTATTGGGTGAAAGCTATCCCAAGAAATCTTTGGTATAAATGCCGCGCTCAGCAACCGCAGCGGGTGTGATTATCATTTAATTATAATGTGGGCTCCGCAGGTGGTTGGGCTTTCCATCCCGATGTCATTAAATCTGAAATGGTGTTGATCAGTTCTGACGTTTGCACGGGCTTGGTGATGTGCATGTGAAAGCCTGCAGCTAAAGCACGCTCGTGTTCTTCGGTTCGAGCATGGGCGGTCAGAGCGATGGCCCAGAGATTTTCAGTATCGGGCAGGGTGCGGATCATTTTAAGCAAAGTGTATCCATCGATATCTGGCATGCTGATATCACTTAACAGAACCTGCGGCTTAAAAACTTGATACAAATCAAATGCCTTTTGCGCGGAATCGGCGGTGGCAACGTTGGCTCCGGATTTCTTTATAACCATGCTTAATAAATTTCTGGTATCCACATCATCATCGACAATCATGATGCGCACGCCATCCAGTCGTTTGGGATGTTGAGGGGGAGCATCTTCGATTTTTTCATAACCGAAATGAGTCTCGCGAATTCCTTCAGGCAGTTTCGCAGCCAGTACGGGCAAAGACACCGTAAATTTTGCGCCTTGATTCAAGCCACCGCTGGCTGCCGCGACAGTTCCGCCGTGTCCTTCAACAATGTGGCGTACAATTGCGAGTCCCAAGCCCAGGCCGCCATAGCGACGAGTGGTGGAAGCGTCTTCCTGACGAAAACGTTCAAAAACATAGGGAAGAAAATCCGGATCAATGCCTTTGCCATTATCAATCACATCAATCTGCACTCGAGATTCGACATTGGAAAGTTTAACGATGATCTTGCCACCTTTAGGCGTGAATTTGATAGCGTTCGAGAGCAGATTCCATAAAACCTGTTGCAGACGTTCGGGGTCACCACCGATCGCATTGATTCTTTCAGGGCCTTCGACAGCGACTTTGATATTTTTGGATTTGGCTGCGATCTGTACGCTTTCAAACGCAGCTTCAACCACGGACTCAATTTCGATGGGTTTGACATGCAGTTGAAGTTTGCCAGAGATGATTCTGGAAACATCCAGAAGATCGCTGATAATTTGTACCTGTATCTGGGCATTGCGATGAATGGCATTGATCGAAGCCTGGGCTTCCAGTTTGGTGGTATCGGGATCTTTGAGAATTTCACTGTGCCCCAGAATGACATTTAAAGGAGTGCGCAGTTCATGTGAAACCGTCGCCAGAAATTCGTCTTTAAGTCGGTTCGCAGTCTGCGCTTGTTCATACAGTCGCTGGCGAATGTTGGCGTCTTCTTTTAATTGTTTGTTGGCGAGATCAAGCTCTTGAGTTCTCTCTTGAACGCGTTTTTCCAGATCTTGATAAAGGCTTCGGACTTTCAACTCCGAATTCTTTCGATCTGAAATATCATGCAAAAAGGAACCAAACAGGTGTTTACCTTTATGATCGAAGGGGAAAATAGTCATCTCTACCGGAATTTCATTTCCGTTGCGGTGAATGGCGGTGATCTCCATACGTTTATTTAAGACCGGCCCGTGGCCCGTTGCTAAATAGTGTGCGAGCCCTTTTTTGTGTGATTCGCGGTATCTGTGAGGAATTAGAATTTCAGAGAGCTCTTTGCCCAGAACCTCTTCTCGTTTCCAACCGAAAGTGCGCTCGGCCTGGGGGTTCCAATCCGTGATTTTGCCATCGCTATTCATGCCGACAAAAGCATTGTAAGCACTATCCAGTATAGTGCGCGTACGCTGTTCACTGATTTCAAATCGATCCAACAGAGCTTTATTAGATCCCGACAGGAAATAACGGATCCCATTGTTGCGAAACCAATCCAAGAGCTTCATGAGATTTAGAATAACGCGTTTGTTCAATACCGACTGCAAATTGTTTATAAACCGGTACATTAAATGAATTGGCGATGTGGGGGAACAAAACCAAGACTGAAAACTATGGGGGGCGACATGCGGTTTTCATTGCCGCCAAATAGAATTTCTTTACACTGAACAGAGGGGAGATTTCTATGAAAAGCATTCTTGTCAGTCTTTTGTTAAGTTTGTTGCCGCTGGTTTCTTTTGCCCAGGAGCAGGTTGAGGTTGAAATTGCTCAATCACCATCCATGTTGGCCGACCAATATTATAATTATGATTTTGGTGCGACCTTTGTGAACTCAACAAAGTATGTGGATTTTACTGTGACCTCAACGGGTGATGAGCCCTTGCAATTGAAAGAGTTGGGAATCGCTGGTGCTGCATTCAATGCTTACACAAATTGTCCAGACTCTCTTCCACCGGGTCAAAAATGCACAGTGCGCGCCAGATTCTGGCCATCGGATAAACGCAGTTACTCGGGTCGTTTGTATCTGATTTTTGCGCACGGCCGCTCGATCATAAACTTGTACGGTCGCGGTATTTAAAAGAATTCAGCGATTGAAATTGTTAGTGAAAGATGGCTTCACAACGAATTGTCGTTGTGAAGTTCATGTTCAGGCCCGGAAGGTTTTTACTGATTTTATTCTGCAGTTTCTTTGTTTTTGCATCGGAACGCTGGGCCAGTGCTGAAGCAATCACCGCATCCAAGTCAGCAGGGGCGTTCGGCAAAGTTCGTAACTCTGCTGCGATCTTCACCACACCGTCCAATTGCCAGTCCGCATTTTTTAAAGCCACTGGCAAAAGCTTCATGACAGTTTGTAGGACAACCGGATCCGCCAAATTCGGTTTGCTATTGTAAAGAGCCCGCAACGTCGAAATTAAAGGGTCACGCGAATCAATAGTTAAAAGATAGTCTGCAGATTGAATACGTAGATTGTTTAAGTGCATGCTACGCGATTGCACTGTCAAGCCCGGAACTTTTTTTATCTGTTCCAAGGCATGGAGGTAAGCTCGTCCGTCGCGGGCGGTTTTAGCTGCATTTAGAATTGAACTGATTGCAGCTTTACGCTTTTGTAGTATCTCCTGGAAAGGGTTTCCAGCCATCTTTTCTACGGCCTGAGACCACAGTGGATTCAATTCTAAAAAGTCAGTTATAGCCGAGACAGCTTGCGGCGCACGTCCCAGGAGCTCCAGAAGGTTGTTGTTAAGGAGCACCGCCCGTGGGTTGATATGCAAAGCCGCTGTCAGAAGTTTTGGCTCAATGAAATTTGCTTCATGAACATCGACATAGAAGGATTTTAAAACACTTGCTGTCAGATTTTCGCTGCTGACGAGGGAGGGATTTTTTAAAAGGAAAGACTCCACCAGCTGAAATTCGCGCTGGTCCACCAGACTCAATACGACCGATTCACTTAAAGGCAAGTTGCTGAGTAAATCCGGGGAGTTCAAAAGCCCATGAGCCAGCCAAGATAAATTCTTTTTGAAATGACCTTCTTTGAAATTGAAACCAGCTTTTTTGATATTGCGTTCGAACCTCTCTATAAAGTCTGCGGACGTCAGTTTTTCTTCGTTCTTTGCGAGCTTGATAAGGGTCAGAGCCGTTTCAGTCGGGATTTCCGCATGGGGAGCCAAGGCTCGGATCATGGTTTCGTTCTTTTCCAGATTCTGACCCATGGTCAGCAGTACACCAATCAAAGAATTTTTATCGATTTCAGTTGAGACTTTATCCAGACCCAGTGCCTGCTTACGAACAATTCTTAGTTCAGTGCCAAGTTTGGATTCGTCAATTTCGTGACCGATGGGATTTTCTTTTGCATCGTCGTACTTTACGGTGATCGAAAAAGTATTTTTTAGAGTATTGCGTAACTCTGCATCCTGATATTGAAGGGGTTTGTTTGATGCCGTATGAACTTCTTGAATGGCTTCAACCACGGGCAGGAAGTTATTCATTTTTTTCACCTGATCCATCGGTGGAATCAGAATATTTTTAAAACCTAAAGCTTGTTTTTCCTGGGAAAAAGTTTTCAAAATCTTTAGGGCATCAGTCTTAGATACTCGCGGGCCGGCGATCGTATGCAGATATAATGTGCCTTCCCCATTTGCTAAAACTCTCGTGCCTTGGGCATAGCCTTTGATTCCACCCTTTGAATCATAGATTAAGAAAGTAAATTCATTTGGTGAATTGACGAATGGAAAGCTGAACTTGGTAGAACAATCGTTACCGGCAAATCCACGAAAGATGGCAACAGATGGAGGAATTTCTCGCAAGATCAGGCTCGCTTCGGCTTGGGCTGCCTGGGTTGGAATCATTTTCACGACATTTGCGCTGAACCATTGATCCAGGGACTTCATTTGTGAAGATTCCAGATTCCACTTTTTCAAATAGTCCTTGGGCTCCGTCAGATTCGGGCTTTGGGAATAGTCGTGAACCAACAGGACGGTGAGTTTCTGATCTAAGTCCGATGCCGCTTGCAAGCGACGAATGATTTCGCTTTTTGAAATTTCTGTATCCGACCAGCCCAGCTTGGCTGGAGCAAATCCGTGAGAGATCACTTCTTCTGGCAAATGCTGTTTTAGAATTTCAATTTTGGTACTGATATTCGCTGAGAAAAATTCTTTTTTCATCGCACCGGGAACCAGATTCGAAAGACCCACGACAATACCTTGAGTTTTACCCAGGAGTGGGGATTGAAGAATTTTTTGAATTTCAGCCGTGACTTCTGCGTTTGATGTAAATCCCCAGGAGTTCACAAGCTGCGCGGATCGCTCTTGCCAAGCTTTCCAATTGCTGTCTTTACTGGCGTCACCAGTCGGTGACGTGTTGCCCTCAAAAAGTGTCAGCTCGATAAGATCGTGATGAGAAGGTCTTAGACTTTTGTATTCCGCATCTGATTGGACCAGTTGTTCAATCGTTAATTGATGATTAAAGAGCGCGATAGGATCAAAGCCATAGCGAGCCGCTCCATCCGCGATACTGGGAATCATCGCGCGGATTTTTAAAAAGGCTTCAGCCTTTTCCTCGGTGGATTGCAGAGGAAGATGTTGATCCCACGTCGCAGCCCAAAGCTGGGAAGCAAACAAAAGGATCCATGTGAGTAAGAGGGATAAAACCTTCTTCATATACGGAACTATTACAGAAATCGTTCCAACTCAGCTCTATTTAAGCCGTTCTCCAAGCAGATGTCTTGTACATAAACCTGGCAGACGTGTTCCGAAAATTGGCTTTTAAGGTCGTCTCAAATTGAGACAGAGTTAAAAGTCGATGCCCTCATCCGAGGTTTCTCCCTGGGGTTTGCCGTTCAGTTGCGCGCGAAATATCGGAGTATAAACGGGGAAGGCCCCCGCCAGTTTTGACTCGTACAAAACGATTTCGCTGACTTGAATTTTGCCAAAGCTTTTGCGCTTAAATGGCGAAAGCATGTCTTTCACGCTGCGCGGATTGCGAAGTCTGGCAATCGTGAGGTGTGGTTTAAACTCTCGTTTATCGATAAAGGTCAGCAGACTTTTTTCTTTCAGCAGTCCGTCCAACAAGTCTTTGAATTTGCCCAGGCATTTCTTGTTTTGAACGCCCAACCACAAAGTTCGTGCGTCGTGCTCGCTGGAAAATGCACCCATGTCTTCGATCTTTAAAGCAAAGGGCTGTGTTTGATCACAAGCTTCTTTCAGAGCCTGACTCAAGGCTGGGATATTATCCTCGGGACATTCTCCCAAAAAACTAACCGTGATGTGATAGTTTTCCAATGGTACCCATTTGACAGTCATTTCTTTTTGGTCAGCGTTGACGCGTAATTTTTTGTAGGTCGGCAAGAAAGTTGTCGCTAAAGGATCCGTCGCGTTCAAGGCAAAGAACAGGCGTTTATTCATAATTTCATTTTAGCAGAAAATCCCGGTTCACCAAGACGTATTATTCAAATCCCTGATAAACTAACGAAACGGGGAGAAAAGCCATGATTGTAATGACTTCCAAGATACAAGTGAAAGCTGAACGAGAAAGAGAGTTCGTGGGGCTGGCTGCGATCGTCGTCAATCCTGCTCGAGCTGACAAGGGATGTCTGAGTTACGAATTTTTTGAAGATCCGTTGGAACCAGGAGTTTTCATGTTCATTGAGACTTGGAAAAGCTGGGAAGATTTAAATGCTCATCTGGAAAAACCTTATACTAAAGATTTTTTTGCCAAGCTTCCCAAGTTTGCCGTCATCCCACCCACCATCACAACTTATGAGTCGCGTGGTGGGCAGCCCATGACACTTTAGACGGGAGGGGGAGCGTTTTTCTTTTTCGGTGGAATCAAAAGGGATAAAACCATGGATCCACCGATAAAGAACGCGATCAATCCCAGGGAAATTCCGATAGGGAAGTGACCATTGAAGAGTTTGTTTAACCAAGTCATCTTCAGGCCCACGAAGATCAAAGTCAGAGCCAAGCCATACTTTAAGAGATGGAACTTATCAACGACGCCGGCTAACAGGAAGTAGAGGGAGCGTAGACCCAAGATCGCAAAGATGTTGGAAGTAAAGACGATCAAAGGTTCTTTGGTCACGGCAAAGATCGCGGGAACGCTGTCCACGGCGAAAATAACGTCAGTGAACTCCATAAATACCAGAGCCACAAACAGCGGTGTCGCATATTTAAGACCGTTTTCTTTCACAAAGAAATGGTCCTCGTGCATGCGATCAGTCACGCGGATGTGCTTGCGCATAAATTTGATCAACCAGTTTTGAGAAGGGTCGATCGAGTGCTCGCTTTGAAACATCATTTTGAAACCCGTGATGATCAAGAAGACACCAAAAATCAAAACCACGGCCTGGTACTGCATCAGCACCGATCCCAAGGCGATAAAGATCGCGCGGAATATCAGAGCCCCGATAATACCAAAGAACAAAACCCGATGTTGATACTGGGAGGGAACTCCAAAAAAGCCAAAGACCACGACAAAAACAAAGATGTTATCCACCGACAGGGATTTTTCAATCACATAGCCGGTCAGGAACTCAAGTCCCACTTGATTGGCGATGTTCTGATCGCCGAACTTATAGAGAGTATAGGCATAGAGAATCCCATTAAAGACCAGGGCCAAGGAAATCCAAGCCACCGACCAGGCGGTAGCCTCTTTAAAGCCCACGGTATGGGAGTGCTTATGAAAGACTCCTAAATCCAGGGCCAGCATTCCGATAACGAATCCAAGGAATGCCAGATAAAACCACCAATATTCAGCAAAAGGGAATAGTAACGTTTGATCCAAAGGACCTCCAATAAATGTTACTCTACAGGACTTTCATTCTTCTTAAAAATCGATAAACTATAATAAGTTATTCGCTTTAAACGAAGAGGTCCCTATGGCGGTTAAAACCACTCAGAGCTTTCAATGGCTGAACTATCATCACCTGCATTACTTTTTCACCATTGCGCAAGAGGGCAGTATCGCCAAGGCTGCAGAAAAATTAAATATTGGGCAGCCCACCCTTAGTACTCAATTGAAACAGCTGGAAGAGTCCTTAGGGAAGCCTCTTTTTGAAAGAAGCAAACAACGCCTGCATTTGACAGAGGCTGGTCGTATCGCTTTTGAATATGCCCGCCAGGTGTTTAATTTGGGGTCGGAGATGGTGGAGGTCTTACAAGATCGCTTGCAGAACAACCGTCTGCATGTCCAAATCGGTGCTCTCGACAGCGTGCCAAAGGACATCACTCATAAAGTGATCATGCAGGCGTACAAAGCGGGAAACTGCAACGTCTCGGTGGTGGAGGGATCCGGTGATCAATTGCTTCGCGAACTGGAAAATCATCATGTGGATTTATTGCTATCAAATTATGCGCCGTCGGTAGACTTTCAATCTGTCTATGCCAAGTCAATCGCCAAACTTCCGGTTGTGGTTTGTGCTTCCGAGAAATTTAAATATCTTAAAAAGAATTTCCCACACAGCTTAGAAGGACAGCCCTTCGTGATTCCTACGATGCACAGTAAATTGCGCCGTGAAATCGCTCACTATTTTCAAGTGAATGGTATCAAGGTGGATCAGGTGGCCGAGATTCAAGACACCAGCTTACAGACATTGTTAGGTTCAGAAGGTGTGGGCCTGATTCCAGTCGCCGATGCGGTCGCTAAAAAGCTAACCAGAGAAGGCAAGCTGATTGTGTTGGGAACGATGAAAGGTGTCTACGAAGAAATCTGGCTGATGGCTGCCAATCGTAAAATCGAAAATCCGATCGCAGCCCAAGTGATGAAGGAATTTACCTTAGATTAATTTGCTATTCGCAGATTGCTTTGAGTATGCGGAATGCCATGTATTCATGTTTTGAAAGTTTACCCTCGAGCGTAAACTTCAATTGATTCCATGATTGAGATTCAATTTCTTCGACGTTCTCAACACTGGCGTCTTCCAGAAGACCATTCAGAGCTTTGCTGCATTCCGCTTTTGAAGACTTTTTGATGGTCGCGCGGTCTAAAGCAACCACTAAATCTACTAAATCTGATGATTCTGCATCATAAGATTTGTTGGTTTCAGAAAGCGCTCCGATCTGATCAGCCCGTTGCAGAACCAGTGATTTGAATTCGGCGGCCAAAGCCATCTGTTGGCGTTTGTCAGTCGATTTTTCGATAGATGCCATGGACTTTTCGATCAGATTAACAGAGTAAGAATCCTGCAAAGCCCAAGTGATAGAAGGCATCAAAATGAATGTCGTAAGTAAAGCACTCATTAATTTAAACATTTGTTCTCCGTTGCAACTTCTTCAATGAGACTGATTTTTTGGTGGATTTTTGCATAGTAGTTCGCTGTTTCTTTAATACGCGCTTTGGAGCCAGAGTTTCCTTTGTTTGGATAAGTAGCCGCGTATTGTTTTAGTTCCGCTAAGAACGTATCTGCATTCGTGACTTTCTTTTTCGCATATTTAGTCGTCAACAGTTTCGTCAATGGCGTCTTTAATCCCGCAAACCCGGTATTATGAGACCAAATCATTGTCGCCCGCTTGATCTTCGCAAGGTCATTTGATGACAGAGCGAATTTTTCTTTGATTTTAGAATCATTGAAGACGTTGTCATCAAAGTAGTCTTTAGCTTCTTTTAGTGCCGCATAAGTGTAAATCATGTTTGTAACCGGATTGCCTTCTTTAATGGAAACACGGTCGCATGTGGCATTTGTCTTCATCAGATTTTTCTCGCCCAGGAATTCTGCCGCTAACTTTTGGCAGCGAACATCTGAATGATTTGCCAGGTAGGACTCTGTCTCAGATATGACTTTGTTCACGGCATTAATAGCTGGCGAAGTAAATTGACCAATACCACCCGCGCCAGTTTTGCTTGTGATGTTGATGTGGAAGCCGGATTCCACAGAGATCATACCAAAAACTTCATGGATGTTTTGCTTTTGAGCCAGAGCAGATTCGCCTTCACCGATGTAAGATTTCATACATTGCGATACAACTTCAAAGCTATTGTTCACCAGGGTAAAGTATCTTTCGCTTACACACGGGCGAGCAGGAGCATTTTTAGCAACACCCGCATTGCACGTTTTATAATTCACAACCGGGCCTGACTGAGAACTCTGCAAGAACATCGCAGTTTCAATACAAACGGGTTTGATCATTGGTTTCTTACTCATGTTACTGCGGATAAGTGCACCAATGTAAGAGCTGCTTTTCTCTTTCGCTTCCAGATCTTTTTCCAAATAATTGTCTTTATCAGTGCACTGATTGTACTTCAGCTCGGCCACTTGGCCAGCCAATGAACAATTTGTGCAATTGGCATTCGTGTTGTTGTCACCGTTATTACCGGCCAGCAGCTCACCGATTTTATTCATTTTATCAACTTTTTTGACGGCATTTTCGGAAATGGATTGGTCGGCAGCTTTTGAAACCGTAGCCTGTTGAACTGGGAGTGTGGTTTTAGATTTTTGAGCCTTGAGGGGCGCCTTTGCACCTTTCTTGGGAACTGCAAGACTTCTCTCCACAACTTGCAATGGATAGATTTTTTCGACGTATGTATCGGCTTTTTTAACGGTTTTAGTCGCCACCTTCTTAGGTGTATTAGATGCTAAATCCATCATCTCAAATAAATCACTATCAGAGGTCGTCATCATCATAACACCACAAGTGGCTATCAAGCTGAATTTCAATAAGTAGGCGGACCAGTTCATAGGCATGATTCTCCTCACGTATTTGGAAGAGCAAGATGGTTGCCAGAACCGAGTATGTATTTTCAGTAACTTAAGTCTGCAGGGAGTGTCTCATTCTGAGACTTTCAAGAAGGGTGACGTAAAGTGTTCTGAACCCGTCAGGATCAGAACACTTTAAGTAAACAATGCGAATATCTTTTACTTTTGAATAACGATAAAAAGGTTCACGCCCAGAGGTTCTTTTTCGACCCACATCTTGCTGCCGAGTCCTTCAAAAACGCGCAGCAAATCTGCCTCTGTACGGTAAATCAAATGCCAATCCAGGAACAGCTCCAAGAACGGGCCGTACTTGTAGTTATCAGCGCAGAAGTTTCCGATGATGATTTTGCCACCGGGCTTGACTGCATCGAGCATGCGCTCAGCAGTACGGCGAGCGATGGGCTCAGTGAAGTAATCGAAAAGACCTGCGGTGTAGATCATGTCATAGTCTTTTTCAGGAAATCCTTGGGCGATAATATTGCGAATCGCCAAGTTGCTGAATCTGAAGTTAAATCCAGACTGAATTTTGCGATCAATCGTGTTCAATTGACGGTGAGCATGTTTCAAAGATTCTTCATCCTGGTCGACGCATGTGAATTCGGCATTTCTACCGACAAACGGTGCCGCATTTTGCAAAAAGATTTGCTGCTCTTTGGCTGGGCCGCTGGCGATCGACATCAATTTCAAACTTTGATTTGGTTTGGTTTCTTGAAAGAGCTCTTTGATTTTTTTTGCCAGGTATTGGCCACGGTTACGAACCGCCGTTCCCGAGGCATCTTCCACGAAGTATTTGTGAATACATTGATCGTAAAGCGTTTTACCGACCACTTCGTCGCGATAAAGCTGATTCATCATCTCATAGTCGCCGGCATAGCCACGCGGCTTATGATAAGCTCTGTGAGCGAATGGAGCACCCCAAAGAAGAGGTCCCATCTGTTCGCGGGCAAAATTCATTGCCCACTTTAATTCAAATTGATTCATTCCTTTTAAAAGATTTGGAATAAGTGGGTAGGAGGGGCTTAACGCCGCATTCATGTATTTTGCAAAGGACTCGGCGACCGCTTTGCGGAATTCCAGTTCCTTATGAAAGTCGTTCAAAGGCTTTTGTTCTTCGATGCGATCAATCTTAGGCTTTAATGTCGCTAGGAAATCTCGGAGTTCATACACGAACACTTTAAACGGCACTGGCAATTGTGCCACGCCACGAGCATAAGCGCTTTGTTCCTCCATCACCAGGTGAGCCGCTTCATGAGCTTTGATAAGCTCCAGATTCAAGGGATCATTCATGATATCCAGGCCAAGAATAATCTCGCCCTTTTGGCCATCCGCCAGGCGCTCTGATTGCGCCCAGCGCACATGCATCTTTTGCAGAGGGATTTCTTTAAATAGGACATCACATTCAGTCGTGATGTTGGCCTTAAAATAGCGTTGAACCTGTTCTAACTCCTCGGGATTCACAATCACTGAGCAACCGAAAATACTGACATCGTGAATAGGGGCTTTATAGCCACCAAAGGAAAGAAAGCAGGTGTTGGGTGTGATGGCACTGCGATCCTGTCGGATCGAACGTAATTGTGCTTTCTTTTCTACGCTAAAACCTTCTTGCTTTAATGCCTTTTCACCCACGAAAGTTCCTCCTCGACAAAACAATATTCAATTTCTTATCGGGAGCTTTGAGGGATTATTAAATAAAAACCTAATTAGTGCGAGCGTCAACGCCCGGGACCTGGACATAAATCTATCAATGTTTTGTAGGAGGAAACAAAAAAGCCCGCTTTAGAGCGGGCTTTTAGAGATTTTGTAATCAAATTTTCTTAAACAGAGCGAAGGTGCAGTTTCCACAACTTCATGCCCATTTGGAATTCAAGATGGGCCACTTCAAGTTCACGCTTTAATTCAGCGAGTTTGTGGTCGTAAGCTTCTTTCAATTCTTCACGTTTGCGAGCAGCGTCGGCTTTGAATTGTTCGTAGTCTTCACGAAGCTTTTTGATTTTCGCTTGAGCTTCGATGATTTTTTCTTTCATCGCATGCAGTTGCTCATCAGCGAAACCAACTTTTTTAAGTTCAGTGGATTCCGCTTGAAGGCGTGCTCTTAAGATCTCAACGTTTGAAATCTGGCGAAGTTTATAAGCCAAGCCCATGTAGTTCAAAGTATTGATGACCCATTTAGTTGGATCCCAATGATACCACTTGATGCCGTTGCGGTAGTCGATTTGGAACTTGTGGTGGAAGTTATGGTAGCCTTCACCATGAGTCAAAACCGCTACGAACCAAGAGTCACGAGCAGAGATTTCTTTGGAGTATGTTTGTTTGCCCAAGGTATGGCACAAAGAATTCACAAAGAATGTGGATTGCTGAGTCAGGAAAATTCTAAGGCCGCCAGCGATAACAAAACCGCCCAACCAAGAACCCATTGCACCACCGATCAAAGTGGGAACAACGAAACCTGTCGCGAAGGCCAACCAACCGTAGTATTTGTGTTGGAATTGGATCATCCAGTCCTTTTCAAGATCTGGAGCCTGGATTTTTTGGTCCACGGAATCCTTAAAGAACATCCAGCCCATGTGAGCGTACCAGAAGCCTTCGTTGATATTGTAAGGATCTTTTTCGCCATCGATATGAGTGTGGTGGCGACGGTGGTCAGAAGACCATTTCAATGCAGAACCTTGGAATGCGGAAGCACCAATCAAAAGAAAGATAGCTTTAGCAACCGGGTGAGCATCGTAGCTTTTATGTGAAAATAAACGGTGATAGCCCGCAGTAATGCTTAAATTTGTAGCAGCTGCGAAAACAAGCGCAAAAAGCGCGATTCCCCATTCAAAGCCGTGCATGTAGAAGTAAATCGGCATGAGGATGAACGTGATCAGCGGGTTCAGCGTAAGGAAGAGCGCCACTGGCCATTCGATTCTTTTCTTTGTCATTTGTACCTCTCATTAAAAATCTAACAGACAGGCAATCTTTTCGATACATAATTCCCCCAGCCGCCGATAAGTGTCGCGTCCTGAAGCACCATTTAGGACCGGGTTGGAGCGCCTTGTTATTGGTGAAATCCCCTAGGTTCGTTGTCAGGAATAGATGAAAGTTAATTATTTTTCGTAAACTCCCAGGGAAAACGGACCTTTGTCGCAGAGTCATCTGACAAAATAGATGTTAGCGTCATGATATGTACATCGATGTTGTTCGACCGGAAACTTGGGATGAGCTTAACGACTCCTTAAAGACGCAAATGGGATTGGCAGATCCCTTGCGCGCTCGTGTTTTTAAAGGTTTAGCTCATGCCGTTTTTGAGATCGCTCAAGGCAGTGCGCAGTTCATGGCGCATAAAAAAGCGATCGGTTTTATCAAAGGTCAAACCCCGGCATTCGAAAATCTCCTGCCGTATTATTACAAGGAAACTTACGAGGTAAATATTCTGTCGCATCTGCAATTGCAGGATGTGAAAACATGGGCTGATGGTTTAAAGAAAGAAACAAATTTCGTCGTTTTTGCGGAGGACCATCCAGTCACCGGTGAGATTTATCCTTTCGTGGAAGAGCTCGATAAGATTTTAAACGAAAAACGAATTTATTCGTTTCGCATTTCTCACTTCCGTCATTTCCACGAAAGTATTCAGGTACGTCCTTACTCGGTTCGTCTGTGTTCTTATACAGGTAATTTAGCCGTAGCGATTCTAGGGGAGCGCTTTCGTTGCCCACCGATGATGGTGCAAAACATGGAATGGAATCATGCCGATGTTTTGCAGGAAGCCCTCTTGGCGCAAGAGGGACGCAAATTGAATGCATCATTGATTGGCTCCTTCGAGGCTTCATTCAGCGATATTGCCAAACCTTATTTCAGTTCAGAACAAACACGTTTGTACGATCGCGCGGTTTTGGTTTTTAAAAACACCAGTGCCGAGGCCCTGGCAGAGAAAGTTTTTGCCAAGCTGGGTATTTCCTCCGAAGAAGGTTGGTTGCAATTAGATAGCACCAACATGTGTCACTGGTCGGGAGTTAAAATGTTCTCGCACTGGTGGGAGCCCTCTCCCTCCAATGAAACTCTGCGCGGTTTGTTGATTATAAGCCCCACAATCCTGGAGAATCCTCAGTTTGCGAAGTCCCTTCGCGAAAGTTATCAAGAACTGCTTGAAGAGCAGTCTTGGACCGTCTAAACATGGGGAATGTCCCAGAATAAGGATAAATTCATTATTTTGCGCAAAATGAAGTACGGTGAGTCCGACTTGATTCTGCATGCGATCTCTCCCCAAGGGGAGAAGTTATCCTTTATTGCTCGTGGCGCTTTGAAAAGTAAAAAGCGCTTCGGTGGCGGCATTCTTGAACCCACGCATTTTGTATCGTTCACGTACAAAGAGAGTTCGGAAGAGGGCAAGCTGCATACCCTGCAAGAGGCCTCTTTAATAAATGATTTCCCTGGGATTCGTCAGGACTACGATCATCTTGAATTTGCCCTGCATGTTTTGGATTGTGTCGGCAAGGTTTCTCAAGAGGGGGATAAGCACTCTGATTTTCTGTTCAACCTTTTGGGGCATACTTTAAAGTCGATTGAAATTGCCCAAGACGTTTTGGTTTTAAAGATGCATTTCTATCTGCGCTTTTTATTGCAACAAGGTGTGATTCAACCAGAGCCGTGGATGGCACCGTTCTTAAGAACCAATTTGGCTGATACCAACACTTTGATCAGTCACCGCCAAGTCGTCGACGAAGAACTCAACAACGTCGAAAATATGGTGAGACATTATATCGCCCACGCCGTGATTTAATTATTTTCCTTTTCCTAACGGGTGAAGGGCTTCCATTGTTCGTGCTAATTGATCAATTCCTAAATGAGTGTATTTTTCGGTCGCTTGCAGGCTTTCGTGACCGAGCATCTCTTGCAGTGTGCGCAGATTTGCTCCACTTGATAAAAGGTGAGTGGCGAAGCTGTGTCTTAAGGCATGCGGATGCAGAGGTTTTAAAAGTCCTGCGCGTTGACCGCTTTGGCGAACCATTTCATAAGCGGTTCTTTGCACCAAGGGTTCTTCTCCGAAGACATAGTCATTAAAGCCGGATTCTTTTTTCCACTTTTGCAACGCCTGGACAGTCAAGCTTGGCAGGGCCACGACTCGCTCCTTGTTGCCTTTTCCTTTTACTCGCAAAGTTTTCTGCGGCAGTTGGACGGAATCCCAACGAAGATTGCACGCTTCACTGATACGTAAACCTCCACCATAAAGCAGCAGGAACAGGACTTTTTCTTTCAAGGGAACTTGGTGTTTGCTGTCGAAGGTGTGTAGCACCGCCAGCGTCTCGTCGACACTCAGAAAATGGGGGAGTTTGCGGGGGACTTTGGGACATGTGACTTGCAGGGAAAGATCCCGTTCCAGAAGATTCTCTATCACGTACGCCCAGTGGAAAAAGCTCTTCAAGGTGGCAGCTTTGCGGTTTCTGGAAGCCAAGGAAAGGGGTGCCCAACGGTTAAAGGCGCCCCGCACAGCCCCCATCAAATCAGCCTCAGACCATGAGGTTTTCTTCGACTGTGAGTTTTTATCTAATTCAAAGGCCTGCTGTAAATCGAGGGTGTAGTGCTTGATTGTAAGGGGGGAGGCAGACTTAATAAAAGTCATATACTTCAAATACTTATCTATATTTTGAGAGAGCTGAAAAGCCTTACTCATAAGCACCCTAAAGTATCGGCTCCGGGCATGGGGAATAAAAAAATTCTAACGCCATGCATTTTTTTACTGGAAAAAGTACAGGACCAAGGTTATAACTCAATGCGTCGGAAGCGTCTCACACTGAGCCATTCAAAATGAGACAGCGTCCAAAACCTCTTATGAAGAACGTTACCGAAAGGTGGAGCCATGAACGATAACAATTCTACGATCCTGCCCTCTTCTCAGAATGCTAACCAAGTTATGTGGAATACAAACACAACTTCCAAAGTGATGGAAAACAAGACTATTGTCTACACTTCTGAAGTTATGGGCAACCTGATGAAGATGATCGATCGCGTAGCTCCATCCGGCGCAAACATCCTGGTTCTGGGTGAGTCAGGTACGGGTAAAGAGTTGATCGCGCGTTCTATCCATGAACGTTCCAGCCGCAAAAACAAACCGTTTGTTGCTATCAACTGCGGTGCTCTTCGTGAGACGTTGCTTGAGTCTGAGTTGTTCGGTCACGAAAAAGGTTCTTTCACTGGCGCTTACAACCGCAAAATCGGTTTGGCTGAAGCAGCTAACGGCGGGACATTGTTCCTGGACGAAATCGGTGAATTGGATCCAGCTATCCAAGCTAAACTTTTGCGCTTCATCCAAGAAGGCGAAATGTTCCGCGTTGGTGGCAAAGACCCTATCAAAGTTGATATCCGTTTGATCTGTGCGACGAACCGTGAGTTGGACCAAGAAGTTGTTCGCGGTAACTTCCGTGAAGACTTGTTCTATCGTATCAACACGATCGTAGTCAGCGCTCCACCTCTTCGTCGTCGTAAGGAAGACATCCCTTCATTGGTGAATCACTTCCTTAACAACTCTCAGCACGCGTACTTGAACCGTGGTCGCACGGTTTCTGAAGACGCGATGAAGATTTTGATGAAGTACGAGTGGCCAGGTAACATCCGTGAGCTGCAAAACGTGTGTGAGCGTCTTCAGATCTTGTCTGATGGTCACATGATCATGTTGAACGATCTTCCAGAGAACATCAGAAACCCTGAGACTCAAAAAGACGTGATCGAATACGATCCAAACATGACTTTGCACGATCTTGAAAAACGTTACATCTTGAAGGCTCTTCAGCACTTCGGCGGTAACAAAACTCAAGCGGCAAACAACTTGGGCATCACGATCAAGACTCTTTATAACAAACTTCACGAGTACGGCGAGTTCGAAAAATTCGCAGTTCACACGAAGCCAGCGAAGTAGTCTTCGTTCCAACATTTAAATAAGTTCTATAAAGCCCTGTGGGGGTTCCTCTCTCTTCCCCTCACAGGGCTTTTCTTTTTTCTCTTCGTTCGCCTTGCATTTGGATTGTTTTGACCAGCCCTCTATTGTGGAACCCTATGAATCGTTTGTACTTTTTAAGGACGGCGGGGATTGTCTCTGTATAAGACGTTTACACCTGGGTGTGTGATTATTTCAATTTGAGGGTGGTCTGGATCGTGCTTTGTTAGTTGATGATTAGAAAACTAACTTTGCCCAGCAATGGGCGTACGAGGCGGAATTATGAAATCATTTAAAGTTTTTATCGCAACAGCAGTAGTCACTTTGAGTGCTTCTATGAGCTTTGCAGGTATGTTGTCGCAAAATAATGGTAGCGATCAAGTTTCGACATGTGTTTACGCTTTAAATAGCTATCCAAATATCCAGATCGACCAAGATCAAGCAATCCGATCTTGCCGATCTAGTTCACGTCAAGATAGCGCAGCATATGGTACTTGTATGGCGAATTTAGTCCATATTGGTTTGCCATTAGGTATGGCTCAGGCCGCAAACTCAAAATCAATTACAGCGACTGAAGTTTGCGTCAGCCGTAGAGACGCTCGTTCTGAATCAGATTTTATGAACTGCGTATTTGAAGCAAAAACTAAAACGTCATTGTCTACAGAAGACATCGTCCGCCGTTGCGCTCTTATGGTGCCTGGTATCTACAAACCACAAAGCCAACTTACAAATGGTCAAATTTACGTAACACCAAGCGAAGCTGAAGTTAATGCCCGTGCACATGCGGAATACGAGGCACGCTTGAATGGAACTTTGAAAATTGGTGGTCAATTGCAACAACAACAGCAATCAGCTCCAGTTCAACGTTATGAATCAGCTCCGCAATCTATGGAAACGTCTGATTCAGTATCTGATCTTCCAGAAGTTCAATAGTTAGATTTTCGCGACGGCCGCTTGAATGTCGGCCGCGTCGTGATACAAACCAAAACCGAATCTTAAACGTGAGCCCCGGGAGTCCGTATAAAGACCCCGGGTTTTCATTTTTTTGACCTGTTCTGAAGTCGCCTCTGTCGATGGCAGGTTGAAAGTTAAAAAATGCCCGTGGTTTTTCAAATCCGCAACCAGCAAGTTCGCGCGGTTCACCAACGGATGATTCAGTTTATCGATCTCTTCCAAAAACATTTGCTGATTCTTTTGCACCACCTGATGAATCCTGGTGATGGTGAGCCCTTCGTCTTTGAATTTCTCCAAAGTCGCAATCAAACGGTACATCGCCGTAAAATCCATGGTGCTTCCCGCATATTGAAGGGCATCCGTCGGATAACCAACTTCATCACCAATGGCAGATAATTTCGAAAGCTCGGCAAACCAACCCGTGTACATGGGGCGGTGACGGGTTGCCGGTGGCACATACAGAAAGCAACAACCTTCGCCACCTTGGGCATATTTATAGGAGCCGGCCAAATAGAAAACTTTGTCCTGGATCGGCTTTAAATTTAAAGGCACCGCCATAAAGGAATGGTAGCCATCAATCACAAACGGGCAGTCCGAGGGAGCATCTTTCACCAGGCGTTCCACATCGCAAACCATTCCCGAATTAAAGAACACGTGACTCAGGAAGATCAGATTCCAATCCGCCGATTCCATCGCCTGTTCAAAACGTTCATGAAAAGTGTCAAAGGGCTGAGTTGCGATTTTGACGACTTCAAACTGCGGAAGCTCCGACAGACGATTGATCTGACGGTCAAAAGAATAGAACTCTGAATCGGTCGTGAGAATTCGAATTTTATTCCCCCAATCCAAGGAGCTTAACAGACGAAACACAAACTCATGAGTATTTGGGGCGAATACGATCTGTCCTGGATGCGAAAGATTCAGGACCTCTGCAATTAACTTTTGCGCTTGTGGGACTTTGACCGAGAAAATGTGTTCCCATTTGCCGTCGACAAATTTTGTGGTGTCATCCCAGTATTGCAGTTGTGCCTCACGAGTGACATCCGGCCAGTAATGATGACTGTGGCAGGCAAAGTGAAGTTGCGCAGGATTGGCTTCAAGAAATCTTCGATACAAATGTTTGTACATGGGGAGATGATAATAAAAAAGGGAGTCGTTGACTCCCTTTTTTTAATCGCACTATGCAAATTTAAGATTAGAAGTAACCTTCGTCGTCGCCTTCTTCATCTTCGTCTTCGTCGTCTTCATCGTCGTCAGACTTTTCTTGCATATCGTCTTCAGATTCTTCGTCTTCCATGTCTTCGAAAGAATCATCAGAGGAACCTTCTTCAGATTCTTCATCAGACCAGTCGTCGTCAGAAGATACAGATTCTTCTTCGATATCAACCATTGCATCCATTTCAGTTTCGTCGTCGAAATCAGAAGCGATTTCAACTGGCGCTACTGTTGCTTTTACTTCTTTTTCAGCTTTAGGAGCTGCGGCTTTTTTTGGAGCTGCTTTTTTCGCTGCTGGCTTTTTAGCGGCTTTTTTAGGAGCGGCTTTCTTTGCAGCAGCTTTTTTAGGAGCAGCTTTTTTAGCTGGCTTAGCAGCTTTCTTAGTTACTTTTTTAGCGGCTTTTTTAGGAGCTGCTTTTTTCGCAGGTTTCACCGCTTTTTTAGCAGCTTTTTTTGCTTGCTTTGCAGCCTTTTTAGTTACTTTTTTTGCTGGTTTTGCTTTTGCTTTTTTCTTTGCCATGGCGTTGCTCCCTCGAGGTAGTCGTATGTAAAATTCCAATGCCATCATAGACTAACGAGGTTTGGCAGGTGAGGCAATTCAAAATAGAATTTCAACATTTAGTCTGGCTCAGAGGGGAAAGGTCATTTCATTACGAAAATAAAAGGGCGAACAAAAGTTTTTACTCGAGGGACCCACTTCGGGGAAGTCAGCGCGGGGTGGGGAGCAAGGATGCCTCGGGTTGTCGCGTCTAAGTATTTGAATTAACAAAGAAAAATAAAAAAACCCGGCAAGTTTCCTTACCGGGTTTAAGTTCTTTAAGTAACTTCGTTCAGTCCGTTGAGCCGAAATTAACCGATTAGTTTCAAAGCCAATTGGTTAGTTTGGTTCGCTTGAGCCAAAGTTGAAGTACCAGCTTGCAACAAGATGTTGTTACGAGTCATCTCAGAAGAAGCCTGAGCTACGTCAGTATCACGGATACGTGAGTTAGCAGCAGACATGTTCTCTTGAGCTACACCCAAGTTATCAACAGTTGAAGTCAAACGATTTTGAAGGGCACCCAAATTAGCGCGTGTACCGTTCACAGAAGTTTGAGCATCATCAAGCTTGTTAAGAGCTTCTTGTGCACCTTCTTTAGTAGAGAAATCTACACCAGAAAGACCCAAAGAATCCAACGTCGCGATATTCTCAGAAGCTTTGAAGGAGATACGATCTTCTTCAGCATTGTTATGGATACCTACTTGGAAATCGAAGCTTGGTGAAGAACCATCCAACAATTTAGTAGTGCCCCAAGTTGTAACGTTAGCGATACGTTGCATCTCGTCTTTAAGTTGTACAACCTCTTTATTCAACATACCGCGCTCTTTATCACCGATAGTGTCTGAAGAAGCTTGGATACCAAGTTCACGTAGACGTACGATGATGTTACCGATTTCGTTCAAGCCACCCTCTGCAGTTTGAACCATGGAGATACCATCGTTCGCATTACGTTGAGCTTGAGCAGCAGAGCGGATCTGAGCTTTGAAGCTTTCAGAGATCGCCAAACCTGCAGCGTCGTCAGCAGCTTTATTGATACGGCTACCAGAAGCCAATTTAGCCATTGAATCGTTGATAGTTCTTTGTGAACCAACCAAGTTTCTTTGAGCGTTAATTGCAGCGATATTTGTTGTTACTCTCATTCCCATTTTAAATTCCTCCGTTAAAATTTATTTTTCATATTCATAACCTTCCTTGATTGTTGTTTTTGGGATTCGCAGAACCTACTCTGCTTTCCCGGCACTGACATCCGAGTCTGTGCTTAGCCTTTTAGCCTTTGGGACCATGCTGTGCTTTATGTTCATTCAGGTTTCTCAACCTCTTGTTCCAGCGCACAGCTTTGAACAATCTGTTGTTCATTTTTATTTCATCCTTGAAGGCCCTCCTTTCGGTATTAGCAAGAGAGTGACCATCTCTCTTGACTCCTTCTGAGTGAATCTTTGATGTGATTAAGATCGGGATTTGTAGGGCTGTCTTGACAGGACGTGAGGCGGGTTTTGTCTTTTTTAAACAATACTAGTCAAAGGCCAGATCTGGATTTCCAGACGTAAGATTGTCCTGAATCACTAAGATACAATACTTTCAGAGGGAAAAAGCCAAATTTCCTGGGCGAAGATATCGTCAAAGTTTCCATTGCGACCATGGTGGAAGTGTCTTGAGGCATTGATCTTGGTAATAAACATCAAAGTGTTTCGACAAACGCTCTGGGATTTCACGTAAATAGAACGAACAATTTATGAATGGAAATAGAAAATTTAAATACGTACGTAAAGTCTCTGGCAGAAACTTCTGACTCCAATCCGTCTCATCGCGAGGGGCTATCGTCACATGAAGCTCAGCTGCGCCTGCAAAAGAACGGTCCCAATGTTTTTCCTACAAAAAAGCCGCGTCCCTTGTGGAAGATTTTTCTGGGACAATTTTTAAGTCCGCTTATTTATATTCTTCTCGCCGCCGGTGTTGTGGCAGTGCTTATTGGTGATGCCCGTGACGCTATATTTATTGCCGTCATTTTGATGATTAACTCCGTGATCGGAACGACCCAGGAGAAAAGTGCACAGAACAGCGCCATGGCCTTGCGGCGGATGGCAGAAACCAAATCCCTGGTGCTCAGAGATGGTGAACAACGGGAAATTCCGTCCCAGGATATTGTGGTCGGGGACGTGGTGTTTCTTGAGTCAGGGAACAAAGTCCCAGCGGACTTACGCCTGTTGAGTACTCATGCCTTGGAGGTTGATGAATCTTTGCTGACAGGAGAATCCTTAACTGTTCATAAGAATGCTGACTTGGTTGTCGACGAGAATGCTTCATTAGGTGATCGAAAAAATATGGCGTTTACTGGATCTTTGGTGGCGCGAGGTCGGGGCCAAGGTTTGGTCACAGCAGTGAGTCTACAAACTGAGTTGGGTAAGATCGTCAATTCATTGAATACCGAAGAATCCGCGGGAACTCCGTTGCTGATTCGTATGGAAAAACTCACTCACAAAATTGCTGTTTCATTATTGATTGTCACTGCCGCCATGGCAGGCCTTTTGTTTTGGAAGGGGCATAATTATTACGATGTTCTGGTGTTCAGTGTGGCGTTGGCCGTTTCCGCCATTCCTGAAGGTTTGCCTGTTGCCTTAACCGTGGCTCTGGCTATTGCCAGTCGTCGTATGGCCAAAAAGAACGTCATCGTCAGAAAACTTCCTGCGGTGGAGGCCTTGGGCTCGTGTAATTTCATTGCCACAGATAAAACCGGTACTTTGACGGTGAATCAAATGACCGTTCAGAAAATCATCACGCCAGAGGGGGCCGAGCACATTATCGAAGGCAGTGGACTTGATCCCGGAATGTTTAAATTGAATGACCCGCATGTGGCCCCACTTGTTCGCGGCGGAGTGCTTTGCAACGAAGCACAGCTGTTTCGTCAGGATAATCGCTGGATGGGACACGGCGATTCGGTGGATTTGGCGTTTTTAGTTTTGGGAAAGAAAGCGCAAATTGAGAGTCCTCCAGAGAGTCAGCTTATTGATAATATTCCGTTCGAAGCAGAAAATCAGTTTGCCGCCACCTTGCACAGTGGCTTTGACGGGAAGAATTTAATTTCGGTCAAAGGTGCCGTCGAAAAATTAATTCCCATGTGTGATGGAGCCTTGGTGCGTGGACATCGACACCATCTGGATCAGGAAAAAATTCTACAACAGGCGGATAAGCTCGCCGAATCTGGTTTTCGGGTCTTGGCCCTGGCGGGGCATGCGGTCCCCTCTTCAACTCAGAAAATACAGCGTCCCCTAAAGGGACTGACTTTTTATGGTTTGGTGGGAATGATGGATCCTCTTCGTCCCGAAGCTGCAGAGGCCGTTCGGCACTGTCAGCGCGCGGGAATTCGCGTGGCTATGGTGACTGGAGATCATCCCAAAACCTCCTTGGCGATTGCGCGTGAATTGAAGTTAGCGGAATCCATGGACGAGGTGGTGACGGGGCCCGCCTTGAAGCAAGCCCAAGACGAAAATGAAATCACTCAGATGATAGCAAAGGCTCATGTCTTTGCTCGTGTCGAGCCTCAACAGAAACTACTCATCGTTCAAAACTTAAATGCTCAAGGCTATTTTGTCGCCGTCACCGGAGATGGCGCTAATGATGCTCCGGCCTTGAAGGCTGCCAATGTGGGGGTGGCGATGGGTCTAAGCGGAACTGATGTCGCCAAGGAAACCGCGGATCTGATTGTGACAGATGACCGTTTTTCCTCTATCGTCGCCGGCGTTGAGCAGGGGCGTATTGTTTATAACAATCTTCGTAAAGTCGTCTATCTTTTGATTTCAACGGCGGCGGCCGAGATTCTGATTTTCGTTTTAAGCTTTATTTTTGATACACCCATGCCTCTGACCGCTGCGCAAATTCTGTGGCTGAATTTAGTAACGAACGGAATTCAAGATATCGGCTTGGCGTTCGAGCCTGGAGAAGGTGATGAACTGGACCATCGTCCAAGGAGACCGGATGAAGCGGTTTTTGACCGTTTGATGTTGGAGCGAGTGATTTTATCCGCCGTGGTGATCGGGGGAATGGGGTATTGGTATTTCCATCAACTTTTACAAACGGGTATGGGCATAGACGCTGTTCGAAATGATCTTCTCTTGTTCTTGGTGCTGTTTGAAAACTTAATGCTCGGGAATTGTCGTTCGGAGGAAAAATCTATCTTTAAACTCAATCCGCTTCGCAATAAATTCTTACTGGCCGGAGCGATTCTGGCACAGGGGATCCATATCCTGGCGATGTACACCCCGGGTTTAAGTGAGATGTTGGGGGTGGGGCCGGTACCTATTCAAGAATGGGCAAAAATGCTGGTTATGGCGATGTCAGTTTTAGCGGTCATCGAGATTCACAAAGTCTATACGGCACGTGGAGTTCGACGACAACTTGCTGCCAATTAAACGATTTCGATAAAGCGACAAAAAGCCATATTGCCTGCCAATTCGTATTGGTGGGCTTGGGTGGCTTTTAAATGGTGTCTGGTATCATAACCGATCGTACAAAGGGTCTGTTCAGCGTCAAAATGCACACAGTCTTCGCACGAAAATCGCGTGTCATACTTCATAAAATCAGCAGGATTCACCTGATCTTTATGCATGGAAGGACGAATGCGAGGCTGGGATTTACCTTTTCCTTTGGGATTAACTATACCTGGCATTTTATAAATTCCTTGGAGTTGACAATAGCAAAATAGACCTCATCCTTTAATCAGATGGAGGTGCTATGAGCAACGATATTGAAAAAATGACGCGAAAAAGCCAAGAGGCAATGCAGGCTGCTGCAAAGCTGGCTGAACGCAAGTCAAACCCATCTGTTGAGCCCGAACATCTTCTGATCGAGTTGGTACAACAAAGTGAAGGCATCATTCCTCGTCTTTTAGATAAATTGAATGTCGCCCAAGCGGACTTCTTAAGTGAACTTCGTAAGAAAATTGATCGTTTTCCAACCGTCAGTGGTGGCGGGCAGAAACAATTTGCCAGCCCGCGCCTGGAGAAAATCTTTAGAGGCGCTGAGGTGGAAGCCGACGAGTGGGGCGATGCCTATATTTCAACGGAACATTTCTTTTTAGCGATGCTGAAAGGCAGTGATTCGGAGTTAAACACGTTCTTTAAAAAATTCAATTTGAATACGGATAAAGCTCAAACAGCTTTGCGTGAAATGCGCGGCAGTCAGAAAGTGACAGATGATGATCCTGAGAATAAGTACGAGGTTTTAGCCAAGTACGCTCGTGATCTGACGGCTTTGGCAGCAGAGGGTAAGTTAGACCCTGTGGTCGGACGTGACGAAGAAATCCGTCGTGTTGTGCAGGTCTTGTCCCGTCGTACAAAAAACAATCCTGTTCTGATCGGGGAACCCGGAGTTGGTAAAACAGCCATTGCCGAAGGTTTGGCGTTGCGTATTTTAAAACACGACGTCCCGGATAATTTGATTGGTAAAAAACTGATGTCCCTGGATATGGGAGCTTTGATCGCGGGTGCAAAATATCGCGGTGAATTTGAAGATCGTTTGAAAGCGGTCATCAAAGAAGTCACATCCAGCGAAGGTCAGATTATTTTGTTCATCGACGAGCTTCATACTTTAGTGGGTGCAGGTAAAACCGACGGCGCGATGGATGCCGGTCAATTGCTGAAACCAGCATTGGCTCGTGGCGAACTTCGCTGTATTGGTGCCACAACGTTGGATGAGTATCGCAAATACATCGAAAAGGATGCGGCCCTTGAGCGTCGTTTCCAAACGGTGATGGTTGAAGAACCCAGTGAAGAAGATGCAATTACAATTCTTCGTGGTTTAAAAGAAAAATACGAAGTCCATCACGGTATTCGTATCACCGACTCGGCTTTGGTGTCGGCGGTGAAACTTTCACGTCGTTATATTACCAACCGTTTCTTGCCGGATAAGGCGATCGACTTGATCGACGAGGCTGCAAGTAAATTGGGTATCGAGACACGTTCTGTCCCGGAAGAAGTGGATAAAATTGAACGCGAATTAATGCAGCTTCGCATTGAAAAAGAAGCCCTGAAGAAAGAAAAAGAAGAAGGTGCCAAAGAGCGCATCACAGTCATCGATAAAGAAATCGCAAGTCTGGGCGCTAAGAATCAGCTTTTGCGTGAGCAATGGGAATTTGAAAAGGGTGGCATCACTCAAATCAAAAAACTAAAAGCGGATATCGAGGACCTAAAAGTCGCAGTGGCAAAAGCAGAACGCGAAGGCGATCTGGGTAAAGCCGCCGAGCTTAAATACGGTAAACTTCCAGAGACTGAGAAAAAACTCAAAGCCATGGAAGATCGCAGTAAAGAGCAAACCGGCAACGAAAGCCGTATGCTGAAAGAAGAAGTCGGTCCTGAAGACGTGGCAGAAGTTGTCGCGAAGTGGACGGGCGTTCCGGTCAGCAAAATGCTTGAAAGCGAAAGCCAAAAACTTTTGCACATGGAAGAAGAACTTAAAAAACGCGTCGTCGGTCAAGACCATGCATTGACGGTGGTGGCGGATGCGATTCGCAGAGCCCGCGCGGAAATCTCTGACCCGAATCGTCCAATTGGAACGTTCATGTTCTTGGGACCAACCGGTGTTGGTAAAACTGAAACAGTCAAAGCTCTGGCCGAATTCATGTTCGACGATGAGCAAGCTGTGGTTCGTATCGACATGAGTGAATACATGGAAAAGCACGCCGTCTCTCGTTTGGTGGGAGCACCTCCGGGATATGTCGGTTACGAAGAGGGCGGTCAGTTGACTGAAGCCGTTCGTCGCAGACCGTACAGTGTGGTTTTGTTGGATGAAGTTGAAAAAGCTCATCCTGATGTGTTCAATATTTTGTTGCAGGTTTTGGATGACGGTCGTTTGACAGATGGTCAAGGTCGCACAGTGGATTTTAAAAACACGGTGTTGATCATGACGTCGAATGTGGGATCGCAATCGATCCTGGATCCGAAAATGTCAGAGGATGCGAAACAAAAAGCGGTGACCGAAGCGTTACGTGAACATTTCCGTCCCGAGTTCTTAAACCGTATTGACGAAGTTGTGATCTATCACTCTTTGGGTCAGGATCAGATCTCCGGCATTGTCCAAGTGCAGTTGGATTTGGTTGCGCAAAGATTGAAAGGTAAAAAAATCGGCATCTCTTTCAGCAAGGAAGCGGTCGATTTCTTGGCGCGCAAAGGTTACGATCCGATCTATGGCGCTCGTCCATTGAAACGTGTGATCCAAACAGAGTTGTTAAATCCACTCTCTAAGCAGATCATCAGTGGCAATGTAAAGGCGGGTGACACTGTGGAAGTGAAAGCCGACGCGAATCATTTGACATTCTAATTGTTGGCACGACTTTAGCTAAGTCCCTGGATAGGCAAGCAATGACGCTTGCCTATCTTTATAGGAGTCCTACGATGGGAACTGACAAATTCAACAAGCAAAACTCTTCTTCATCTTCAACTGACAGATCTGGCAACAGAGCTGAAGACCAAAGAAGAGAATCTTCTAACTCATCTAACCGCAACGAGAATCTCAACAAATCTTCACAAAGACCTTCACAAGGTTCCTCTGATAGAAATTCTTCAGGCAGAAAATAATCTGACCAGATAGAGCGAACTAAAAATTTGACGTGAGATGGGCTTCTAGAACGGAAGCCCTTCTTTTTTTGCGAGAGAGCAAAAAAAATATTAAGGGAGTCAAAGTGCCCCGGGGAGACTTTCCCTGAGTGCGGGGCAAATTGCCTCGAGTGATGTCTTACCTTGGTCCTCTTCGACCGATCAAATTCACGAAGAAGCTGATCACCGCCAGTACCAAGAAGACAATCAACAGCAGTCTACCGACTTCCATTGAAATGCCGGCGACGCCGTTTGCGCCTAAAACGAACGCTACGATGGCTAAGATGAAAAATGCGATTGCAGCCCGTAACATGCAAACCTCCTCAGTGGGTGTTACTGATTTAGTGATAAGCAAAGCAGATGCCAACTATCACAAGGTGGGGTGTCGTTTCCCAAGTTTGCGATATAACGTTTTGCGATCGATGCCTAAATCCCGCGCTGTCTTTTCTTTGGCACCGTTGTTCAGAGACAAAGCATACTCGATGTACAAACGATTCATGTCTTCGATAGATAAAAGGTTGGCGGAAGTCGCATTCACTTTGTCGTGCAGAAAATTAAGTGTGTTCTGTTTTTTCTGAGTCAGAGCACTGGCTTGTGGGTGCAGGTCTTCAACGTCGATATGAGAATTGATGGACAGCACCACGGCTCGTTCGATGCGATTTTCGAGTTCACGCACGTTTCCCTGCCAATGCTCTTGCAGCAGGTACTCGTTTGCGGCCGGTGACAACCCCAGAATTTTTTTGGAGTTAATGGTTGAGAACTTGTGAACGAAATGTTTGGCAAGCGGCAGAATATCTTCGCGACGTTCGCGTAAGGATGGCACATTGATACTGATCACATTCAGTCTAAAAAATAGATCTTCGCGAAACTTTTTGGTTTGTACGGCACGCTTCAGATTTTCGTGAGTGGCGGCGATTACGCGGATATTAATCGGGCGGAAAGTATTCTCCCCCAGACGTTTGATTTTACGCTCCTGTAAGACGCGTAAAAGCTTGGCTTGAAGGCTTAGTTCCAGATCAGCGATTTCATCTAGGAACAGAGTTCCGCCTTCAGCTTCTTCTAACAAACCCACTTTGCTGCTTTGGGCTCCAGTGAAAGCCCCACGGGCATAACCGAAGAGTTCTGATTCTAACAAATTGTCGGGAATGGCAGCACAGTTTAAGGCGACGAAGTTGCGTGAACTGCGTGGGCTTTGCGCGTGAATGAATTTAGCAATGACTTCCTTGCCAGTTCCGCTTTCGCCGGTGATAAGGACATTGGAGCAGCTCTCGGCAACCTTGCGCGCCAAGGTCAGAGCAGAAAGGAAAGCGGGACTTTCAGCTATAATGTCTCCGCGTTCCTTCATGTGGTCTCCCTATAAGCTTCCGCCTCCAGAGAGAGTAATAAAATATTGAACTTCCTCATCGGGCATTTTGAATCCGTATTTATCACGACGGGTACTATAGTACTTCGTCACTTGAGCGCCGCCACCAATTCGTAGGTTCCCAATGGCAAAAGTCAAACCAGCCTTTCCGAAATAACCGCTGGCGTCCTCATTGGCAAAGCGCAAACCGGGACCGGCAAAGACCTCGACACCAAATTTGCTGCTGGAAGTATAAAAGCCTGTTCCAAAAATCGCGGCCGTATCTAAACCATAAACCGTGTTAATACTGGAACCGAACTGTGTGAAAATGGAGTTTCTCCAGATCAACCAGTTTTGCAGGTACCAATTCAGGCCCAGGTCGATTTCGGTATAGCTGTTGCCGTCATAACTTCCGACACCACCGCTGAGGTCATAGGAAAGGTTCGAGCTGGCGCTTTGGGCGTAAGCTGACATGGAACAGAAGCTGCTTAGAATCAATAAAACACCAATGAGTTTTTTCATAAATTCATCTTCTGAACCCCTCTGGGCAAGGTCAATGAATTTACCGGGGGATCCGGCTTTCAACACAGTGAAAATAGGGTGGCTTTCCTTGCCATTCTCCCTGTGAAAGTGTAGTTTCCAGCCCATTCAAGCAGAGGCCCTTATGTTTTCTGGAATCGTCGAATCCGTTATGCCAATTGAAAGCTCGGAAGAGCTGCAAAATGCCTATCGCATTAAAATTAAAAAACCTTCTGAATTCAATGATTTAAAGCTTGGTGATAGCATCGCTTGTGACGGTGTCTGCCTGACGGTGGAAGCCTTCGATGACAAGCAGATGACTTTCGCTCTGGCAGCGGAAACCATCAAGGTGCTTGATTGGAACCCCGGCAGTTGGATCGGCAAAAAGGTCAATTTAGAAAGATCTTTGCGTTTTGGCGACCGAATTCACGGTCATTTGGTGACGGGCCACGTTGATAGTTTGGGCTCCGTGGCAAGAGCTGAGTTGATCGGCGAATCCTTTTTCTTGGACGTAAAAGTTCAAGACTCCATTCTGCCATATGTATGGAAAAAGGGCAGCATCACTTTGAATGGCGTTAGCCTCACGGTGAACGAGCTGGATAAAAACACCGTGTCCGTGTGCTTGATTCCAGAGACAATCAAACGCACGAATTTGGGTGATCTCAAACCTGGTAGCAAAATCAATGTGGAGCCGGATTACATGGCTCGCGCGATCCAACGTTCTTTGGAAGTAAAAAAGGACTAAGCAATGTCATTCAATACAATTCCTGAAATTCTTGATGATGTAAGAGCAGGTAAAATGGTCATCCTTGTGGATGACGAGGATCGCGAAAACGAAGGTGATCTGATCATGGCGACAGATCACATCAATGCTCAAGGGATCAACTTCATGATCTCGGAAGCTCGTGGCTTGGTGTGCTTGTGTATGACACCACAACAGATGGATCGCCTGCAATTGCCTTTGATGGTTCGTGACGAGTACAACTATGCTCCGAACAAAACAGCTTTCACAGTATCAATCGAAGCGGCAGAGGGGATCTCCACCGGGATTTCCGCAGCAGATCGTGCGCACACATGTAAAGTGGCAGCGAATCCTCACGCAAAACCCACAGACGTTCACATGCCTGGCCACATCTTCCCGATTCGTGCCCAGCATGGTGGCGTGTTGAAACGCGCCGGTCACACCGAGGCTTCGGTCGATTTGGCTCGCTTGGCAGGTTTGAATCCCGCAGCGGTTATCTGCGAAGTCATGAATCCAGATGGTTCTATGGCCCGCGTTCCTGATTTGAAAGAATTCGCAAAAAAACACAGCATCAAAATCGGTACGATCGTTGATTTGATCGCCTATCGTTTGGCGAATGAAACTTTGGTGGAGGAGCTAGCTAACATTCCTCTTCCGGCATCTTTTGGCGAGGGATATAAGGCCCGCGTGTTCCGCTCTACAGTGGACGGACTTGAACACTTGGTGATTCAAAAAGGTGAGATCAAGAAAGATCATCCATCGTTGATTCGTGTTCATGTGGACAACTTCACTCGCGACTTCATGGCGGTGGTCCAAAGAGGCGCTTCCTCTGTGGTCGAAAGTTTGAAAATGATCGAGGAGGCGGGCAGTGGGGCCTTCGTTCTTCTGCGCGGGAACAACCGTACAGCGGGACTAACTCAGGAGCTTCAAGCTCTGGTTGGTATGGAAGATCTTCGTCCAACGACGCCGTTAATGGACGAGCGTGATTACGGTATCGGCGCGCAAATTCTGCGCGAGATCGGTGCGAACAAAATTCGCTTGATCACCAACAAGCCCGAGAAAAAAGTCGGCTTGAAGGCATTTGATTTGGAAATTATTGAAATTGTAGCAATTGAAAATCTTAAAGGGGCTCACTAATGGCAAACATCAAAGTTGGCGTTGTAACTGCACGCTGGAATTCTGAAATCACTCAAAAACTTGAAGAGGGAGCAATCTCTTATCTTGAGTCTTGTGAAGGTGTTGAAATCTTCGCGGCTCTGGTTCCGGGTGCGGTCGAAGTTCCGTTGGCTTGCCAAGCTTTTTTGGATGCTGGTTGTGACGGTGTGGTGGCCCTGGGTGCTGTCATTCGTGGGGAAACTTCTCACTATGATTATGTCTGCAATTCAGTAACTGACGGTATTACTCGTTTGATGTTGGATTATAAAAAACCAATCGGTTTCGGTATTTTGACAACTGAAAACGAAGAGCAAGCCATCGCTCGGACGGGTTCTGCGGAACACATGAACAAGGGTGAAGAAGCGGCTCAAGTGGTTATGGAAATGATCGGTTTGGTCGGCGAAATCCCTGCGACAATGAAAACGGCGAAACTTTTGGTCGCTCAACCTGCTCCAAAGGCTGCGGCGAAAGCAAAAGCTCCAAAAGCAGCTAAAGCTGCCAAGAAAGCGCCGGCAAAAGCAAAAAAAGCCGCGAAAAAAGCTAAAAAGTAATTTAGCATTATAAGCCTAACGAAGGGTGCTGGGTGTCTGAGCGAGATGAGTTTTTACCACATGGTCCGCAGGAGTTAAAAAAGAGAAGACGAGAGATCTTTATCGTCCTGGTCGTCTCTTTTATGTTCGTTCTGTTGACCTGGTTTGAAATCAGACTTTTCGCAACCAGCCAGCAACTTCCATTTGTTCACAGTATCTTCTTCTTTGGTCTCGTAAACTTTAACATCGTTTTGTTGTTATTGTTGTTGTTCATGATCTTCCGCAACATCGTGAAGGTCTTCGTCGAGCGTCAGGGTAAAATCTTCGGTAGCAGTCTAAAAGCAAAACTTGTCGCTGCCTTTGTGGCGTTCAGTTTTATTCCGACGGTGCTGATGTTCATCATCTCCGTATTTTATATCAATTCCAGTTTCGATAAATGGTTCAGTGCCAAGATGGCGGGTGTTTTAAAAAGCTCCATCGAGGTAACCAACGCCTATTATTTCAATGCCAAGAAAAAGAACTATCACTTCGCCCATCAAATTGCGGATGCCGTTCGTCCGTTGAATAGTTCCAACGATATCAAACGCAAGGTAGAACAACTTCGTAAAGAATTCAGTCTGGATGCGGTTGAGTACTATCCATCACTATTCGGTAAGCGCGTCGTCGTCTCCGCAGAAGACGACACTGTTCCCACGGTTCCGGCTGTTTCCCTGGAGTTCCTGCAAAAAGGTATCAAGGTTCAAGCGGAAGCTTCAATTATCCATCAGTTCGGGGATGGAAATCTGGTGCGCGTGATCGTTCCAGTCAAAGAGGGCGCCGATAAAGGTGCCATCGTTGTTTCCAGTTTCTTGCCGTTATCGCTGGTTAGTAAAATGGATGATATCTCGACTGCCTATGATGAGTTCCGTGATATCAATCCGCTCGAATATCCTTTGAAGTCCATTTATCTGATCATCCTGGTATTGATGACCTTTGTGATCCTATTAGCTGCGACTTGGTTCGGATTTTATCTGGCCAGACAGCTCTCCATTCCGATTGTACAATTGGGTCGCGCCACTCGCCGAATTGCCGGCGGGGATTACACTCCACTGGAAATCAAATCTGGCTCCGAGGAAATCACCGACCTGATTTCCAGTTTCAATCAAATGACAGTGACTTTGGAAAACACTCTGGAAGAGCTTGATCAGCACGCGCGTTACACAGACACAGTACTTCGTAACGTGAATACGGGCGTGATCTCGGTCGATCAGGCGGGGCGTGTATCCACGATCAATCGTCACGCCGCTCAGTTGTTAAAAATCGATCCGGAACGCTACATTGGTAAGTCCGTGCGCGAGCTTTTGACGTTGGAGTATTTCCGTACTTTCGCAGATCTGCTTAAAACAATGCAGGATCATAAAATCGAAAGTATCCAAAAAGAATTCCGCCTCAATGTGCAAGGGGAGGCCGTGCCTCTGTTGATGAGCCTTTCCATTCTTAAAGATGAAAAAGGTGAAGCGGTCGGTAAGGTCCTGGTCTTTGACGACATGACTCCGATCGTGAATGCGCAACGTTCTGCCGCTTGGACAGAGGTGGCTCGTCGTATTGCCCATGAGATTAAAAATCCACTGACCCCGATCAAACTTTCCGCAGAACGCCTGCAAAGAAAGTTCGGCGCCTCGATCACAGATCCGGCCTTCAGTGAATGTACGACTATGATCGTAAAACAAGTGGATGGTCTAAAAAATCTGGTCAATGAGTTCAGTAACTTCGCGCGCCTGCCACAAGCTCGCCCGGTGGTTGCGAATTTCAACAGTGTGGTTGAGGAATCCCTGGGACTTTACCGTCAAGCTCACCCCAATGTTATTTTTGATTTCAAACCGGATAGCGAATTGCCCGAGTTTAAATTTGACCCGGATCAATTCCGCCGTGTCTTGGTGAACCTTGTGGATAACGCTGTGGCCGCTGTGGCTAAAGAACCACAGCCAACTGTCCAAATAGCCACACTTTACTCCAAAGATATTAAAACAATGCGAATGACGGTGGCTGACAATGGAGACGGAGTGTCAGCAGAACAAAGAAACCGCATTTTTGAACCGTACTACTCTACAAAAGAGGGCGGAACTGGTTTAGGCTTACCTATCGTGAAAAGAATCATCGAAGACCATAACGGCTTCATTCGCGCGACTGCAAATGAGCCTAAAGGTTTGAAACTGGTGATCGAGATCCCTGTAAACGAAGTGGGCGCGTGGAAGCCCGCTGAAGAATAGAAAGAAGGTCCGTGATGACGGCTCTATCGACTAAAATTCTGATTATTGATGACGAAGCACCGATTCGTGATGTGCTTTCAGCCTCTTTGAAGGATGAAGGCTATCAAGTATTTCTCGCACACGACGGTGAGTCGGGTTTGCAAGCTATCAAAGACATTCAACCTGACGTTGTCTTCCAAGACATCTGGATGCCAGGTAAATTCGACGGTATCGAGGTTTTAACTCGTGCTCGTAAAGAATTCCCGAATGTCGAGTTCGTGATGATCTCGGGTCACGGAACGATTGAAACGGCAGTTAAAGCAACCAAATTGGGCGCATGGGATTTCATCGAAAAGCCTCTTTCCATGGATAAAATTCTGATTGTGATTTCAAACATCCTAAGCTTCCAACAAGCTAAAGAAGAGAAATCACTTCTATTGAACAAGCTTCGTAAATCCATCGCTCTTGTGGGCGAGGCGCCTTCGATCGTCGCAACCAAACAAGTGATTGCCCGCGTAGCTCCGACAAACTCTTGGGTTTTGATTCAAGGTGAAGCGGGCACAGGCAAAGAGCTTGTCGCACAAAACATTCATTACTTAAGTGCTCGTGCCAGCCGTCCTTTTGTGGAAATCAATTGCGGTGGTATCCCGGAAGATCTTTTGGAATCAGAAATCTTCGGTATTGAAAAAGGCGCAATGCCCGGCGTGGACCGCGCCAAAAAAGGTAAGTTGGATTTAGCTCAAGGTGGAACTTTGTACATCGCGGAAATCAGCGAAATGAATAAAGACGCCCAGGCAAAACTTCTGACTTACTTGGACGACAAAAAATATCGTCGTGTCGGTGGGTCTGAAACGATTGAAAATGACGTGCGCGTGATCGCAGCGTCTTCTAAAGATTTGGATAAAGAAGTTAAAGAAGGCCGCTTCCGCGAAGATCTTTACTATCGCCTGAATGTAATTCCTTTCCGCGTGCCAGCACTTCGCGAGCACCCGGAAGACATCCCGGTTTTGGTTTCTTTCTTCTCTGATAACGTCGCTCGCGAAAGCGGATTCCCGAAGAAAGCCATCAGTGAACAAGCGATGAACAAAATGCTTTCTCACCAATGGACGGGGAACGTGCGTGAACTTAAAAACTTTATCGAACGCGTTTACATCCTGACGCCAGGAGAGTTCGTTGACGTTCATGACTTGCGTTTCGCAGGCCTGATCGACAAAGACGATGAAAAAGGCTTCGAGATGCAAGACCTCTCCACGTTCCGTGATGCTCGCGCGCAGTTCGAAAAAGAATACCTTCTTCGCAAGATCAACGAAAACGGCGGTAATATCTCTAAAACCGCTGAAGTGATTGGCCTTGAAAGAAGTTACTTGCACAGAAAAATTAAAGCTTACGGTATCGACACTAAAGACATTTAGTGTCCAACTGACCAGTTACCAAAGATATTTAAGGAATAGCGAAATGTCAGATACAGCAATTAAACCAACACGTTCTGAAAACTACCCAGAGTGGTACCAACAAGTCATCACGGCAGCCGATATGGCTGAAAATTCTCCGGTCCGTGGTTGCATGGTTATCAAACCTTGGGGTTACGCTGTTTGGGAAAACATGCAAGCCGTTTTGGATCGCATGTTCAAAGATACAGGCCATGTGAACGCTTACTTCCCATTACTTATTCCACTAAGTTTCTTGGAAAAAGAGGCGGAGCACGTTGAGGGCTTCGCGAAAGAGTGCGCGGTCGTGACTCACCACCGCTTGAAAGGCGATGGCAACGGCAAACTTGTTCCAGACGGGGAGCTTGAAGAGCCACTTATCATTCGTCCAACGTCTGAAACAATTATCGGTCACCAATTTGCAAAATGGGTGAAGTCGTACCGTGACCTTCCTGTTTTGATCAATCAATGGTGTAACGTCATGAGATGGGAAATGCGTACGCGCATGTTCCTAAGAACGGCAGAGTTCTTGTGGCAAGAGGGCCACACCGTTCACGCCACGGCCAAAGAAGCTCAAGAAGAAACTTTGCAAATGTTGGACGTGTACGCTGATTTCGCTGAAAATTATATGGCGATGCCAGTTATTAAAGGGATGAAAACCTCTGACGAGCGCTTCCCGGGTGCGGTTGATACCTACACGATTGAAGCTCTTATGCAGGATAAAAAAGCACTTCAAGCGGGAACGTCCCACTTCTTGGGTCAAAACTTCGCCAAAGCTTCCGGCATTAAATATTTGAGTGCTGAAGGTAAAGAAGAGACGGCCTGGACAACTTCATGGGGTGTTTCGACTCGTCTTATCGGTGGTTTGATCATGACTCACTCTGATGACAACGGTTTTGTGGTTCCGCCAAGAATCGCTCCATTGCACGTTGTGATCGTGCCAATCTACCGTAACGACGCTGAAAAAGCGCAAGTGCTTGAATACGTCAACAGCCTGGCTAAAGAAGTGAAAGCGCAAAGCTATAATGGTGGCTCGATCCGCGTAAAAGTCGACGACCGCGATATCCGTGGCGGCGATAAAGCATGGCAATACATCAAACAAGGTGTTCCAGTGCGCGTAGAAGTAGGTCCTCGTGACATGGCCAAAGGCGAAGTATTCGTCGGTCGCCGTGACAAAGGCCCGAAAGAAAAAGCCGGCCAAGCCCGCGATGCTTTCGTTCAAGGTATCAGCGCTTTGTTACAAGAGATCCAAGATGGCTTGTTCGAAAGAGCCAAAGCTTTCCGTGACAGCAACATCAAAAAAATCACCGATCTTAAAGAATTCGAAGCGTATTTCAAAGGCGAAGAAAACTCTGCCCCAGGTTTCGCGTTGGTTCCATGGTGTGAAGACGGCATCGGCCACGAGTTGCTAGCACAATTAAAAGTAACTCCACGCTGCCAACCATTGAAGCAAGAGCCCATCTCCGGCAATTGTATCTTCTCCGGCAAACCCGCAACGAAGTGGGTATTGTTCGCGAAGTCTTACTAGGAACGTCGCCAGCTCAGTTTTCTCTTCGTTGCTCGTCGTCGGCGTACTAGTAGTACGCCTTCCTCCTCGCGCCTCGATAAAACAGACCTGACAACGTTCTGTTTTGCGCCGTCTTGTTGGGCTCGGGCCTGGGGAGGGGGACGTGCTTACCTTAAAAGGTACTTACTTACCTTAGTTGGTGGGGATGTAGAATTCCCTCGGAATTTTAGGGGCGAAGGTCTGCACAAGTTGATTTCAAAATTCTTATGAATTTGGCGAACGGAGGGAAATTCCCTCCGTTTTTTATTCGCTTTGACCGACGTAAAAACCGCGCAGATTCTTAAATCTAGGGATCTATAAATGTCAATAACAGGAGGGTTTATGAAAGCCTTAATTATTTCCTTGTTGTTGCTCGTTTCAGTATTTTCCTTAACGTCCTTCGCCGACAGAGAATCCACTCTTACGCCACCATCGCCGGAATCTGCTTCGCCAAATAATCAACCTGATGAAGAAGCTCTTGCGAAGTCCGCAGCTCTTGATGATTTGATGACTGCCGATGAAATTGCGAATGAAATCGGCGCACCTCGCACCGAAATGCGGGCTCCTGTCATCGACCCCGAAATCATCGCGGCACAAGACGGTATCGATGTGTATCGTGAATACGCCATTGTCTTAAGAATCAATAAGGCTCCCATGGGCCCAACAGCGCAGCAAATGCAGGTGATGGAGTACGGCATACAGACGGCGGTATATCCAGTTTCGACGGGCCGTGAACAGTACGAAAGAGCCAAAAGCGGACGCTGGTATTGGACGACGACTCCTGTAGGCACTTTTTCCCCGTATAAATTAGTGCGCGATCACTATTCTTATACATGGAAGGCGCATATGGAATACGCCATGTTTTTTAATGGGGGAGTCGCCGTGCATGCCACAACTCCAGACCATTATAAAGAGCTCGGAAAACGCGCCTCTGGCGGTTGCGTTCGCGTGCATAAGGACAACGCCATTATTCTTTGGAATAAAGTCTCGATGCAGCCACAAAAATTGGTCCCTTTATTTAACGAAAACGGGCGGGTTGCTCGTGACGTGAATGGAAATCCTATCCGTGTCATGGGGTGGAACACGCTCATTATCGTCGAAAATAAATGACCTGATTGCCACTTTGTGAGAGGGTGGAGCGCAGGAGTTATTCCATGAATAAAAACCTGCGCGCCCATCCCATGAAAAATCCCTTAATTCTGGCTCTTGATGTCGATACTCGTGATCAAGCTCTCAAAATTGCCGATCAAATCGGTGACGTTGTCGGAGGTATTAAACTCGGTCCACGTCTATGTCTTCGCTATGGCATGGAGTTCGTGCAGGAGATGGCGCAAAGAGCTCCTATCTTTCTGGATAATAAACACTTCGATATTCCCTCGACGATGGAGGCCGCGGTCCGAGCCAGCTTTGATGCAGGGGCCTCTCTCGTAACGGTGCATGCTCTCAGTGGCGCAGAAGCCTTGCAGAGAATGGCTAAGGTTGAGGCTGAACTTAGCAGGCAACGTCCCTTCCGTATTCTGGCAGTGACGATTTTAACTTCCTGGGATCAAGATTCTTTGCCACCAGTTATGAATCCTCAGCCAATCGCTCAACACGTCACTGAATTGGCGAGTTTAGTTCAAAAATCCGGGCTTTCGGGGGTGGTTTGCTCTCCCCATGAGTTAGACCTTTTACAAAATAAAGGCCTCTATCTTGTCACGCCGGGAATACGCTTTAGTATGAACGACTCTGGCGATCAAAAGCGAATCATGGGTCCAAAGGAAGCACTTGAAAAAGGAGCTTCCGCATTGGTTGTGGGGCGCCCGATCCTGGAAGCGAAAGATATTAAAGAAGCTGCAAATCAATTTGTGATGGCGATGTAGTATGAAGAAAAATAATTTCCGTTCCGGTTCAAAAAACAACTCTCAAAGACCTTCTCAAGGATCTCCTCGCTCTCAAGGTGGACGTCCTCAGCAGAGTGGTCGCCCTCAAGGCGGTCGTCCTTCTCAGGGTGGGCGCTCTGAAAATTCAATCCCTCGCGAGTGGCGCATTGTCGTAGGTAATCACGCCATCAAAGAAGCTCTGTTCATGCGTCCTAAAAAAGTGAAAGGCATGTGGTTGAAAAATGGCTGGGAGACTTCAGCGGATTTACGCGAGATCGAAGAGCTTGCGCGCAAACACAAAATCACTCCAGAGCTTCGTCAGGAAACTGTTATTGATAAGTTTGGTTCTTCTCACCAAGGTGCAGCCCTTTTTGTTGAAGGCGCGCCAGGTATGGACCTGGACCATCTTGGAAATTTAGATGAATCGATTCTTTTGATGTTGGACGGTATCGAAGACCCCCATAATTTGGGAGCAATCCTCAGAACATCCTGGCTAACCAACGTGAAGGGTGTATTAATTCCAGAAGATCGCGCGGTGGGTCTAACTCCAACAGTGCATAAAGTGGCCTGCGGTGGAGTTGAGCATGTGCCCGTTGAATCCACGACAAATTTTAATAAGTACGCGGAAACATTGAAAGAAAAAGGCTATTGGATTTACGGACTGAGTCCTCGCGGTAAAAAATCTATTTTTGAGCTCGATTTGCCTGAGAAAGTAATTTGGGCAATTGGCGCCGAAGATAAAGGTTTGAGAGTGACAACAGAGCGTCTATGTGATGAATTGGTCTTCATTCCGCAAACGAGTGCATCAGCCTCTTATAATGCGTCTGTCGCGACAGCAATGGCTCTGACAGAAACACTAAGGCAGCACGCGCAGCGCGGAAAATCCAAAAAATCGCATTCTGACAGATAATTATCTTTGACGAATGTAGATTTTTTCCACTATAACTCTTTCGGTTATCTCAGTGATGCTGGTTTAGCTCAATTGGTAGAGCAGCTGATTTGTAATCAGCAGGTTGCGGGTTCGAGTCCCATAACCAGCTCCAAATTTCTCTGAGTAAGTATTTAAAAAAATGGGTAGGTGCCCGAGTGGCTAAAGGGGACGGACTGTAAATCCGTTAGCTTGCGCTTACGAAGGTTCGAATCCTTCCCTGCCCACCATTTTTTAAATCCTTTCTCGGCGAAATTAGGGCTTTCTGATGGGCGGGAATAGCTCAATTGGCTAGAGTATCTGCCTTCCAAGCAGAGGGTTGCGGGTTCGAGACCCGTTTCCCGCTCCAAATTTCAGACGCCCATGTAGCTCAGTGGTAGAGCACACCCTTGGTAAGGGTGAGGTCGTCGGTTCGGCTCCGATCATGGGCTCCACTTAGTTTAAACTTGAATTTAAAATATTTGGCTTTTAAGTTAGATAAAAATAAAAAATCTCTGCAGGAGGACTAATGTCTAAAGAGAAATTCACCCGTACGAAACCGCATGTTAACATCGGTACAATCGGTCACGTCGACCATGGTAAAACAACTTTGACTGCTGCTATCACTACTACTCTTGCAGCGGCTGGTAAAGCTCAAGCGATGTCTTACGATCAAATCGATAAGTCTCCAGAAGAGCGCGAGCGTGGTATCACTATCTCTACTACTCACGTTGAGTACGAAACTGAAAACCGCCACTACGCACACGTTGACTGCCCAGGACATGCTGACTACGTAAAAAACATGATCACTGGTGCTGCTCAAATGGACGGCGCGATCCTAGTAGTTTCTTCTGCTGACGGTCCTATGCCACAAACTCGTGAACACATCCTTTTGGGTCGCCAAGTTGGTATCCCAGCAATGGTTGTTTTCATGAACAAAGTTGACATGGTTGACGATAAAGAACTTCTTGAGCTTGTTGAGCTTGAGATCCGCGAACTTCTTTCTAAGTACGAATACCCAGGCGACGAAATCCCTGTAGTAAAAGGTTCTGCTTTGAAAGCTTTGGAAGGCGATGCTTCTGAAATCGGTCGTCCAGCTATCATGAAATTGATGGAAGCTTGCGACGCTTACATCCCACAACCAGCTCGTGCTACTGACAAAACTTTCTTGATGCCAGTAGAGGACGTGTTCTCTATCTCTGGTCGTGGTACAGTTGTTACTGGCCGTGTTGAGCGTGGTATCGTTAAAGTTGGTGACGAGATCGAAATCATCGGTATCCGTCCAACTCAAAAAACGACAGTTACTGGTATCGAAATGTTCCGTAAACTTCTTGATGAAGGTCAAGCAGGGGACAACTGTGGTGTTCTTCTTCGTGGTACTAAAAAAGAAGACGTTGAACGTGGTCAAGTTTTGGCTAAACCAGGTTCAGTTAAACCTCACAAAAAATTCAAAGCAGAAGCGTACATCCTTACTAAAGAAGAAGGTGGCCGTCATACTCCATTCTTCAACGGTTACCGTCCACAGTTCTACTTCCGTACAACTGACGTAACAGGTGTTTGTACTTTGAAAGCTGGCACTGAAATGGTTATGCCAGGTGACCGCGTTGAATTGTCTGTTGAATTGATCGCTCCGATCGCAATGGAAAAAGAATTGCGTTTCGCGATCCGCGAAGGTGGCCGTACAGTTGGCGCCGGCGTTGTTATCGACATCCTTGAGTAGGATTAACGCAGCATAGGCTGAAATAAAATCACCCGGGGGACTCCTTGACAAAAGGGTCCCCCTCGGTGTTTCTTGCGGTAGCGAAAGTTTCCAGTAAGAATCATGTTTTCCGATTGGAAGTAAAAAGCCAAAACTGTGTTTTGGGTTTTTATTGACGAGAAGCGGTTGGCTTCGAGGCGCAAGGCGAAGGCCCTACTAATAGTAGGCCGACAACGCAGCAACGAAGAAGACGGCCGATTGTCGTCAATAAAAATGCAGGGGTGTAGCTCTAGCGGTAGAGCGAACGACTCCAAATCGTTAGGTCGTGGGTTCGAATCCCTCCGCCCCTGCCAATTTCTACACAAATATTTCAACAGGAATGAGGTATCGTGGAAAAGACTAACTCTAAGATTATGACTCTTAGTTTTGCAATTGCAGGTGCTCTGGTTGGATTGACTGTGCACTTTCTTATCAAAGCATTCTCGGGTGCTTTCGGTATTGTTGCAAAATTGGCTGATAACGACTTGTTCAAACACGGTTTGCCGGTAGCAACAGGGATCGTTTTGTTTGCAGCTCTTCAGTTCAACCCTAAAGTTCTGGCTTGGGGCGAAGAAGTGGTATCTGAAATCCGTAAGGTTGTATGGCCTTCACGTAAAGATACAACTGCTATGACAATCGTATGCGTTGTAATGGTTCTTATCTCTAGCGTGATCATCAGCTCATTTGATTTGATTTCAGGCTTCTTTATCAACTTCCTAATGAAATAAGGATCGGACCATGGATAAAAAGTGGTACATCGTAAACGTTCAGACAAGTTGTGAAAATACGGCTAAAAAAGCCATCGAGGAAAAGATCAAAACTTCCAAGATGGAAGAAATGTTTGGCGATATCTTGATCCCGGCGGAAAACGTTGTGGAGCTTGTAAAAGGCCAAAAACAAACTAGATCGCGTAAATTTTTCCCGGGTTATATCTTTGTTCAAATGTTTTTGAACGATGAGACTTGGCATTTGGTAAGAAATGCGTCAAAAGTAACAGGCTTTGTGGGTGGCACTAAAACTCGTCCTCCAGAAGTACCTGAAGCAGAGGTTTTCCGCGTAACTCAGCAAATGGCTGGGGTTGCAGAAAAACCTAAAATGAAGGTGAAGTTCTCTGTAGGTGAAAATGTGACTGTTGTTGACGGTCCATTTGCTAACTTCCAAGGAACTGTAGAAGAAGTGAACGAGGACAAAGCGAAGCTTAAAGTTCTTGTGAGCATCTTCGGTAGACCAACTCCAGTTGAGTTGGACTACATTCAAGTAGATAAAGCTTAAAACTGACGCTCACATAGGGTGGGCTTCGGATTAATAACACAACCTCTTGCAGGAGTGGGTCATGGCAAAAAAAGTTACAGGAATGATCAAGCTGCAAATACCGGCAGGGAAAGCTAATCCAGCTCCTCCCGTTGGACCGGCACTTGGACAGCACGGGGTAAACATCATGGAATTCTGTAAGCAGTTCAACGCTCGTACACAAGCGTTGGGTGATAGCATCATCCCTATCATCATCACTGTTTACCAAGACAGATCGTTTACTTTCATCACAAAAACACCACCGGTGTCTTCTTTGATAAAAAAGGCGTTGAAATTGGAATCTGGTTCCAAAATGCCTCAAAAAGACAAAGTTGGTAAAATCAATAACGATCAAATCAAGCAAATCGCTACAACGAAATTGCCTGACTTGAACTGCTTGAAAGTTGAATCAGCAATGGCACAAGTTGCGGGTACAGCTAAGAGCATGGGCATCGACATCGCGTAGGAGTGAACAATGGCAGGTAAAAAGTTCGCAGCTGCTTCTAAAAAAGTAGATTCTGCAAAAAAATACACTGTTGAAGAAGCATTCAAACTCGTTGTTGACGCAGCTCCAGCGAAATTTGATGAATCTATCGACGTAGCATTGCGTTTGGGTATCGACCCTAAGCAATCTGATCAACAAGTTCGTGGCGCAATCGCATTGCCTCACGGTTTGGGTAAAGAAGTAAAAGTAGTTGTTTTCGCAAAAGGTCCTAAAGAGACTGAAGCGAAAAACGCTGGCGCAGACTTTGTTGGCGCTGACGACCTTGTGGCTAAAATCCAAGGTGGCTGGTTGGATTTCGATAAATGTATCGCGACTCCAGACATGATGGCGACTGTTTCTAAAGTTGCTAAAATTCTAGGGCCTCGTGGTTTGATGCCGAATCCAAAAATCGGTACTGTAACTATGAACGTTGGCGAAGCCGTAACTGCCGAGAAAAAAGGTAAGTTGGATTTCCGCGTTGATAAAGCAGGTATCGTACATGCTGGTATCGGTAAGAAATCTATGGGCGATGCTAAACTTCGTGATAACTTCATGACCCTTTTGGGCGCGATCGTTAAAGCGAAACCAGCATCTTCTAAAGGTATCTACCTTCGTTCTATCGCGGTTGCATCCACTATGGGTCCAGGCGTGAAGATCGAGCCAAATGCGGCTGCTGCTGCAACTGGCGCTCTAGCGTAGTTCCGTAAAAAGCTCCGACTTAGTCGGGGCTTTTTGTGTTTTTGTACTTAAAGTTTTTATTGCGATCAGAGACAGTAGGTTTTCGTTTGTGAATGTAATCCCATGAATGTGTGGGGCCTACCGAGATAAGGCAAAAAGGTTATTCTGACCTCCAAACCGACCTGATTCGCACACACCCCTTCGCAAGAAGGGAAAAGTCTAATGAAAGGAGGCTCACTTATGATCACTCGCGCAGATAAAGAGCAAGAGATTAAGCTTATCACTGAGAAATTCGGTAAAGCTAAAGGAGCTTTCATCGTCGACTTCAAAGGCATCAAGGTTGAGCAAGTAACTAACTTGCGTAAAAAATTGAATGCTGCTGATTCTGAGATGAAAGTTGTCCGTAATACTCTAGCAAAAAGAGCGTTCAAAGATCACCCAGCAATTGAAAAAGCATTTACTACTTCAATGAAGGGTACTAACGCCATCGTATTCTCATACGGTGAAGTGAACGCAACTGCTAAAACATTGGCTGATTTCGCTAAGGACGTAGAAGTTCTTCAAATCAAGTCTGGTGTAATGGATGGCGAAGCTTTGGACGATGCTAAAATCAAATTTTTGGCAACTCTTCCTGGTAAAGACCAACTCCGCGCTATGTTCTTGGGCACATTGCTTGGTGCAGGATCTGCACTTGCTCGTTGCTTGAACGCGTACGCAGAGAAACTTGGTGGCGGCGCTACTGCTGGTACTGAAGAAGCTCCACAAGCGTAATTGCTTGAACTCCGGTTGTTCGGAGTGGATGGAAGCTGAATAAATTGAATTTTTAAATAATTTTTTTAAATCCCTGGAGGATTAAAATGTCTCTAACTAACGATCAACTTGTTGACGCATTGTCTGCGAAAACAGTTCTTGAAATCGCTGAACTTGTAAAAATGCTTGAAGAAAAATGGGGCGTTTCTGCTGCTGCTCCTGTAGCTGCTGCTGGCGCAGGCCCTGCTGCTGCTGTTGAAGAAAAAACTGCTTTCGACGTTATCTTGGTTGATGCAGGCGCGAACAAAATCAACGTAATCAAAGAAGTACGTGGTTTGACTGGTTTGGGTCTTGCTGAAGCTAAAGCACTAGTTGAAGCTGGTGGCAAAGCAGTTAAAGAAGGCGCGACTAAAGAAGACGCTGAAAAAATCAAAAAAGCTCTTGAAGCTGCAGGCGCGAAAGTTACTGTTAAGTAGTCTTTCGAACCTTATTGGTTTTGAAAATGCCGAAAGCCTCACGGAAACGTGGGGCTTTTTGCTTTTTAAGCCCTCGGTTTTGCGCGACGACCGTCACGTCTTTTGAAAACCTGTGATCTGCCTCGGCTATTTTCGACCCGCGCTTCCTGCGCTTGCCCGGCTTGGGTACCGCATCCTGCGGGCCGGGAGGTCGAAAATATCCAAGTCAGCTCCCAGGTTTTCAAAAGACGCGACTGACGCGTTAAATCATGTTGTCTAAAAACAACAAACCCCGCGTTTTTTAGATCTCCTAAGAAGAGAATCATCGTTCAATACAATCAAAATTTCCCCACAAACTACTTTGTGTAACCAAGAATCACGTTTTTACGGCGATTTCGGTTCTTTATCTTCTTACAAAACTTCTTATTTGACCTCGAAACAGCGTTTTGGGGAGGGGCTGGGGTTGTATATTTTGAGGCCTCCAGCCCCGCACGATGCGGTACCCAAGGCTGGTGAGCGCCGGAAGCGCGTGCCCAAAATATACAACCCCAGCCCCTCCCCAAAATGCGGCCTTCCGAAGCCCAAATACCACAGAGTTTTGTAAGAAGGTAAAGAACCGAAAGTATCGATAATCCCTTGCTTTTTCGAAAACCCGGACGTAGTTTAGTTCCTTGCGTTTTGATTTTATTTAATGTGGTTCTTGATTCTTCCGCCCGAAGTGAAGTTTCGATTTTCTTATCACGGAGAGTACATTGGAAAAAACTCCAGTTACGGCTTCTAACATTCGAGTTAGAAAGTCTTTCGCGAAAAATAAGCAAGTCATTGATATTCCAAATTTGATTGAATTGCAGAAGTCTTCTTACGAAGCTTTCATTCAAAAAGATATGGATCCAGATCGCCGTGGCGAAGCTGGTCTTAATGGCGTTTTCAAATCTGTTTTCCCAATCACAGATTTCAACAACACTGCAAGCCTTGAGTTCGTATCTTACACTCTTGAGCCAGCAAAATACGACGTAGATGAGTGTCGTCAGCGCGGAATGACTTTCGCTGCTCCGATCAAAGTAACTCTTCGTCTTATCGTGTTTGATGTTGATGAAGAAACTGAAGCACGTTCAATCCGTGACGTAAAAGAACAAGAAGTTTATTTGGGCGAAATCCCATTGATGACTGCGAATGGTTCTTTCATCATCAACGGTACTGAGCGCGTTGTTGTATCTCAGTTGCATCGTTCTCCGGGCGTGTTCTTCGATCACGACGGTGGTAAAAACAATGCTTCTGGTAAATTGATCTACTCTGCACGTGTGATCCCATACCGTGGTTCTTGGTTGGATGCTGAATTTGACCAAAAAGATTTGATCCACGTTCGTATCGATCGCCGTCGTAAATTCCCAGTTACAATTCTTTTGAAAGCATTGGGTTACAACGCTGAACAACTTCTTGAATACTTCTACGACCTTGACGAAGTTTACGTTAAAGGTGGCAAGTTGTTCCGTAAGTTGGATATCGAAAGAATGTCAGGTCAAAGAGCATTGACTGATATCCTTGATCCAAAAGGTGGCGAGGCACTAGTTAAAGCTGGTCGTCGTATCACTCGTGCGATCGTTAAGAAAATCAAAGATCTTAATATCACTGAACTTGAAGTTGAACCAAAAGACCTTGATGGTAAAGTTTTGGCGAAACCTCTTATCGATGAATCCACTGGTGAGATCATCGCGGATGCGAATGCTGAGTTGAACTCCGCAATTATCAAACGCGCTATCGAATCTGGTATTGATCGTTTCTTCATGATCTTCTTCGACGGTTTGACCGTTGGACCTTACCTTCGCAACACATTGTTGGTAGATAAAGTTTCTAACAAAGACGAATCATTGGTTGAGATCTACAAACGCCTTCGTCCTGGTGAGCCTCCAACTTTGGAAGCAGCTACGACATTCTTCGGTCGTTTGTTCTTCGATCCTGAGACATATGATCTTTCTGAAGTTGGTCGTATCAAGATCAATCACAGATTCGGTATCTCTATGGAAGAGTGCCCGCCGTCTCACAGAACACTGACTCACAAAGATATCTTGAGCACTATCAAAACTCTGATCGATCTTAAAAATGGTCGCGGTGTTATCGATGATATCGATCACTTGGGTAACCGTCGTGTTCGTTCTGTAGGTGAGTTGCTTGAAAACCAATACCGTATCGGTTTGGTTCGTATGGAGCGCGCTATCCGTGAACGTATGTCTCTACAAGACGTAGAAACAATGATGCCTCACGATCTAGTCAATGCTAAACCAGTCAACGCAGTTGTTAAAGAATTCTTCGGTTCTTCTCAATTGTCACAGTTCATGGACCAAACAAATCCATTGTCTGAGATCACTCACAAACGTCGTTTGTCAGCTCTTGGACCTGGTGGTTTGACTCGTGACCGTGCCGGTTTCGAAGTGCGTGACGTACATCCAACGCATTACGGTCGTATCTGTCCAATTGAAACTCCAGAGGGTCCAAACATCGGTTTGATCGCCTCTTTGGCAACTTACGCTCGTATCAACAACTACGGTTTCATCGAGACTCCGTATCGTAAAGTTGAACAAGGCGCAGTTTCTAAGGACATCAACTACTTGTCTGCATTGGAAGAAGCGGGTCACTACATCGCTCCTGCAGCTCGTGATGAAGCTGGTAACAAATCAATCCAAACTGCTACGACAATCACTCGTCGTGACGGTGAGTATGAAATCGTTGATAAAGATAAAGTTGCATTGATGGACGTTTCTCCATCTCAGCTAGTATCTATCGCGGCTTCTTTGATTCCGTTCCTAGAGCATGACGATGCCAACCGTGCCCTGATGGGTTCGAACATGCAACGTCAAGCGGTTCCATTGTTGCGTTCTCGCGCACCACTTGTTGGTACAGGCGTAGAGCGTTTGGTTGCTCGTGACTCTGGTACATCTGTCGTTGTTCAAAATGACGGTATCGTTGAAGAAGTAGATGCATCCCGTATCGTTATCCGTCGTTTCGCTAAAGGCGGCGAGTTGGGTGCGAACGTAGATATCTACAATTTGACTAAGTACCAACGTACGAACCAAAACACATGCTTCAATCAAAAACCAATCGTAACTGTTGGTGACAAGGTTTCTAAAGGCGACATCGTTGCCGATGGTCCTTCCACTGAGCTTGGTGAGTTGGCTCTGGGTCAAAACATCCTGGTAGCGTTCACTCCTTGGCAGGGTTACAACTTCGAGGACTCCATCCTTATTTCTGAGCGTTTGTTGAAAGACGACGTTTACACATCTATCCACATCGAAGAGTTCGAGTGCGTAGCGCGTGACACGAAACTAGGTAAAGAAGAGATCACTCGCGATATCGCAAACGTAGGTGAAGAAGCCCTTAAAGACCTGGACAGCTCTGGTATCATCCGCATCGGTGCGGAAGTTCGCCCTGGCTTCATCTTGGTTGGTAAAGTTACTCCTAAAGGTGAAACTCAACTTTCTCCTGAGGAAAAACTTTTGAGAGCTATCTTCGGTGAAAAAGCTGGTGACGTACGTGATACATCACTTCGCGCACCATCTGGCGTTTACGGTACAGTTATCGACGCTCAAGTTTACTCTCGTGAAGGCGCAGACCGCGATGAGCGTTTGTCTTCCATCATCGAAGAGAAAAAACGCAAGCTTGAAAAAGACTTGGCTGTTGAGCAAAACGTTATCAAAAATAACTCCATCACGAAACTTCGCGATATCTTGGTAGGTAAAATCACTACTGGCGTATTGTTGAATGAAGATGGATCTCAAAAACTTTTGAATAAAGGTCAATCGATCACGATCGCGGATATCGAAACAATTCCATTCGAATTGTTGAACTATATCCCTCTTGAGCAAGACCTTGAGTTCCAAGTTAACAAAATCATCGACAACGCTCGTAACCAACTTGACGCAGTTAAATTGGTATTCAACGAGAAGATCGATCGCCTTCGTAAAGGTGACGAGCTTCCTCCAGGCGTTATCAAAATGGTTAAAGTTTACGTTGCGATTAAACGTAAAATGCAAGTCGGCGATAAATTTGCCGGCCGTCACGGAAATAAAGGTGTCGTTTCTAAAGTATTGCCTGTTGAAGACATGCCATACCTAGCAGACGGTTCTCCGGTTGACATGGTTCTGAACCCACTGGGCGTACCTTCACGTATGAACATTGGTCAGGTCCTTGAGGTTCACTTGGGTTGGGCAGCGCACAACTTGGGTAAACAAATCGGCGCCCACCTTGAAAAGTGGAATGCAGAAAACGCACGTAAAGAAATGAAAGATATCTTCAATGATTCTGATATCAGCACAAAACTTGATGGTGCTGACGAAGCTTCTTTGAAATCAATGGTAACTCGTATGAAGAACGGTATCCACGTTGGAACACCGGTATTCGACGGTGCTCGTGAAACAGACGTTAAGAACTTGCTTGCGAAAGCAGAAGTTCCACTTTCCGGTAAATCCATCCTATTCGATGGTCGTACTGGTGAGCCGTTCACGAACCCAGTTACTGTGGGTATCATGTACATGCTTAAACTTCACCATCTGGTTGAAGAGAAGATCCATGCTCGTTCTATCGGACCTTATTCTCTCGTTTCGCAACAACCTTTGGGCGGTAAAGCTCAATTCGGTGGTCAGCGTCTAGGGGAGATGGAAGTTTGGGCGATCGAAGCATACGGTGCCGCATACTCTCTACAAGAGTTCCTAACTGTTAAGTCAGATGACGTCGCAGGTAGAACACGTATGTACGAAAGTATCGTTAAGGGTGAAAACATCCTTGAGCCGGGTCTTCCTGAATCGTTCAACGTTCTAGTGAAAGAGCTTCAGTCTCTTGCATTGAATGTTGAGTTGATGGAGTCCGACATCCTTCGTGATCAAGATGAAGATCTTGATGGCGGTGGCGATGTTATTGAAGCAACTGTTGTGGCTCCTACTGAGCCAGAGCAGCACTAATTAAAACTTTAACAACAGGGGTGTTCTTTGAGAGACTTGTTGAATTTTTTCGATAAACCAAAAGATCCACTTTCGTTTGACGCCGTACGAGTATCGTTGGCGTCACCTGAAATGATTCGTGATTGGTCATTTGGTGAAGTTAAGAAGCCGGAAACTATTAACTATCGTACATTCAAGCCTGAACGTGATGGCTTGTTCTGTGCGAAAATCTTCGGTCCTATTAAGGATTACGAGTGCTTGTGCGGTAAGTATAAACGTATGAAGTACCGTGGCGTCGTCTGTGAAAAGTGCGGCGTTGAAGTGACACAAACTAAAGTTCGCCGTGAACGTCTAGGTCACATTGAGCTTGCGACTCCAGTTGCACACATCTGGTTCTTGCGCTCTTTGCCTTCTCGTATCGGTAACTTGCTTAACCTTTCTTTGAAAGATGTTGAGAAAGTTTTGTATTGTGAAGCCCACGTGGTTATCGATCCAATGGAAACAACATTGGAAGAAGGCCAGGTATTGACTGAAGAAGCTTTGCAAGCAGCATTGAACGAATTCGGTCCTTCATTCAAATACGGCATGGGCGGTGAAGCTGTTCGTGACCTTTTGAGAAAAATCGATCCTGAATACTTGTCTCGCAAGCTTCGTATGGAAGCTAAAGACGTTAAGTCTGAAGCGGGCATGAAAAAGATCACAAAACGTCTTAAGGTTGTTGAGGCTTTCAAAGGCTCTATCAACAAACCTGAATGGATGATGTTGGAAGCACTTCCAGTGTTGCCACCAGATCTACGTCCTCTAGTTCCACTAGATGGCGGTCGTTTCGCGACTTCGGATCTGAATGATCTTTACCGTCGTGTGATCAACCGTAATAACCGTTTGAAACGTCTTCAAGAGCTGAACGCTCCAGACATCATCATCCGCAATGAAAAACGTATGTTGCAAGAGGCAGTAGACGCATTGTTGGATAACGGTCGTCGCGGTAAGACTTTCACTGGTCCAAATAAACGTCCTCTTCGCTCCCTTTCTGATATGTTGAAAGGTAAGCAAGGTCGTTTCCGTCAAAATCTACTTGGTAAACGTGTCGACTACTCTGGTCGTTCCGTTATCGTTGTAGGTCCGACGTTGAAATTGCACCAATGCGGTCTTCCTAAGAAAATGGCTTTGGAACTATTCAAACCATTCGTTTACAACAAACTTGAAGAAAAAGGCCTAGCGGCAACTATCAAGCAAGCTAAGAAATTGGTTGAGCAAGAGACAGTTGAAGTTTGGGATATCTTGGCTGACGTAGTTAAAGAACATCCAGTTCTTCTAAACCGTGCGCCAACTCTTCACAGACTTGGTATCCAAGCCTTCGAACCAGTACTTCACGAAGGTAAAGCGATCCAATTGCATCCACTAGTGTGCGGTGCCTTCAATGCCGACTTCGACGGTGACCAAATGGCGGTTCACGTTCCACTTTCTGTGGAATCTCAAGTAGAAGCTCGTGTTTTGATGATGTCTACGAACAACGTTCTTTCTCCAGCTTCTGGTAAGCCAATCATCAATCCTTCACAAGATATCGTGTTGGGCTTGTACTGGTTGACTCGCAACCGTTTGGGCGCAAAAGGAACTGGCAAAATCTTCTCGACTGTTCAGGAAGCACAATACGCTTACGAAACAGGCTTGGTAGACTTGCAAGCTGCTTGTAAAGTTCGTATCAACGGTAAGTTGCAAGAGACGACTGTAGGTCGCGCGATTCTTTCTGATAGCGTTCCTAAAGAAGTTCCTTTCAACGACGTGAACGTGATCATGACTAAAAAACAAATCGCGGCTTTGATCGATAAGACTTTCCGTCTTGCTGGTGCAAAAGCGACTTGTATTTTGGCTGATAAAATCATGGAACTTGGTTTCAAATATTCAACAGCTGCAGGTATGTCTATCGGTATCGATGACATGGTTATCCCAGCTGCCAAAGCTCCGATGATCGCTGACGCTGAAAAACAAGTGACTGAAATCCAAACTCAGTACGATGAAGGTTTGATCACAGATGGTGAGCGCTACAATAAGGTAGTGGATATCTGGGCACAAACTGCAGATAAGATCGCTAAAGAAGGTATGAATGCGATCGAAAAACAAACATTCGTAGTTGATGGCAAAGAGGTAGTAGGACCTTCATTCAATCCTATCTACATCATGGCTGAATCCGGTGCCCGTGGTTCCGCGACTCAGATCCGTCAATTGGGTGGTATGCGTGGTTTGATGGCAAAACCTTCTGGTGAGATCATCGAAACACCGATCACTGCAAACTTCCGTGAAGGTTTGACAGTTATCCAGTACTTCATCTCTACGCACGGTGCTCGTAAAGGTTTGGCCGATACAGCATTGAAAACAGCGAACTCTGGTTACTTGACTCGTCGTTTGGTTGACGTGGCTCAAGACGTGGTTGTTTCTGAGTTGGATTGCGGTATTGACGACGGTTTGGAAATCACTCCAGTTTACGAAGCTGGTGAGATCATCCAGAACATCGGCGATCGTATCCTTGGTCGTACAGCATTGAGAGATGTTGTTGATCCAGCAACTAACAACGTAGTTGTTAGAGCGAACCAAGAGATCTCTGAAAATGACGTTAAAACTATCGAAGGCTTGGGTATCGACAAAGTCGACATCCGTTCAGCTCTCGTGTGCCAATCTAAACGTGGTGTTTGTGTGAAATGTTACGGCCGCGACTTGTCTCGTGGTGCGACTGTGAACCTTGGTGAAACAGTTGGTATCATCGCAGCACAATCTATCGGTGAGCCGGGTACTCAGTTGACGATGCGTACGTTCCACTTGGGTGGTGCGGCTTCTCGTTCAGTTGAGCAATCAGTTCATACATCTCGTTATGATGGTGTTCTTAAACTTCAAAACGTACATGCAGTTACAAACCGTAACGGCAAGTTGACAGTTATGAATCGTAACGGATCTGCACTTGTTATCGACGAGGCAGGCCGCGAGCGTGAAAACTTCAAGCTTGTTTACGGTGCTGTATTGAACTTTAAAGAAGGTGACAAAGTTGCCAAAGGGCAAACAGTCGTTGAGTGGGATCCATATTCGAATCCAATCATCGCAGAGGTTTCTGCGAAGATCCAATATCAGGATATTGAAGAAGGTTCTACAATGCAGGAGCAAGTGGATGCGGTAACTGGTTTCGCGACTAAAGTTATCATGGAATCTAAATCTTCTGACATCAAACCAACTGTGTTCCTAGTTGATGGCAATGGTAAGACATTGAATCTTCCTGGTCGTGACATCCCTGCGAGATATTTGATCCCAGTGGGTGCTCAGCTTCTAGTAGCTGACGGTCAAGAGATCCATGCCGGTGACGTTATCGCGAAAATGCATCGTGAGACTTCGAAAACGAAGGACATCACGGGTGGTCTTCCGCGCGTTGCTGAATTGTTTGAAGCTCGTAAACCGAAAGAAGCAGCAATCATCTCTGAAATTGATGGTTATGTGACATTCGGTAAAGACGTTAAAGGTAAACAACGTGTTATCGTAACTCCTGAAGTGGGTGAGCAAAAAGAATATCTTATCCCTAAAGGTAAGCACGTTGCTGTAAGAGAAGGTGAGTACGTAAGAGCCGGTGAGGCGTTGATGGACGGTCCAACAAATCCTCATGACATTCTGGCGGTTCTGGGTGCTAAAGCCCTATCTGCATACCTTGTTGATGAAATCCAAGAAGTTTACCGACTTCAAGGTGTGGCTATCAATGATAAGCATATCGAAGTGATCGTTCGCCAAATGCTACGTAAAGTAGAAATCAAGGACGCTGGAGACAGCCGTTTCTTGGCTGGTGAACAAGCTGAAAGATATGCTTTCGACGAAGAAAATGCTCGTTTGAGCCGTGAAGGTGGACAACCTGCTACATGCAATCCACTTCTTCTAGGTATCACGAAAGTTTCTTTGAGCACTGATAGCTGGATCTCAGCAGCGTCATTCCAGGAAACAACAAAAGTACTTACAGAAGCGGCGATTAATTCTCGCACAGACCATTTGCGTGGTTTGAAAGAGAATATCATCATGGGTCGTTTGATCCCTGCAGGTACTGGCTTAACTTCTTACAAACGCTGGAAAGTGTCTGTAGCGGAAGACGACGATGTAAACTACGTGGCATCTTTGCCAGGTATGTCGCCTTCAACTCAGTCGCATCAAGGTTAGTAGAACCGCGGTGCTCCATGAATCCTCAAAGCCGCTTCACTGGCGGTTTTGAGGGTCTAAGGCCTCGGATCTCGTAAGAAAAATGTAAAAACTCCAAAAGCGGAACTCACGCCGGATTTTGGAAACTAAAAATAGTAACAATGTCTTGACCCGGACGCTTGCGACAATGTAAGTTCCAGCGTCTTGAATTAGAATAAATTGTTTAAGGGGTTTATAAGTGCCTACAATTAACCAGCTCATCAAAAGTGAGCGTAAAGTTCAAAAAAACCAAACTAAATCACCAGCTTTGGTGTCATGCCCTCAGCGTCGTGGTGTTTGTACTCGTGTTTACACTACAACTCCTAAGAAACCGAACTCCGCTCTTCGTAAAGTAGCGAAAGTACGTCTTTCTAATGGTTTTGAAGTTATCTCTTACATTCCTGGTATCGGTCACAATCTTCAAGAGCATAGCGTTGTCTTGATCCGTGGTGGTCGTGTGAAGGACTTGCCGGGCGTTCGTTACCATATCGTTCGCGGTGTATTGGATCTTCAAGGTGTTAACGGTCGCCTACGCAGCCGTTCTAAATACGGTACTAAGAGACCTAAGAAATAATAAGGAATTGACACATGTCACGTCGTAAAAAGACCTTTAAAAGAGAAGTAATTCCAGATCCAGTTTTTAAAGATCTAGTTATTGCTAAATTCGTTAATAAAATGATGATCCAAGGTAAAAAAGCTACTGCACAGAAGCTTTTCTACGGAGCATTGAAAGAGCTTGAAGGTAAAGTTGCTGGCGAAGAGCCAATGGCTGTATTCAAAAAAGCCCTTGAAAATTGCAAACCATCTATCGAAGTTCGTTCTCGCCGTGTAGGTGGAGCGACATACCAAGTTCCGGTTGATGTTCGTCCAACTCGTCGTTTGGCTTTGGCTATGCGTTGGTTGGTGGAATACTCTCGTGAACGTGGCGAAAAAGACTATGCTAAGCGTTTGGCTGGCGAGTTCATCGATGCTTACAACAATAGAGGTAACTCTATTAAGAAGAAAGATGAAGTTCACCGTATGGCTGAAGCTAATAAGGCTTTCTCTCACTACAATTGGTAATCTGTTTACATGTCAGCTAAAGATCCAAAAGTTGTAGCTGATCTCAAGTATACTCGTAATATCGGCATCATGGCTCACATTGATGCCGGTAAAACGACGACCACCGAGCGCATTCTTTACTACACTGGAAAAAGTCATAAAATTGGTGAAGTTCACGACGGCCAGGCCACTATGGACTGGATGGTTCAAGAACAAGAGCGTGGTATTACTATTACCTCTGCTGCCACTATGGCGTTCTGGAAAGACCACCGCATTAACATTATCGATACTCCGGGGCACGTTGACTTCACTATTGAAGTTGAACGTTCTTTGCGCGTTCTTGATGGTGCGGTAGCAGTATTCGATGGCGTTAACGGCGTTGAGCCTCAGTCTGAAACTGTTTGGAAACAAGCTGACAAGTACAAAGTACCTAGAATCTGTTTTATCAATAAAATGGACCGCGTGGGCGCTGATTTTGTGATGTCTTACGGGACAATCAAAGAGCGTCTTCAGGCGAATCCAATCCCTGTTCAAGTTCCAATCGGTGTTGAAGATACGTTCCGTGGAGTTGTCGATCTTTTGGAGAATCGCGCCTACATTTGGACAACATCCGGTTTGGGTGACAATTTCGAAGTTACCGATGTTCCTAACGACATGAAGGAAGAAATCAATCGCTTCCGTACAGAGGTCGTTGAGAAGATCGTTGAGTTTGATGATGTTCTTCTTGAGAAATATCTCAATGGAGAAGAAGTGTCTGTGGCAGAGCTTAAAGCAGCTCTTCGTAAGGGCACTCTTGAATTGAAGGCGTTCCCGGTATTCTGTGGGGCGGCTTTCAAAAACAAAGGTATTCAGCCTTTGCTTGATGGCGTGATTGATTACCTTCCATCGCCTATCGAAGTTCCGGATATCGTTGGTCATGATCCAGAAAAACCTGAAAAAGAAATCGTCTGTAAAACTGATTTCGATGCTCATGTGGCGGCGTTGGCTTTTAAAATTGCCAATGATCCGTTCGCAGGTTCTTTGACTTACATCCGTGTTTATTCCGGTGAAGTTAAGATGGGTGATCAACTTTTGAATCCTCGTACTCAAAAGAAAGAGCGCATTCAAAAACTGGTAAAAATGCATGCAAACTCCCGTGAAGAAGTGGCTAGCTTAAAAGCTGGTGATATCGGTGCTGTTGTGGGCCTTAAGTTCACAGGTACGGGCGACACTCTTTGCGAAACATCCCATGCAGTTGTTCTTGAATCTATCACTTTCCCAGAGCCGGTGATTGCGGTGGCAATCGAAGCTAAATCTTCTGCTGATCAAGAGAAGATGTTGGCGGGCCTTGAGAAACTTCAAAAAGAAGATCCTTCTTGTAAGTTGAGAAATGACCCGGAGACGGGGCAGATCTTGCTTTCGGGTATGGGGGAGCTTCATTTGGATATCCTGGTGGATCGCCTTCTTCGTGAGCACAAGGTGCAGGCGAATGTTGGTAAGCCACAGGTATCTTACCGCGAAACCATCACGACGGCGGCCTCTGAAACTCATGTTTATGAGCGCGAAATTGCCGGCGATATGAACTTCGCTTCCGTATCTTTGACGATTGAACCGATCTCTCAAGCGGAGCACATTCAATTCGTTAGTAAGGTCTCATTGTCTAAAGAGTTTACAGCTCCGTTCTTAAAGGCGATCGAAAGTGGCTTTCGTGAAGCCGCTGAGGTGGGGCCTTTAGCGAGTTATTCTATGCTAGGTATTAAGGGCACTTTAACAGCTGTTGAAGTTCGTCCGGAAACGTCGACTGAGATGGCTTTCAAGGCCGCGACCTCTTTGGCGTTTAGAGATGCCGTTAAAAAAGCCCAAGTTGAGCTTATGGAGCCAATCTTTAAGCTTGAAGTGACTTGCCCTGATGAATTTGTGGGCAATATCGTGGGTGACTTGAACTCACGTCGTGGAAAAATTCTCACGATGAATGTGAAGCCAGGGGGCGGGCAGGTTATCTCTGCCGAGGCGCCATTGGCCTCTCTATTTGGTTATGCGACAGATGTGCGCAGTTTAAGCCAGGGGAGAGCAAGTTTCAGTATGGAATTCTTAGAGTACGCCGTGGTCCCTGCGAAGGTGAAAACGGAAATTCTACATAAAATGGGAAGATACTAAAAATTTAATTTTTTCCCTTTGACAAAGATTTTTTAAATGCGCATACTCGCGCACTCGTGACATCTATATTTACAAAAAACCCCCCGCGTTTGGTGGACTTTCTAGGCCGCAAGGGCTAATTCGGGGCAAGTTTTCGATGGGATTGGATGTTCAGTTATTAACAAGTTTGCTAGTAATTACGCTACTTTATACAAAAGAAGAGAAGTGTCCTTATGCAAAGTCAGAAGATTAGAATCAGATTGAAGGCATTCGATCATAAATTGCTTGATCAGTCGACGAAAGAAATCGTTGAGACTGCTCGTCGCACAGGCGCAAAAGTTGCGGGTCCAATTCCCTTGCCTACTCGCATCAACCGCTACACAGTACTACGTTCTCCGCACGTTGATAAAAAATCTCGTGAGCAGTTCGAAGTAAGAACTCACAAGCGTATGCTTGATATCCTTGAACCTACTCAACAAACAGTAGACCAACTTATGAAGTTGGATCTTTCTGCTGGTGTTGACGTTGAAATCAAATTGTCGGCGATCTAGGAGTAAGACGTGAGCGAAACTACAGAAAACACACAAACGTCTGCACAAGGCCTAAAGCTCAATGGCTTGTTTGCATTCAAAGAAGGTATGGCTACCATCTACAATGAACAAGGTGAAGCTATCCCGGTTACAGTTCTTCGTTATGAGCCATGGTTTGTTTCTCAAATCAAAACTAACGAAGCAGATGGTTACGAAGCTATCCAAGTAGCTTGCGAACCTAAAAAAGCTAAAAATTCAAACAAAGCTGAACAAGGCCACCTTAAAGGTGCTGGCTTCGAGAATGGCGCGAAATTCGTAAAAGAACTTCGTCAAGCTCTTCCTGAAGGTCTTACAGTAGGCGCGCAAGTATCAATCGACTCTTTGTCTAAAGGCGACGTTGTTAAAATGACAGCTAAGTCTAAAGGTAAAGGTTTTGCGGGCGTTATGAAGCGTTGGAACTTCGCCGGTGGACCTGGTTCACACGGTTCTAAATTCCACCGTCGTCCGGGTTCTTCTGGTAACAGAACATGGCCAGGCCGTGTAATGCCAGGTAAGAAGTTCCCAGGTCATCTTGGTAACGAAACAGTAACTGTTAAGAACGTTGAAATCGTTGAGATCAATCACGCTGAAAACGTTGTTATGGTTAAGGGCCCAGTTCCAGGTGCGAAAAACACTTTGGTGAAATTGGTGAGAGTGTAATATGGCAACAGTAAATGTACTTAACTGGAAAAAAGAAAAAGTAGGATCTATCGATCTTGCAGCTGATGTTTTCGAAACTCCAATCAAAAAGGAAGTTTTGCACACAGTAGTTCAATGGCAATTGGCTAGCCGTCGCCAAGGTACTCACATGACTAAAACTAAAGGTCTAGTGAGCGGTGGTGGTAAGAAGCCTTTCAAACAAAAAGGTACTGGTGGAGCTCGTCAAGGTTCTAGCCGTTCTATCTTGATGCCTGGTGGTGGTACTGCTTTCGGTCCTCAACCTCGCAGCTACGCGTTCGTACTTCCTAAAAAAGTTCGTCGCTTAGGTTTGAGCATGGCACTTTCTCACCTTCAAAAAGAAGGCAAGTTGTTCGTAGTAGACAGCATGCAATCTGAAGGTAAAACAGCTGAATTGAGCAAACGTCTTAAAGCGTTCGGCTTGAAAAAAGCAGTTTTGATCGATGCAAATGTTAACGACAAGTTCAATCAAGCTTCAAAAAATCTTCCAACATTCAAATACTTCCCAGTTGAAGGTTTGAACGTGTTTGATCTTTTGAAATACGATGCAGCAGTAATCACAAAAGATTCTGTAGCGAAAATCGTAGATCGCTGCTCAATGGAGAAAGCGTAAGATGAAACAAGTAATTAAAACTCCACTAATCACGGAGAAAAATACATACCACAACGCAGCTGGCGTTTACGTGTTCGAAGTAGACATCAAGTCTTCTAAAACAGAAGTAAAAGCAGCAGTAGAAAAGAACTTCAAAGTTAAAGTTGACAGCGTAAGAACAAGCATCTGCCGCGGTCACTCTAAAAACACGAAGTTTGGTGCAACTAAGGTTCCTTACTGGAAAAAAGCTTACGTAAAGCTTGTTGAAGGTGAGAAAATCGCTCTTTTTGAGGGAGTATAGAGATGGGTATCAAGACGTTCGCCCCGCGCTCTCATGGTCGTAGAGGAATGACTGGTTTCGATTTCAAAGAAATCACAAAGACAACTCCAGAGAAGTCTTTGCTTGCTCCTCTTAAGAAACAAGCAGCTCGTAACAATCACGGTCAAATTACTATTCGTCACCAAGGTGGCGGTCATAAACGTAAATACCGTTTGGTTGATTTCAAACGTATTAAACTAGAAGTGCCAGCGACAGTTGCTGCGATCGAATACGATCCAAACAGAACTTGCCGTATCGCTCTTCTTAACTATGTAGACGGTCAGAAAGCATACATCATCGCGCCAGTTGGCTTGAATGTAGGCGACACTGTACTTTCTTCAGACAAAGCCGACATCAAACCAGGTAACTCTTTGTCTTTGTCAGCTATCCCTGTTGGTACTGTAATTCACAATATCGAATTGCGCCCAGGTAAAGGTGGTCAAATTTGCAGAGGTGCAGGTGCGAGCGCGACTTTGGCTGGTAAAGGTGATATGTACTGCCAAGTACGTATGCCATCTGGTGAGTTGAAGCAGGTTCTTTCAGTATGCCGCGCTTCTATCGGTCAAGTTGGAAATACTGACAATGAAAATATCAATCTTGGTAAAGCAGGTCGCTCTCGTTGGAGAGGTATCCGTCCTTCAGTTCGTGGTATGCACATGAATCCAGTCGACCATCCATTGGGTGGTGGTGAAGGTGTGGGTAAAGGTCATCATCCTGTAACTCCATGGGGTCAACCATGTAAAGGTTACAAGACAAGACATAATAAGAGAACTGACTCTTCAATCATCAAGAGACGTAAGTAGGAGTAGACTGTGGCACGCTCAATTAAAAAAGGTCCATTCGTTGATTTGTCTGTACAAAAGAAAATCGACAATGCGATCGCAAAAAACGACAAAAAAGTTATCAAGACTTGGTCTCGTCGCTCAACAATTCTTCCAGAAACTATCGGACTTACGTTCGCAGTTCACAACGGTAGAAAGTTCGTTCCAGTTTACATCACTGAGAACATGATTGGTCACAAACTCGGTGAGTTTGCTCCAACAAGAACTTTCCAAGGCCACGCTGAGAAGAAAGCCGCAGCTCCAGCTGCTGCTAAGAAGTAGTAGAGGTTTATAATGGAAGTTAAAGCTAGCCTAAAATACGCAAGAGTAGGTGCCCAAAAGGCAAGACTTGTTGCAGACCTAGTTCGCGGTAAAGACGTGAACGAAGCTGTTAAAACTCTTACTTTCTTGAACAAAAAAACTGCAGGTATGGTAAAGAAACTTATCGAATCTGCTGTAGCTAACGCTGAATACAAAAAAGTTATGGACGTAGATAACTTGGTTGTTAAAGCCATCTGGGTTGATCAAGGTCCTGTTCTTAAGAGATTCCGTCCACGCGCTCAAGGCCGTGCATTCGGTGTTCGTAAGAAAACAAGCCACATCAACGTAGTACTTGAGGAGAAATAATCGTGGGACAAAAGGTTAATCCAATTGGTTTACGCGTTGGTGTTATTAGAACTTGGGACTCTCGCTGGTATGCGAAGGGTAACCAATATTTCGAAAATCTACATGAAGACATCCGCTTGAGAAAATACCTAAAAGGTAAACTTAAGCATGCTGGTGTAGCTAAAATCGAAATGGAACGTGCAGCGAAGAAGATCAAAATCATCATCTCGACTGCTCGCCCAGGTGTTGTTATTGGTAAAAAAGGTACTGGTATTGACGCTCTTAAAGCGGAAGTTCAAAAACTTACACCCAACGAAGTTTTCTTGAGCATCCAAGAAGTGCGCAAGCCAGACCTCGATGCTCAGCTCGTCGCTGAGAGCATTGCTCAACAACTTGAGAAACGTATCTCTTGGAGAAGAGCTCTTAAAAAATCTATTGCAGCTGCGATCAAAGGCGGCGTGAGAGGTATCAAGATCCGTGTTTCCGGTCGTCTTGATGGTGCAGAGATTGCTCGTTCAGAGTGGTACAATGAGAAGAGCGTTCCTCTTCATACATTGCGTGCAGATATCGACTACGGTACTGCTGAAGCTCTAACTGCATACGGTATCATCGGATTGAAAGTATGGATCTATAAAGGCGATATCTTATCTGCTCGCGAAGTTGAGGAGGCAGGTCGTGTTAAGTCCTAAAAGAGTAAAATGGCGTAAACAATTTGTAGGCCGCGCAACTGGTTTTGCGTACAGAGGTTCTAACCTTGATTTTGGAGATTTCGGTCTTCAAGCAGTTGAGGAAGGACGTCTTACAGCACGTCAGTTGGAAGCAGGTCGTATTGCTATCTCCCGTTCAGTTAAGCGTGGTGGTAAAATCTGGTGCCGTGTATTCCCAAATACACCGGTAACTAAAAAACCAGCTGAAACTCGTATGGGTAGCGGTAAAGGTAACCCGGAGCTATGGGTAGCCCGTGTTCTTCCTGGAAAAGTTCTTTTCGAAATGAACGGTGTGACTCGTGAACAAGCTAAAGAAGCTTTCGAACGCGCAGCTCACAAACTTCCTTTCAAAACTCGTTTCTTGGTTAGGGAGTAGTTATGAAGTTCGTAGAGATTAAAGATCTTTCTGTAACTGAATTGAAAAAGAAAAGAGCAGCTCTTTCTGAAGAGTTGTTCCAAGCTCGTATCAAGAATTCAATTGGTCAACTTTCTAACCCAATTGAAATTCGTGATCTTCGTCGTTCAATCGCGAAAATCAATACAGCAATCGTAAAGAAAGTAGCGAGGTAGTAAATGACAACTGAAACAAATACTCGTGGTCGTAAAATCGAAGTAGTTGGTGAGGTTATCAGTGACAAGATGGATAAAACTATCTCTGTCCTAATCTACCGCATGGTTAAACACGCTAAATACGGTAAGTATGTTAAGAAAACTTCTGTGTTCAAAGCTCATGACGAAAAAAACCAAGCTAAAATTGGTGACATCGTTAAGATCCGTGAAACACGTCCTCTTAGCAAAACTAAACGTTGGGCTCTTTCTGAAGTCGTAGAGACGGCGAAAGCGTAAGGGGTGTTGTCATGATTCAAATGCAAACTAGACTAAATGTAGCTGACAACTCTGGCGCAAAAGAAGTTATGTGCGTAAAGGTTCTTGGTGGTTCTAAACGTCGTGTAGCATCTATCGGTGATGTTATCGTTGTTTCTATCAAAGAAGCTTTGCCAAACGCTAAAGTTAAAAAAGGTGACGTTGCTAAAGCAGTAGTAGTTAGAACTGTTCAAAAACTTCGTCGTCCAGACGGATCTTACATCCGTTTCGATGATAACTCTGCAGTTTTGATCAACGCCAATAAAGAACCAATTGGAACTCGTATCTTTGGCCCAGTTGCCAGAGAGTTGAGAGCGAAGTCGTTCGTTAAGATCGTATCTTTGGCTCCGGAAGTTCTGTAAGGGGTATGAGATGAATCGCTTAAAAGCAAAATATCAAAAAGAGATCGCTCCTGCTCTTCAAAAACAATTGGGAGTTAAAAACGTAATGCAAGTTCCTCGCTTGGAGAAAATCACTCTTAGCGTGTGCTTGAGCGAAGCAGTTCAAAATCCAAAAATTTTGAACACTGTTGTTGACGAGATCACTGCGATCTCTGGTCAAAAAGCAGTTATCACTAAAGCTAAAAAAGCTATCTCTAACTTCAAATTGCGTGCTGGCATCCCGTTGGGTGTTCGCGTGACTTTGAGAAAAGAGAGAATGTGGTCATTCCTTGATCGTCTAAACACATTGGCACTACCTCGCGTACGTGACTTCCGTGGTTTGCCGAATAAAGGTTTCGACGGCCGTGGTAACTACAACATGGGTCTTAAGGAACAAATCGTGTTCCCTGAGATCAACTTCGATAAAGTTGATAAAACTCGTGGTATGAACATCACTATCTGTACAACAGCTAAAAACGACACTGAAGGCAGAGCGCTTCTTGAAGCACTTGGTATGCCTTTCAGAAAGTAGGATGATCAAATGGCACGCAAATCAAGCATCGTAAAAAACAACAAAAGAAAAGAAATTGCTAAGCGCTATACTGCATACAGAACAGAGCTTAGAAATAAAGCCGTTGATATGAAACTTTCTGATGACGAAAGAGCAGAAGCTCGTAAAAAGCTTCAAGCTCTTCCTCAAAAGACAAACATCAACCGTGTTATCACACGTTGTGAACTTTCTGGTCGCCCTCGTGGTAACTACAGAAAATTCGGTTTGTCTCGTATCGCCTTCAGACAACTTGCGCTTGACGGTAAATTGCCTGGCGTAACGAAAGCTAGCTGGTAAGAGGAAAACTATGGATACAATTTCTCAGTTCCTTACAATCATTAGAAATGCTGGAGCAGCAAAACACGAAAAAGTGGATTTGCCTGCTTCTAAAGTTCGCGCTGGTATCGCAACGATCCTTGTTAACGAAGGTCTTATCCGCAGCTTCAAAGTTGCTAAAGACTCTAAACAAGGCATCATGCGTGTTTACTTGAAGTACGATGAAGCTGGTGGCCACGCTATCAACTCTATCGACCGTGTAAGCCGTCCGGGCCGTCGCGTTTATGTTAAATCTGATAAAATTCCTCAAGTTCGTTCTGGTATGGGCATGTCCATCATCAGCACAAGCAAAGGGATCATGAGCGGTAAGCAAGCAGCTGAGCAAAATCTCGGCGGCGAATTGCTTGCGACACTTTGGTAGGTGATTTATGTCTCGTATTGGTAAAGCACCCGTTATTTTTGATAACACAGTAAAAGTAGATGTTACACCTGCTAATGAAGTTGTAATCAAAGGCGCGAAATCTTCTTTGAAGATTGCTATGCAGCCTCAAGTTACAGCTAAAGTTGAAGGCAACAAAGTCGTGTTGACTCGTAAAGACGACACGAAAGATGCTCGTGCATTGCACGGTCTTTACAGAGCTTTGGTTCAAAACGCAGTAACTGGCGTTACTAAAGGCTTCACTAAAGGTCTTGAACTTCAAGGTGTCGGTTATCGTGCAAACGTTGCAGGTAAAAAGTTGGAGCTTTCTTTGGGCTTCTCTCACCCTGTAATCTTCGATATCCCTGAAGGCATCGAAATTAAAGTTGATAAACAAACAGCACTTTCAATCACTGGCGCTAGCAGAGAACTTGTTGGTCAAGTCGCTGCTAAAATCCGTTCATTCCGTCCACCAGAGCCATACTTGGGTAAAGGTGTTCGTTACGCTGGTGAGCACATCCGTCGTAAAGCCGGTAAGTCTGCTGGTAAATAGAGGTAATGTATGAAATTAAAAATGAGCAAACATACAAGCGATAGAAAAGTTAATCGCCTCAAAAAGAAAATCCGTATCCGCAAAACTGTTAGCGGTACTGATGAAAGACCTCGCCTTTGCGTTTACAGAAGCGGTAAGCACATGTACGCAAGCGTTATCAACGACGTTACTGGTCACACTCTTGTGTCCGTTTCTTCTCTTGGTAAAGAGGACAAATCTGGTGTTGAGATGGCTAAGCTTGTTGGTGTAGAGGTAGCGAAAGCTGCAACTGCAAAAAACATTAAGAGCGTGGTTTTTGACCGTAATGGTTACTTGTACCATGGCCGTGTTAAATCTCTAGCTGATGGCGCTCGTGAGGGCGGCCTCAATTTCTAAGGAGTGAATGTGGAGAAAGTTCAAGCTCAAGCAGCTGAATTAGAAGAGCGCGTAGTTGCGATCAACCGTGTAACAAAAGTTGTTAAGGGTGGTCGTCGCTTCTCTTTCGCAGCTCTAGTAGTTGTTGGTAATAAAGCTGGAGATGTTGGTTTTGGTTCCGGTAAAGCAGGCGAAGTTCCTGAAGCTATCGGTAAAGCTAGCAGATCTGCTAAAAAATCAGCTAAACCTGTGACTCTTAAAGAAGGTCGCACAATCCCTCACGAAGTTATCGGTAAATTCGGTGCTGCAAAGGTTATCATGAAACCAGCAGCTCCAGGTACTGGTGTGATCGCGGGTGGTGCAGTTCGTGCCGTTCTTGAGTCAGTTGGCGTAAAAGACATTCTTACTAAATGTGTTGGTACTCGTAACCCTCATAATGCAGTAAGAGCAACAATCGATGGTTTGAATCAACTTAAAGAGTTGAGCAAATAGTCGGAGGCAAATATGGCTAAGAAATTTGTTGTTACATTGAAAAAATCGACTATCGGCTGCACTCAAGATCAAAAAGATGCAGTTCGTTGCCTTGGTTTGAAGAAGTTGAACTCAACTGCAGAAGTGAGTGATACTCCAGCAAACCGTGGTCAAATCATGAAAGTTCAGCATCTAGTAAATGTTGAAGTTAAGGGGTAATCCATGAGCTTGCTTAATCAACTAGCTCCTAAAGCTGGATCTAAACACGCTCCAAAAAGAATCGGTCGCGGTATCGGTTCTGGTATGGGTGGCACATCTACTAAAGGTCACAAGGGTCAATTGGCTCGTACTGGCGGTACTGTGCGTCGTGGTTTCGAGGGTGGTCAAACACCTATGCACCGTCGTTTGCCTAAATTTGGTTTTAGCAACGTCGCGTTCGCTAACAACTTTGAGATTGTTAATATCGGACAACTTGCTAAATTTTCTGGAGAAGTAACTCCTGAAACTCTTTTCACTGCTGGACTTGTTAACAAGGGCGCGGTTAAGATTTTGGGGAATGGCGAGCTAAAAACAGCTTTGACTGTAAAAGCTCACAAATTTTCAGAAAGCGCTAAGAAAGCTATTGAAGCTGCTGGCGGCAAAGTCGAGGTAATTAAATAGTGTCTGCAATTGAAAGCATCGCAAAGAATTCGGATCTTCGTAAACGTATTTTCTTCACGTTGGCCTTATTGGCCGTCTACAGAATCGGAGTTCACGTTCCAACGCCTGGCGTGGATGGAACTGCGGTGCTTTCATTCTTCCAGGCGCAAGCGCATGGAATTTTCGGCCTATTTAATACCTTCACGGGTGGCGCACTTTCCCAGTTCAGCGTGTTTGCACTGGGAATCATGCCTTACATCTCTGCTTCGATCATTTTCCAACTTTTGACTTCAGCGGTTCCTGTTTTGGAATCTTTGAAAAAAGAAGGTGAAGCTGGTCGTCGCAAAATCAATCAATACACTCGCTATGCGACTGTGGCTTTGGCTATCGTACAAGGTTACGGTATCTCAACTTGGTTGATGAATTCGACAAGCCCAGATGGTCGTTCTCTTGTGATCGCACCAACTGTGGCATTCCTTCCTTTCCAATTGATGACAATCATCACGTTGACAGCAGGTACATGCTTCATCATGTGGTTGGGTGAGCAAATCACTGAAAGAGGTATCGGTAACGGTTCTTCTTTGATCATCTTTACTGGTATCGCAGCTGCTATTCCACAAGGCGGTCAACGTCTTTGGGAACTTGTTGCTTCTGGCGAAATGAAATTCGCTGTTGTATTGCTTCTATTAGTTCTAATGGTCGCGATCATTGCTGCGGTTATCTATATGGAAGTCGCTCAACGTAGAATCACTGTTCAGTATTCTCAACGTGCGGGTGGCGGCGGTATGCAGTCTATGCAGACTCCTACAAGCCATCTTCCAATCAAAATTAACTTCTCTGGGGTTATCCCACCGATCTTCGCGAGCTCTTTGCTAATGTTCCCAGCAACAATGGCTCAGTTCGTACACACGCCATGGTTGAAAGCGCTTCAGGATTCTTTGAATCCTTCAGGCACAATCTTCAACATCATGTTTGTGGCTTTGATCGTATTCTTCTCTTTCTTCTATACTGAGATCGTGTTCAACCCGAATGAAGTAGCTGACAACTTGAAAAAGTACGGCGGTTTCGTTCCAGGTGTTCGCGCGGGTAAGAGCACTGCGGATTACATCCAAAAAGTTCTTGAGCGCGTCAATGTATTGGGTTGTATCTACCTGTCTGTTATCTGCGTAATGCCAGGTATTTTGGCTTCTCAAATGAGTCTTCCGTTCTACTTCGGTGGTACTTCACTTTTGATCTTGGTCGGTGTTGCTTTGGATACAGCTCAGCAAATCCAATCTCACATGATCACTCAAAAATACGAAGGTTTCATGAAGGGTGCTAAAATCCGCAGCAGAAGGGTTCAATTTTAATGAACCTGATTCTGTTTGGAGCCCCGGGGGCTGGTAAAGGTACGCAATCTGAGTTGTTAATTAAACGCTTAGGTATGACTCAGATCAGCACTGGGGATTTATTCAGAGCAGCTATCAAGGGTCAAACGGACCTTGGTAAAAAAGCCCAAGAGTACATGGATAAAGGTCAACTTGTGCCGGACAGCATCGTTATCGGCATGGTTGAGGAAGTACTTCAAAAAGGCGTAAAAAACTTTATCCTGGACGGTTTCCCAAGAACTGTGGCGCAAGCTGAAGCCTTGGATAGCCTATTGAATAAGATGACACTTTCTATCGGGAAAGCCATTTTCTTGGAAGTTCCGATGGAAATTTTGATGGATCGTTTAACTGGTAGACGCGTATGTAAAAATTGCGGGGCAGTCTACCACATCGTCAGCAAGCCTACCAAGACGGAAGGTAAATGTGACAACTGCGGCGGCGAAGTCGTTCAACGTAACGATGACAAAGCTGAGGTTATTGGGACTCGTCTCAAGGCCTACCAGGAGTTCACTAGCCCACTTAAAGAATTTTATAAAAAATCAGGAAAGTACATTCAGATCGACGGTAATAGGGACACTGAGCTTGTCTACAATGAGATCGAAAAAATAATAAGCTAACCACTATTGTTATTTTATCTCTAGACTTTAATGAAGCTCGGTGATAGCGTCCGACTCCTCGTTTGTATTTTTGCTGTTATTTTTGGCCCATTTTGGGGCTAAAAAACATTAGCAAGTATGGGAAGACATTTATGAAAGTAAGACCATCAGTAAAAGCAATCTGTAACAAGTGCAAAGTTATTAAAAGAAAAGGCGTTATTCGCGTAATTTGCGAAAACCCAAAACATAAGCAAAGGCAGGGTTAATCATGGCACGTATTCTTGGTGTCGACTTACCTAGAAATAAGCGCGTTGAAATCGCGTTGACATACATCTATGGCATTGGACGTCCTCGTGCAGCTATGATTTGCAAGCAAGTAGGCATTCCTTCAACTCTAAGAACTGAAGGTTTGACAGACGAGCACATCGCTAAAATCCGTGGCATCATCGAACAAAATTTCAAAGTAGAGGGTGATCTTCGTCGTGAAGTTGGCCAATCTATTAAACGTTTGATGGATCTTAACTGTTACCGTGGCATTCGCCATCGCAAAGGCTTGCCAGTTCGTGGTCAGAACACTCGTTCTAATGCACGTACTCGTAAAGGTCCTAAGAAGACGGTAGCTAACAAGAAAAAAGCCGTGTAGTTAAAGGATCTTAACGATGAACACTGAAAATAAAAACAAAACAGTTGCTAAGAAAAAAGTAAAAAGAAACGTTCCACAAGGGAACTGCTACATCCAAGCTGGTTTCGGAAATGTTATCGTAACGATGACTGATCCAAACGGTGCTACCGTGTCCTGGTCCTCTGCAGGTCACTTAGGCTTCAAAGGAAGCCGAAAAGGTACTCCATTTGCAGCTCAAGTCGCGGCAGAAGACGCTGCAAAGAAAGCTATGGAAGCAGGCATGAAATCTGTGGACGTTTATCTTAAAGGCCCAGGCGCTGGTCGTGAGCCGGCTATCCGTGCGTTGGCAGCAACAGGTATGAGAATCTTGACTCTTAAAGATATCACTCCTGTTCCTCACAACGGTTGCCGTCCACCTAAGCGTAGAAGAATCTAAGGAGATATATCGTGAGCTGCATTAACGAAAGCGTATGTAGACTTTGCCGTCGCGAAAACGTGAAACTTTTCTTGAAAGGTGACCGTTGTTACACTGATAAGTGTTCTTTCGAAAGAAGACCTTATCCGCCAGGACAACATGGCCAATCTCGTTTGAAGTTCTCTGAATTCGCGCTTCAATTGCGTGAAAAACAAAAAGCTAAGAGATACTACGGTGTTTCTGAGAAGCAATTCGTACAATATGTACACGAAGCTAGCCGTTCAAAAGGATTGACTGGTACTGAGCTTCTTAAATCTCTTGAGATGAGATTTGATAACGTTGTGTATGCATTGGGTTTCGCTAACTCTCGCCGCGAAGCAAGACAGCTTGTTAAGCACAACCATTTCTTGTTGAATGGTAAAAGAGCTAACATCCCAAGCATCCTTGTTAACAAGGGCGATGTTATCACAGTAGCTGAAAAAAGCCGCGAAGTGGCTAAAGTTCAAGCTGCTATTCAATCCGTTGCTAGACGTTCAGTTCCAGCATGGCTTGAAGCCGACCATGGTGCCTTCAAAGGTACTGTTAAAGATCTTCCAAACCGTGAAGACGTAACAGTTGCAGTTGAAGAAAACATGATCGTTGAATACTACTCAAGATAATTTAACTTCTCGGGGGATCCATGCAAGAGCATTATTATAAGTTTTGGAGAGAGATGATCAAACCGAAGGGATTCGAAGTTGATCGTGATACTCTTCGTGATGACTACGCAAAATTCATTATCCGTCCCCTCGAAAGAGGTTTCGGGGTTACTCTTGGTAACTCCCTAAGAAGAATTCTTCTTAGCTCAATGATGGGTTCTGCAATTACTGCGGTTAAATTCGAAGGCGTATTGCACGAGTTCACTACGATCCCAGACGTTCTTGAAGATGTTACTGACATCATCTTGAACCTTAAAGAAGTACGTTTCAAACAGTACACTTCAGACTCTTTGACATTGAAGATCTCTAAAAAAGGTCCAGGCAAAGTGACTGCAGCGGATATCCAAGTTTCTGATAAGATCGAGGTTCTAAACCCAGATCACCATATCGCTACTTTGGGTGCGAATGCTAACTTCAGCGCGGAAATCGTTGTAAGTTTCGGTCGCGGTTACGTACCAGTTGAAAACAGAGAAACTGATCTTCCAGTTGGCTTCATCGGTGTTGACGCTCTTTACAGCCCAATCCGTAAAGTTAACTACAATGTTTCAAATGCACGCGTTGGTCAAAGAACTGACTACGATGCTTTGACTTTGGAAGTTTGGACTGATGGTTCATTGAAACCGGACGAAGCTGTTGCTCTTTCTTCTAAAATCATGAAAGAACAACTGCAAATCTTCCTTACTTTCGATGAAAGCATGGAACCAGTTGAAGAATCTCGTGAGCTTGGTTCACCTTCATTGAACGAGAACTTGTTCCGTTCAGTTGATGACCTTGAGCTTTCTGTTCGTTCTGCGAACTGCTTGAAAAACGCTAACATCCGTTACATCGGTGAGTTGGTTGTTCGTTCTGAAGCAGAGATGCTTAAAACTAAAAACTTTGGACGCAAGTCTTTGAACGAGATCAAAGAGATCTTGGGCGAGATGGGTCTTGGCCTCGGTATGAAAATCGAAGGCTGGCCGCCTCCAGGTTGGGATCCTTCTCAACCACCAGTAAAAAGAGAAACACAACAGTAATCACAAGTATGTGATGGCACCAGCTCCTTAAGGGGAGTTGGTGAGGGCTGGAGCCCGAAAAAGTAACACCGAGTAATTAAGCTTGAGTGTTCTTCGTGAGGATACCTGATACGGTCCCCACGTTTTAACCGGAGAACAAAATGAGTTCACACAGAAGAAGAGTTAAGCATTTCGATCGTAAATCTGGCCCAAGAAAAGCGTTGTTGCGTGGTTTGGTTGAGTCTCTAGTTGAGCACGGCCGTATCACTACGACTGTTGACCGTGCGAAAGAAACTCGCCGTCACGTTGAGCGCGCTATCACTCTTGGTAAAAAAGGTGACTTGAACACAACTCGTTTGTTGTTGTCTCGCTACCCAAATAAAAACGTTGTAAGCATCATCATGAAGGACTTGTCTCCTCGTTTTGCTTCTCGTCCAGGTGGTTACACTCGCATCATCAAAATCGGTCGTCGCCCAGGTGACACTGCTGAGATGGCTTTCCTTGAATTCGTAGACTACGATTTCGAAGCGAAAACTGCAGCTAAAGAAGAGAAATCTGCTAAAGCTGAAGAAAAACCAGCTAAGAAAACTGCTGCGAAAGCAAAAAAAGCGACTACTAAAACAGTAGCTGCTAAAAAGAAAACTGTTAAAAAGACTCAAAAGAAAGCTCGTGCGAAATCTCGCGCTTAATTTCGAGGATCAAAATTGATTTTCAAAAAACCCAGGGCAACCTGGGTTTTTTTTTGGTATTTTCTGATTTGGAGGCGCATCCATGAAACAACATCTGAAAGCTTTGGTTCTGGTTCTGGTCGTTGGTGGTTTGGCATATTGGGCTTTTAATCACTATTTTATGAGCAAAGTGGCGGAGTCTCCGTCAAATATCTCGGCGATCGAGAAAATGGAAACCGAAGGTGTTCCTAACTTCAGTTCTAAGACGCTGGAAGGCCAGTCCTTCGAGCTAAATCAAATGAAGGGTAAGGTAGTCATCCTTAACTTTTGGGCCTCCTGGTGCGGTCCCTGTGTGGAAGAAGTACCTTCTTTGATCAAACTTATCAAAGAGTACAAAGGTGATATTCAGCTGATCGCCGTTTCTGGCGACAGCAATGAGGCTGACATTCATGTGTTTCTGAAGTCCTTTCCGGAATTGAAAGCTGAGAATATCAAAATCGTCTATGACCAAGATCGCAGCTTGATGAAGATGTTTGAAGTGGCTCGTTTGCCGGAGTCTTTGGTTTTAAATAAGGAGCAGAAGCTGGTGAAAAAGCTTGTTGGATCCATCGACTGGCATACTAAGGATTCATTGGAATACATGGATACGTTGTTAGGGAAAAAGCAATAGTCGGCTTTGTTTCCCGGGCGACAAATAATGGGATCGTGTTTTCTGCGGAGTGGGCTCAGGCATTTGTAGCGTTGAGTATTTAATAGAAAATGCTAGAGACAATTCCTATGTCTCTAGCAAGCTCACGAGGTTAGTACAGTTTCAAGACAGTTCAATTAAATCGATCAAATCAAAACGCATCCCAGTTCGCTTGGGGGTTCATTGCGATTATGGGCAGTCGAATGCCAAATCGATTTTAGTTCCTTCAATCAATGGTGAGTTGAATTTCAAGATATTGCCTTCAACTTTGAACTGAGTGAAATTTGCGCCGTTGATACCGATTTTCACAGAGCCAGCGACAGGGGCGCATTGCAAAGTCATGTGAGTCATTGAGTTCACAATTTTGTCGCGGAAGGTATTCAAGTTATTCACGAAGCTGGAGTCGCAAATACTTCCTACACCACCATCGGTCATTGTCGAAAGGTTGTCATAGATAACACCTTCGTGGCTTGGTGAAGCGGAAGCCGCGTCTTGCATCGACTCGCAGGATTTATCGCCTGGTTTTACGATGATACTGTTAAATGTGAAGCGCACATCGCTGCCAAATTTTTGTTTGGCCATCGCAACGACGTTTACAGGCATGTCTTCAGCTTCTAAAGGCAGAAGGCTTCCGGCAGCATCATTTGCTTTCATTTTGCTGGCATCACCACCGACCGAGCGTTCATCTTCATTTGATACGATGATCACAGACACGGCGGCACCGGCACGGTAACAACCATTTGAACCGGCCAATGCGAAGTGATTGTAAGTTGCCTTCAAACCACGTTCGTCAGCAGAGCCCGATCCACCAATTGTCATGGCGTTCACTGTGTTTTCAAAGATAGCCGTCAAATTAGGCGTACCTTTCTTTAATAGATAAGCTGGAGTGCCGGCAGCAGGGGAGTAGCCTACGAAGTCAGCCGAGTAGCCCCAAACATTATTCATCGCTCGTGTCGTCGTCATACACATTTGCCAGTCGATACCTGATGTCTCAAGTCCACCGACGAAGTCGCCCAAGCTTGCTGCGAGCTTTTTTAAGTCGGGAAGCATTGAGTTTGAGTCGTCAAACACGACCAAGAAGTCGACTTGTTTATTTCCGTATCCGACCACTTGCGAGAAACTTACTGAATTAGTAGGTGCGGATGAAGCCATTTCTGTTGCGACAGGTGCAAATTCCATTTTAGAGCAAGCTGCAGTCATGCTTGTCATCACACCAAGGATCAGCAGATTTTTTAGATTCATCGTTTTCATATATTTACTACCTCACCTAAAAGACTAGCACTTCAGGTGACCTCAAAAAAAGAGAAAACACCAAATGCGAGCCAAAATAGCCAATGATTTTAATAATTTACGAGATTGCGGCGAACTTCTATACAGGTCCTGCAAACTTGCTCGACGAAAACATTCTGAAATAAAAACAAGACTGCATAAGAAAAAAACAAATTCCGTCAACTTCACGAAATCAAAGTTTGCTCCATATCTTCTACGATGAAGTTTGGAGTTGTCAGAGCAATCTCTTCATTACAATTCTGTGACCCCATTGAAAATTTCGAAGTGAGTTGGTAGATCATCACTCCCATGGCAAAGCTTTCTTCCTTCAATCCACTCTCAAGAAATTCAAACTCTGAGAGTCTTGATTTCAGAATTAGAAAACTAGATTTGATTTACCAGGAACATTTGAAGGGTGCCTTCGCCATTTTAGGTAATGGATGTGCCTATTTGTGGGTCGCCTGGGCTCATGTACCACATATGATTTTGGCGATCTGGATGAGTGGGATGGTGACGACCGTCATCATTCGTATGATCTCTCTGTGGCAATGGAATAAGAAAAAACAGTCGGTCACAAATCGTCGGACCTTACGCTTTTGGGAGTACTTGCTGTATTCACAGCTTTTGATCTCGGGATTGGGATGGGGGAGCGTCGGTGTGATGTCGGCGTCCTCGACCGATATCTCTTTGCAGATTTTGGCCTCTTTGATCATCGCTTCGATGACTGCGGGACCGCTGATTTATTATGTGTCTTCGAAAAAGGCCATGGCTTGTCTGACGGCTCCGGCTCTGGTGGGGTGGAGTTTAGGCTATTTGCTTTTGTCGGAAGTTCCGTATCACCATCTGTTGGGTGTTTTGATTTTATTCTATTTGGTTTTGCTGTTCTTTATTGGGCGCAATCTTAATCGCGCGATCTTGCGGATGATCTCCTTGGACTATCAGCTGAAGAAAAATGAAGAACATCTGCGTATGGCGATGGCCTCCAGTAATGCATTGTCTTGGGATTGGTATGTTGAGACCAATCATTTGGATTATAACGGGAACATTGATTTGTTTCCGCAAGGTTTGACGCAACTTCAGGATATTTTAAAAAGGCATTTCGTTCATCCAGGAGATTTTGATATTGAGATCGAGTGTCTGGATCAGCAGGCGCGTCCTCGTCACATTGCTATTAAAGGAAGAATTTCGAAGGATCCGAAAACGACCTATCGTATGACGGGGATTGCTTGGGATATCACGACGAAAAAGAATGAAGATCTGTTGCGCCGGGAGCGTGACGTGCATGAGGCAGCCAATCGGGGTAAATCCGTGTTATTGGCAAATGCCAGCCATGAAATACGCACACCGATTGCTTCGATTTTGGGATACTCGGAAACCCTGCTGGGGAGTGCCGATTTAGATGATCAGCATCGTCGTGATGTCGAAGCTATTCATCGCCAGGGGAAGTTCATGGTAACTCTGGTCAATGATCTTTTGGACTTATCTAAGATTGAATCTAAGGGCTTGTACTTTCAGTCATGCTCTATGAATCCAGCCCTGGAGCTGGAAGACTCTTTGGCGATGATTCGTTCAACGTTGGACAGCTCTCGACATACTTTAGAGATGACATTTGAGACTCATTTTCCTGAGGTGATATCTTCGGATCCTGTGCGGTTCCGGCAGGTGGTTATCAATCTGTTATCTAATGCTGTGAAGTACACCGTTGAAGGTGACGTCAAGGTTCAGGCGCGTTTTTATTCAAATGTTGAAGGTGAAGGCTTTGTCAGCGTGATGGTTTCGGACACGGGTATGGGGATGGACTATAATGTTCAACGGCAATTGTTTGAGCCGTTTGTGCGCGGAGAAAATCCGGAAGTGCAGCGTGTTCCTGGTTCGGGCCTGGGCTTGGCGTTAAGTCGTCAATTGGCTCGGGGCATGGGTGGAGATTTGCGTTTGATTCGGTCAATGTTAGGTGATGGCTCCACCTTTGAATTTGTTTTGCCTGTAGGGAAAGCTTCTGAACTTAAAATGGTGTCGCCGCGGGAAGCCCGCTTTGGTACTCGTGAGCAAATTTTAGTTCCTCAAGAAACCAATCATCTGAAGGATCGCGAGATTCTGGTTGTTGATGACTCTGATGATTTACGTGCTTTGATGGCGCGCTATCTGATGCGTGAGGGAGCCGTGGTTGAAACCAGTGAAAATGGGCAGGCCGGGGTCGAGCGGGCGCTAAGTAAAAACTTTGACGTGATCTTGATGGATATCAAAATGCCGGTGATGGATGGTTATCAGGCGGCCGCATTATTGAGGGAAAAAGGCTATGTGGGTTTGATCGTGGCGGTGACGGCTCAAGCAACGGCTGAGGGACGAATGGATTCTCGCAGCAACGGGTTTGATGCGTATTTGAGCAAACCCGTTGATATCAATCTTTTGAAGGACATTCTGATTCGAGCCTAGTTAGATAGGCTCCGACTAAAATCCAAATTTCTTTTTCAGATCTTCGACCGCTTTTTGACCTTCTTTTTCAAGTTGCTTACGACCTTGATTTTCAGCGTCTTTTTTAGCAGCGTCGACTTTGGCTTCGACTTGTTTCTTTTGCGTATCCAACTGATCTTGGGCTTTTTTGACCTCTTTGTCGAATTGGCCTTTCAATTGATTGATCTGTGCTTCGACCTGTGCTTTTTGCTTGCCGATTTCCTGATCTACGTAAGCCTGAATTTTTTTGCGGGCTTCTTCGACCTTGGCTTGGATTTGTTTTTCGAAACCTTTGGAAAGTTCCGGACCCAAGTTTGAATTGATCGACAAAGGAACGTTTGGCAAATCGCCTTGACCCTTCGCTGTTAAAGTCACCACGGGAATGCCAGCAAAAACGGCTTTTAAGATTTCATCAGCGATTTGATTCGTTGACGAAACGGCGTAGTCAATTTTCGTGAATTTGTTGTCGAAATCCACCGCCAGATTTTTCAGACCCACTAACGAGCCTTGAATCCCCATGGCACCGTGCGCTTTATTAAAAGCAATTTTTACCTCAGGACTGCTCACCAGGTCTTTGCCTTCGATGGCATAGGAATCGACTTTGAATTGATAGTCGATCACAGAATCATCTTTGCGATTGTCGATGGAAAGTTTTAACAAGAAACCTAAGATATCCATCGCTGGGAAATCACCAGCCAGTGTTGCCACTGTGGGACGGCCGACCAAGCGTTGATTGGATGTGATATCCAGGATTTCGCCTTTGATGTTTCCAGAATTGGGAGTCAGGCCAGCTTGAGAACTAACGGCTGTGCGCTTGACCCAGAACATGGGATAGGAATTCGGACGACCAAATTCGTAAGTGATGCCTTTTTCGCGAGGATGAGGTTGGATGGCAACTTCTTCCTCTTCAGACTTGGCTTGGCCCTTTTTCAAATACTTTGGCGGGATGTATTTTTCGGCCAATGCTTTGTAGCGGAAGAATTTCGCTTTATAGGGCTCGAGATAGCGGTTGAATACCGCCATCGTCAAAGCTTTTGCGTCGACTTGCGGGATGCGGAAGTGTTGTTCCAAGGATTTAACGTCGATCTTAACTTGCTTTTCAATTTCTGCGTACTGAGTTTGCAAAGCTTTGAGGTCGTTGTTTAAGTCATTGCTGACAGCTTGAATCTGTTTGTATTTTCCATCGGCATCTTTGTAGATGCCATCCAGCTGTTGCAAGGAAGCTTGCAGCTCTTGAGGATTTTTAAAATCTTTGTATTGAACTTTGTTAAGGCGATCCCCCAAAGCTTGAATTTCTTTGCCTTGTGGTAAAGTCTTTAAGCGCTCGTCCCAGACTTTTTGTTTGCTATTCAAATCCTGCTGGAACTTTTCGATCATCGCCTTGCTTGGCAATGAGGACTGGAGCTTTTCCAATTGGGCATTGGGATCGGTTCCTCCCAGCATATTGATCACATCACCCAAAACATTTTCGCCATAACGATCTTGGAGTTCTTTTTCGGCTTGAGATTTAAGTTTACCACCCTCGGTTGTCAGCATTCCGGGTTCGTTGGAAACGGGTGGTGGGGGAGCGACTTTGCCAGGGTAAGCTCGTTTCACACCAAATTCGATTTGTTCGACGACGGCCTCGTTAATCACGAATTTTACGCGCAGAAGAGCATCCCACAACATGCCGAAACGGATTTCTCCGATTTTGATGGAGTCGTGAGTGGGCTTTTCCGCGTCAGTAAGTTCGATGCCTTTGATGCTGATGTTGGCATTAAAGAAGCTGGTTTTGAGGTCTGCGATGTTAACTTCAGATCCCAGAGCTTTGTAACCACCCCACTCCATGGCCCGGCGCAAGTGTCCGTCAAAGAAGAAGTGGAAGTAGAGTCCGATCAGTAAGCAGATGACAACGAAGGGAACTAAAGCGCCCCAGCGAACAATGCCTTTTTTCTTTTTTACTACGGGATTATTTTGAGTGTTTGCCATGATGTTAAATTCCTATCCGCCGTAAAGATCGTTGTACTTGTTGTACCATTCGTAAAATTTAGTCGCTTTCAAAGCTTTCCAGAATTTGGTGTCTTTAAAGCGTGCAACGACCGCGGCACGATAAGCCAGGATCAGAGACTTGAAGCCATAGTAGGCAAAGGGGAACAAGATGATCGACACGACCATGGAGCCCATGATGATGCTGTTGTTAAAGCGAGTCATTGGTACAAATGGCATGTTGTACATGCTGATAAACAAAGGGCGCAGACTTTCCATTTCTAAAACCGCTTTACCTAAGTGATGAGCGGGAGTGTCGAAAAGGAAGGCGACGAATTTGAAAAAGAATGCGGAAAGAAGGGCCGCGCCTAATTGTACTCTGAAAACAAAGACGATCAATAGAACGATCGCTGTTTGAATAGAGAAGAAGGGAGCAAAGCCTAAGAGCAATCCCAGTGACAGTCCAAATGCCAACGGCATTGTGTCTGTGTCAGAATTCAGGAGCTTAATAAAATTATACAGCTGTTTTAATAGCAACGTCATAGATGTCCTCGCGATGGAAGGTCGAATTCGAAACTCTTTAAAGTTTATGACAAAAATGCGTGGCGGCAAGTGAAAAGCGAGGACAGTGTCGGGGGATTGTCGTATGTTTTTAGATATATGAAATCATGGGCACAATTAGTTGCAGATACAGTTCGCATGGGTGGGGTTTTGGTCTTTATCAAGGATCAGGCGCCGCAGGATTTTTCCCAATGGTTGGAGCCACTGGTGAAAACTTTTGCGATGAAAATTCCGTTTACTGTCCGTAGCAAAAATGATTTGGCGAACAGTCTTTATCAAACCGGCATTCATGATGCGATTTTCTTTTTCGAGGGCCAGGAGCAAGTCCTTGCGGCTTTAGATGCGCATGTCCAAGGGCAGCGTGTGTGGATTTCTGCAAAGAACACAGGGCCAGCCGCCATTGATTATATTTGGCATGCAGAAGATGTCGATGCTTGGAGTTCTTTTTGGCATGCCTTGGCTCCGCAATTTGACTCTTTGATTGAGAATTGGAACAGCCCGGAGATGGATCATGCTCCTTGTCTGTTTTTGGATCGTGATGACGTGGTTGTTAAAAATGTTCCCTATAACAAGGATCCAAGTCAGGTCGAATTAATTCCTGAAGTGGTGGAGTTGATTCACCAGGCCCATGCCCATGGGTACTGGGTGGCTCTTGTGACCAATCAGTCGGGTATAGGTCGGGGACGTATTTCCTGGCACGAGTACAAGCAGGTTCATCAACGCATGTTGAAACTTTTGGCGAACGAAGGTGCTTGGATCGACGAATGCGTTTGGTCATCATTCATTGAGAATGAATCCGTTCCTGAGGGACGTTTGCTGGCGGGGTTAAGAAAGCCCCGTGCCGGTATGTTTCAGATGGTGAAGGACAAATTGAAAATCGATATGAAACGATCTTTGATGGTCGGTGATAGTGCCACGGATTTGATTGCGGCCTTTTCGGCTGGGGTCGGTTCTTGTTATTTATTTAAATCAGATAAGTTCGTCAAGGAACGCGAAACTCTTGAAAAGTTCCGCGCAGAAAATCCAAAGTTTTCTTATCAAGCCATATCAGCTGCGGCTGACATATCATTCGGGCGCTTATAGCGCATGTAAAAGAACGCGCCGGCAAGACTCACGACAAAGGAGCAGACTTGGAAAGCTGTGATTGTCGTCGGCCCCACTTCGCTCGAGTGACCGGTGTAAATATTAAAGAGGAAATAGAATGCCGCTTGGCCGACCCCCACTCCCGCAGGAGAGATTGGGATGGCGGTGGCCATAAAGCCCAGAGGTGCAACGAGGAAGTAGGTTTTAGC
>JBCNNR010000017.1:0-88826 GCA_039594295.1 Bdellovibrio sp.
CATGAACTCTCAGTGGGCTCATTGTTACTGGAGCCATGATTGCCGCCGGAACAATGGGCTATAAAGTGGGAACATCCTCACTCCAAAGCGGTCATTCCGAACGTTTAATTCAAATACGCCTGATTCGTGCTCAGGCCTTAAAAACAGATCTTGAAAATCTCGGAAACAATTTATTAGTCGCAGCCGAAATGGGTCGCGTCCGAGACGCCGTTTCCTCTTTCCACGCAAACTTTAAAAAAATTAATGAAAATAGCAGCGAAGCGACCCAGGCCAAAGACATTCGCATTGTCAGTTCTTATTATAAAAACAAGCCTGGTTTTGAAGAGGAAAAAAACATCGCGGCCCGATTAAGCAAGTCCGCGGTCACTTTACAGTCGATGATCCTGCAAGAAGCCGAAAGAAACGAAAGCACTCCTCGCAGTGTGACCGCTTTAAAAACGGCAGATCCTTATGGATACTTCAAAACTCACGGCGAAATTCACACCTTCATGTCAGACTATGCGGACCGCTTCCAAATGGCCGACGTTCTGCTGCTGGATAAAGATGGCGTCGTTGTCTATTCGGTCCAAAAAGGTTTTGAACTGGGAGCCAATCTTAATACGGGTATCTTTAGCGCCACTCGATTGACCGACGTCTATCGCTGGTCGCAGAGTGCTCCTCCGCAAACTTTCCGCTTCTTTGACTTTGCACCCTTGTCGGGCGTTTTGCCCAAGTATGTTTCTTATATCGCTGCTCCAATTTACGACCAAAAGAACTACATTGGCACACTGGTATTCGAAATATCCTTGGAGCGATTCGATCAGATCTTAAGTGATAACTATCAATGGAAACGCGCAGGGCTGCGCGAAACCGGCGAGGTTGTCGCTTACGGCTCCGACGGTTTCATGCGAAACAACTCCCGTCTGAATTATGAAAATCCAGGAGAGTTTTTAAAGCAGTTGGTTAACACCAGCGGAAAAACGCAGTTGTCGCAAATAATTCACTCTCGTGGCACCACTGCCATGGCTGTCAGTTTACCGCCTGATAAAATTCGTCACTATCTTCGTAACGACGATATCATCGAAACCGGCACCGACTATTTAAACGCTGTCAGTCTTATGTCGATCGGTAAAGTTCAGCTTCCAGGTGGAGTCGAGTGGGCCCTGGTCGCAAAATCTAACTTTAGCGAAACCACCGGACCTATTAATCACTATCTGATTATCTTTGTTATCATCGGTACATTGTTCCTTTTGATTTCTTTGCTGATTGCATTTTTCTTTTCAAAACAATTAATTCAGCCACTGAACTTCCTGCACTCGCGCATCACTTCACAGGGAAATAAAATTCAGGAAATCGACTATTCTTCCCAGGACGAGTTCGCCAATATCTTTAAAGACTACAACAAACTTGCACACTCCTATAGTCAGGAACAACAGGAAAAAAATGTTCTGGAGCAAGTCGTACAAACCTTGAACAAAGTGATGTTCATGATCGAAATTCTGCCGGGTTTTGGCGGCAATCTTAAGGCGATCATTCGCAAGTCCAATTTCATTGCCAATGAACTGATTGGCACTCCAGAAGCCTCTTTGATCGGCTCCGAACTTTCTTTGTGGCTGGAGTTGGATCTCAAAGATCTCATCGATCAACAAAGAACCGAGGCTTATCTTAAATGCCTCTCGGGCGAAAGAATTCCTCTGGCTATCACCACTGTGCCAATGAACAACTCCTCGGGACGCGAGCGATTTGTGATCGTCGGCGACGATTTACGCTGGAAGCTGGATGCCGAACGCGAACTTCGTATGAAAGAAGATTTGCTGAAAGCTTCGCAGGCAATTTCCAAAACTGGTTCTTTCCGCTGGGATTTCCGCACCGGTAAAATGATCTGGTCCGACGAGCAATTTAAACTTTTGGGCCTAAATCCCAACGAAGTACAGCCCAGCTATGACCTCTTCAAAGCCATGGTTCACCATGAAGACGTGCATATCCTGGAAACTGCCCTCAAGCAGGGAGGCTCAGGCATTCGCGAATTTCATTTTGAAATTCGCGTGCGTCGCGCCGACACTCACGAGTTCATTTGGACTAACCTGATGGGCTTGACCGAATATGACGACAAAAGAAGCCCGGTTTGCACCTGGGGTATCAATCAAGACATCACTCAGATGAAAAAAGCTGAGCAAGAACTGATCTCAATCAAAGATGAAGCCTTGAAGTCCTCTCTCGCGAAATCGCAATTTTTGGCTCACATGAGTCACGAAATCCGTACACCGATGAATGCGATCATGGGTATGGCGGAACTTTTAAAGGACACCAAGCTTGATCCGGATCAACGTTATTATTTAACGATCTTTCAAAAAGCCAGTGACGTTCTTATGACCTTGATCAACGACATTCTGGATCTTTCCAAGATCGAAGCCGGAGAGGTTTCGATCGAGAATATTTCATTTGAATTGGACAAAATGATGAGTGACGTCCAGGAGATGATGCGACCGCGCGCACTTATCAAGGGTGTCGAGTATTCTTTTGAGATCGGTCCCGGCGTCAGCACTCATATGATGGGTGATCCGACGAAACTTCGTCAGGTTCTGATTAACTTGGTCAGCAATTCTATCAAGTTCACGGATCGCGGTGAGATCAAGGTTTCCGTGGTCAAGAATCCAACGAAAAAAGACAGCCTTATGGTCAGCGTGAGCGACACGGGGGTCGGAATTGCTCCACAAAAACAACATTTGATATTCCAGAAGTTTTCCCAAGCCGACAGTTCAATCACACGTCGCTATGGTGGAACAGGCTTGGGACTGGCTATCTCGAAAAGCCTCGTAGAACTTATGGGGGGTCAAATCTGGTTCAAGAGTCGCGAAAACACAGGGACAACATTCTTCTTTACGATGCCATATCGTGAACAGGCACCTAGCTTCAATTTGACGGCGTCAAGAAAGCCGGAGAACCGCCTGCTTTCATTTGCTGATCAAGTAGACCCTCGCGAATCTGAGAGATCCGTACAACTGAGCCCTTCTCAAGGTCACAAAAGAATACGCATCTTGTTAGCAGATGATACAGAAGACAATCGCATCTTATTTACGCACTTCTTTAAAAATCAGCCATTTGAAATAATTGAAGCCGAGAATGGACTTGAAGCTGTGGATAAGATAAAATCCAATGAGTTTGATATCGTCTTTATGGACGTTCAAATGCCAGAAATGGACGGCTATGCAGCCACGTCGATTATCCGCGAATGGGAACGCACGACTCAGCATTCACACATTCCAATTATCGCACTGACAGCCCATGCCCTTTCTGACGATAAACAGAAGTCCTTAAATGCGGGCTGTGATGATCACGTCACAAAACCATTTAAAAAAGATGTTCTGCTTGGCGTGATTAACCGATACACGATGAACTAAGGAAACTGAATGAACCAACAAGAAGAAAAAAGCAGATTGCTGATTGTTGAGGACGACGCGGATATTCGCGAGCTCCTTAAACATTTCTTGAAAGAGTTCGTCGACGAGATCGTTGAAGCCGAAAACGGCGCGGCAGCGTTGCAATATGTAAAGACCAAAGAGTTTGATACGATTTTGTCGGATATCGAAATGCCGCAGATGAATGGCCTTAAATTCCTGGCGTATGTTCGCTCGCTGGGGCACATGACACCCTTTGTGGTGCTAACGGCTCACGGGGACCATGCTCGTGCTTTGGAAGCTCTTTCTTTAGGAGCTTTTGATTTCATCACTAAAGATTCAAAAAGAAAATTCGTCATCGAAAGCGTTTGCTCTGCGATTAAAATTGGTCGTGAAATGAAAGCTTCTAAAGGTGACGCTGTTCAATCCACACATCTTCGCAAGCTTTACAACGATATGTCTAAATCATCAGAGATGCGTCTGCGTAAAATTATCGAGCAGATGTCTAATTAGTTCGGAAGGTCTCATGGTCAAATCCACGACTCACTATCAAGGTGAAAAACACTGCGAAATTATTCATGAACCTTCCAGCGCACGCATTGCAACCGATGCTCCTAAAGACAACCACGGCAAGGGCGAGTTGTTCTCTCCAACGGATTTAGTCGGAGCCGCAATGGGCAGCTGCATGCTAACCACCATGGCGATTCATTCCGAGAAAGATGGAATCAATCTTCAGGGGGCTTGGGCTTCTGTCGAAAAAGAGATGGTCGCAAATCCGCGCAGAATCGCGAAATTAAATGTCGTTCTACATCTGCCAATGAGTATTCCACACGAATATCGCAAGAAGATCGAAGGCTTTGCATTGGGCTGCCCCGTAAAAGAAAGCATGCATCCAGATATGCAAATTCCTGTGTTATTTCACTATGATATAGCCTAATTGCATTATAACAATTATCTATAAGACCAGTAGAGATAATCGATTGGATCTATAAATAAGAAAGGTCGATACTGAGTACATAAGGGGGTCGTTATGACGACACTTGGTACTCGTGCACTGCTTGCATCTAAAATCCGAATTGGCCGCAAAGTGTTGGCATTTTATGCCATTACTTTCGTTGCCGTGGAGCTTATTCGTCTAGTTGCGAATCAATAAATGACAGCTCTCTAAAAATCTGTGACCATCTTTTCATGTAAAACCACTAAAGGGAGAATCAACATGAAAAGATTTATCGCACCAGTCCTTGCAGCATTGCTTATCGGAGCTTGCGCACACAAAGAAGAAGCTCCAGTTGTAGCTGCTCCACCACCACCGCCACCACCAACAAAAGCTCAAGCTGTCTTGAAAGCAGCTAAAGGTTCCAAAATCAAAGGCGTGGTTCACTTCACTGAAGAAAATGGCGAAGTTAAAGTTGAGACGATGATTGATGGTTTGAAACCAGGTCCTCATGGCTTCCACATCCATGAAGTGGGAACTTGCGAAGGCGACTTTACATCTGCAGGTGGTCACTTCAACCCAACAAATAAAAAGCACGCTTCTCCATCAGCTTCTGAACACCACATGGGTGATTTGGGCAACTTGATGGCTGATAAAAAAGGTAAAGGCAACACGACAATGGTTCTTAAAGGCCCATTGAACGGTCCTGAAGGCATCATTGGCAAATCCATCGTTATCCATAAAGGTAAAGATGATTTGAAATCTCAACCTGCTGGCAACTCGGGTCCTCGCGAAGCTTGCGGCGTTATCGAAGCAATGTAATTTCTGATTTAAATTAGAAATAAAAAATGCCGGGGAAACCCGGCATTTTTTTATTCGGCAATAAAATTTCAATCGTTAAACGGAACGAACTTTCTGCGAAATCCTTCCAAAAATATTTTCACCTTTGGAATTATTCATCTGCATTTGAATCGTATCGCCCGCTTTCATGAATGGGGTCTTGATCGATCCAGTTTCAATTTGTTCAATCATACGTTTCTCGGCCAGACAGCTGGAACCTTTTGAATGATCTTCATTAGAAACTGTCCCGCTGCCAATCAGCGCACCGGCTGGAAGGTTGCGAGTTCTGGCTGCGTGTGCAATTAATTGACCAAAGTGGAAGTGCATTGCCCCCGCATTGGCTTTACCGAAGAACTCACCATTATAAGTGACATCCAATGGTAAATGCACACGACCGTCTTTGTACCCTTCAGCCAGCTCGTCCACTGTGACTGCAAATGGAGAAAGTGCCGAAGCCGGTTTACTTTGGAAGAATCCGAAACCACCAGCAAGCTCTTCAGGGATCAAGCCACGCAAAGAAACGTCGTTGATTAAAACGAAAAGCTTGATGTGCTTTAAAGCTTCTTCAGGAGTAACACCCATTGGAACAAAATCAGTCACCACGCCCACTTCGCCTTCAAAGTCAGTGCCGTGTGCGAAATCGCGTTGAGGAATGTCTTCGGTCGGCGCCAGGAACTGCCCACACTCCCCTTGATACATCAAAGGAACTGTCGACAAAGTTTCTGGCAATGGAGCATTACGAGCCTTACGTACAAGTTTGATGTGATAGATAAAAGCAGATCCGTCAGCGAACAACCAAGTTCTTGGCAGTGCGGAATGGAAATCCTTTTCGCTCACAGGGAAAGAACCCGTCGCTTTCCCGTCATTCAAATCATTGTACAATTTTTTCAGATCAGCTTCTTTTGCGGACCATTTTTCCATAGCCTCGCGCAAGTTCGGAGCGATGTGAGTCGCTTTGACTGCAGTTTTCAAATCGCGGCTGATCACACAGAGATCGCCATCCAAACTTTGAGCTGATTTCAGAGAACCTAATTTCACAAAATATCCTTAGTCAAAAGTCAGAAGCAAATTCGCGCCCACCGCGCGATAGTTTTTAAGATCATGGTTGTTAACTGAAACAACTTTTCCGCTGGCACTTTCAAAGTAGACGTTCACACCGAAATTTGGAGAGAACTTAAATGCAGCACCAACCACCAATGGAATCAACGGAGATGTTACATCATTTACCGTACAACCAGCAGCGCTACATTTTTTATCCATATTGATTGCCAAATCGACACCCAAATAAACACCAGCGTATTCTTCAAATTTGTACATGATGTTGAACGGGATATCGACATAGTTCATTTCGATTTTGTTTTCCACACCGTTGATTTTTTCAGTCAAGGGACGTTGAGTGTAAAGCAATCCCGTACGGATATTCCATTTACCGGAGATCGGCATGATACCGAAAAGACCTACTTGCATTGCTGTTTGAGAATCCGTGGAGCCACCCGACACATCTGTATCACCAGATTGACTGCGCATACCCGCTTCAATTCCATAATTAAGATCAGCGAACGCCGCTGAAGAAAAAAGACCAGAAACAACAAGTAAAGACAGAGCCAGTTTTTTCATAAGAAGAACTCCTTGTGGGCCCTAGTCTCCCACAAGATATTCTATTTATCAAAACACCAAACGGCATTCAGAGCCATTTCATTCAATGCGCTAATATTTGAAACCTGACTGTGCTCTAAAGCTAAATGATGGGGCTCCACAGTGCCACGGGCCGCCAAAACGATCAGTAGCAAAGGCAATACGATGCGCAACGCCATCTCCCAATACGAACCTTTTTGCGGCGAGTATTCATCCTTCCACTGGCCGAACTGCATACCGCGAATCATCATGTAACCCAATGAAAACAGAATCACCGTGCTGATCGTAAAGAAGATCACCTGATTGGTTTGCAACGCATGCATTTGCTCCCAGGTCAGATCCGGAGTCCAATTCGAGTACTCGGCATATCTCATGCGACGCCCGTGATGCGCGTAAGTAAAGAAATCCACAAAAGACATCACACAGATAATAAACCAAACAATCGCAAAATAGATTTTATAAAGAATGAACATCCAGTTCGGCCACTTTTCAGCAACGGCCTGAATCATCAATACGAAATAGATCGGCAATAACAAAAAGCCAAAAATCAAAATGTCAAAACGGATGCCGGCCACAAAAGATTGAACGATTTCCAGAAATGTCGCCTGCTCGACTTTAGCGAAGGCAGATAAAAAGAAAAGGTTCAGCCTGAAAAGACTCATGAACAGAACCATGGCAAGAGACAACTTTGCGAGCTTAACCATTACCTTTGAGGAAAAGCGTAACGAAAAGATAAATCTACTTGGCATTAAAACGCCCTTTGATAAGAATCTGAGTTGTTAATCATGCGCCTCAACAGGAGTTAGTATATGACCTCATTCGTGCTTTACAACTATTTTCGAAGCTCGACATCGTTCCGTGCTCGTGTGGCCTTGCATTTGAAAAACATCCCGTTCGAATATAAGCCCATCAACTTATTGAAGGATGAACAGCATTCTTCGGAATACCGCAAACTCAACCCCCTGGGGGGAATCCCGACATTAATTCACGATGGTAAAATCATTCCTGATTCGATGGCGATTCTTGAATACCTGGAAGAGATTCATCCCACACCATCGATCATGCCGAAAGACCCTTATCACCGCGCACGCGTTCGTCAGGTTTGTGAAATCGTCAATGCTTCCATGCATCCGTATGGAAACTTGAAAGTAACGAAGTACCTGGGTGAAACCCACAACTACACTCAAGAGCAAAAGGACCAATGGGTTCAAAAATGGGTGATGCAAGGTTTAGATGCGTTGGAAGAAACCTTGCCTGAATTTGCCGGCAAGTACTGTTTTGGCGATGAAGTAACCATGGCTGATATTGTTCTGTATCCACAAATCATCACCTGCCAGCGCTTTCACGTGGATCTTTCAAAATACCCGACGGTCATGAGAATTTTTGATCACCTGGACAAGCATCCGATGTTCATGAAGGCGCACTTTAGTCGTCAGATTGATACTCCTGAGGAACTCCGCAAACCTTAGTTCAAAATTAAAAAGCCCGGAAGACCGGGCTTTTTACTATCTGTTTTCAGTGATCAGGAAGTGCCATTTATCGACGACAGGGATGATGATGAAAATCAACATGCTGACGTTGAGCCACATAAAGAATGCCAACCAACGTTCTGTGCCGTGAGATTTATAGTAGCGGTAAAGCTCCTGCAAAACTTTGAAAACGAATGGAATCGTCAGAAGAATATAAAGCCAGCTTGCATGCACAAAAAGCGGTGCCGCCAAAGCCACACCCACATAGGCAAAAGTCCAAAGGGCGATTTGCTGTAGAGTCTTTTCGTTTCCGCGAGCCACAGGAAGAACCGGAATACCGCCTGCTGCATAGTCGTCTTTATAACGAATCGCCAACACCCAGAAATGGGGCATTTGCCAGATAAACATGATCAGGAACAGATAGATCGATTCAGAATTAAAAATGTCAGGGTTGGCTGCCGCATAACCAATCGTTACCGGGAGGGCACCAGGGATGGCACCAGGAACCGCGCCATACGCCCATTTCTTTTTAAGATAAAGAGTGTAAGGACCGTTATAGAAAAGCACACAGATCAAACCAACAAATCCCGCCATCGGTTGCACTGTGAACAACAACTGCAAACCAACAAACAAGAAGAAGAAAGACAAAATCCCCGCCGCCGCCGGTTTTAAACGACCTGCCGGAATGGGGCGATTGGCTGTTCGGGGCATTTTTGCATCGAGTTTATAGTCTTGAACTTGATTCAAGGCCAAAGAACCCGAGCTTAAGAAATAGATTCCAAGAAGAGTTTCAAGAATGATTTTCCAGTCGAATGGATTTTCGCTTTGAAAACCAGTGGCATAGCCGGCTAGCCCCGCAAGAACGGAGAACACGACTATGCCAAACTTAGTAAGATCCGCGTAAGTCTTTAACACGGTCTTATAGAGGACTTACTTCATGTACACGAGTTGCAATATCAACCACGCTGAACAAAAGAAGAACGACCAAGAAGAAGAAACCAGATGCGAAGATCACACGGTTCATGTTGTTATCGTCCTTCAAGTGCATGAAGTACAACAAAACCAAAGTTGCCTTAACCGCCGCAATCGCGAAAGCGATGACCGCTGCAAAAGCACCCAATGCCACGTGGAATTGATGGGCAACTACCGTCAAGATAGTCAGACCAAACAATGCTCCCGCAACTTTCAAATACATGGAAGTTGGGGAAATGTGTGGATGAAGAACGTTTGGATCGTGTTTATGATTGTTTGCTGCTGCCATTGTTAACCCACCAAGTAAAGAAGAGGGAATAGGAAGATCCAGATCAAGTCGACGATATGCCAGAAGATACCAACACCTTCTACTGGGATCCAGTATTGGGAGTGGAAATCACCGCGAATCGTTCTGATCAACAACCAAGCGATCAATGCCATACCGATCAACACGTGAAGACCGTGAAGACCCGTCATGCAGAAATAGAAACCGAAGTACATACCTAGGTTTGCGTGCTCTGCATGAGTTTTAGCCATATCCAAGAAACGACCTGGATAGAAACCCAAATGGAATTTATGAGTCCACTCGAAGTATTTGATCACCATGAAGATCGCACCGCAAAGGATCGTAACAGCCAAAGCCATCGCCGCCTTTTTAGTTTGATTACGTTGGATCAACTGAATCGAGATCGCCATTGTGAATGAAGAGAAGATCAGAACCAGAGTATTGATGAAACCCAATCTCCAATCCAACTCTTTAGCACCTTCAGCGAACATATCAGGATAAAGAACGTGGAAGATACCATAACCGACCAACAAGGCACCGAACATAAGGATCTCGGTAACCATGAACAACCAAATACCTTGCTTGCCGCTGTCGTATTCTTGAGTCGCATCTTTAAAGTGATGCGACACATGTGCTGCGTGTGGATGTGCTACATTATCTGTACTCATAAGGCCCCGCTGTTACTACTGGTTCAACATCGAAGTTAAATTGTGGAGGTGGAGACGACGTCTGCCACTCAAGAGTTTTACCGCCCCAAGGATTCATCGGAGCTTTTTCACCTTTTCTGATACCTTGAACGATTGTGTAAAGACCGATCAAGAAACCAGTTAGGATCAACCACGAACCTACAGTCGAAACTTTATTCAAGTGTTCGTAGTTCGGGATGTAGTCGAAATAACGACGTGGCATACCCATCGCACCCAAGATGAATTGAGGGAAGAACGTCACGTTGAAACCGATGAAGATGAACACGAAAGACATACGAGCAGCTGCTTCGTTGAATGTCTTACCGAACATTTTCGGGAACCAGTAATAGAAGCCACCCATCAATGCCATCAACGTACCACCCACCATCACGTAGTGGAAATGGGCTACAACGAAGTATGTATCATGGAAGTGAACGTCGATTGGAAGAGTCGCAAGCATGATACCTGTCACACCACCGATCGCGAACAAGAACAAGAAACCAAGAGCGAACAACATCGGAGAGTCAAAGCTGACTGAACCTTTGTAGATTGTTGCGACCCAGTTGAACATCTTGATCGCTGTTGGAACCCCAACCAGCATCGTGATGAAAGAGAAGATGATACCCGCAGTTGCTGACTGACCAGATACGAACATGTGATGTCCCCATACGAAGAAGGACACCGCTGCGATACCTAGAGAAGAATATGCAATCGCTGTGTAACCGAAGATCACTTTGCGAGAGAACGTTGTGATCAATTCAGATACAACACCCATCGCTGGAAGAATCATGATGTAAACCGCTGGATGCGAATAGAACCAGAAGAAATGTTGGAACAATACCGGGTCACCACCCAATGCTGGATCGAAGATACCAACACCGAATACTTTTTCCGCTGCCAACAACATCAACGTGATACCCAAAACCGGAGTTGCAAGCATTTGCAAAATCGCCGTTGAGTAAAGCGCCCAAACGAACAAAGGCATACGGTGCATTGTCATGCCCGGAGCTCTTAGTTTGTGAACAGTTACGATGAAGTTCAAACCCGTCAGGATTGAAGACATACCCATTACGAAAGCCGCGATAACCATTAGAACTGTCGCAGTTCCTGTGCGGATTGAGTAAGGAGTGTAGAACGTCCAACCAGTGTCGATTTTAGTAGTGAAGAAAGTCGCTACTGCCATCAAAGCACCGATCATGAATACGTACCAGCTTGCCAGGTTGATCTTAGGGAAAGCCACGTCCTTCGCGCCCAATTGAACTGGAAGGAAGAAGTTACCCAGGATCGCCGGGATACCAGGGATGATAACCATGAAGACCATGATCGCACCGTGATAAGTCAGAACCTGATTGTAAACGTCACCGTTCTTCAAAACCTGTCCAACACCTTGAACAGTGTTTGGAGCAAAAAGTTCCAAACGAAGAAGCAAGGCCATAACCCCGCCGACAAAGAAGAAGAACATAACCGCGATCATGTACATAAGACCGATACGTTTATGGTCAACTGTTGTTAACCATGACCAGAGGCCTTTTTCACAATTAATATAATTTTCGCCGTGAGCTGATGATGAATGACTACCCATGAGCTGCACTCCTTATTTCAAACTCTTAACGTACTCAACCAGAGCGTTAAGTTCGTTTTCGTTAATCTGACCCTGGAACGTTGGCATAACGCCTTTAGGGAAACCTTTTACGATTTTAGCATTTGGCTGAAGAATAGATTCACGGATGTAGTTTTCATCCGCAGTGACTTTGCCACCACCGTCGATATCAACTTCGTGACCAAATACTTGGAACAATGATGGACCAACTTTTACAGCAGGATTGTCGACAGAGTGGCAAGATGCGCACGCTTTCAACGCGAAAAGTTTTTTACCACGTTCAGCAATTGGCAATTGGCCTTCTTCTTGGCCTTCTTCCATGTACTTGTCGAACTCAGCGCGAGTGACTACACGTACTTTACCGATCATACCGGAGTGAGTTGTACCGCAGTACTCAGCACAGAAAACGTGGAATTCACCCAGTTTTTCAGCGCGGAACCACAAGGCAGTATAACGACCTGGTACGGCGTCTTGTTTAATACGGAAGCTTGGGATGAAGAATGAGTGGATCACGTCTTGAGAAGTCAAAAGCAACTTCACATCTGTGTTCACCGGAACAACAACTTCGTTCACAGCTTTGAAACCGTTTTTGTATTCGATTTCCCAAGCCCATTGTTTACCAAGAACGTTAATTTCTAACGCGTCTTTCGGCATCGTTCTCATGCCGTGGTAAATGTACCAACCCCAGGCAAACACCGCCAAGAAGATCACAAGTGGAATGAATGACCACAAGAACTCCAACGCTGTGTTGTGAGAGATGTATGCTGTCTTGTCGTTGTCTGACTTACGTTTGTATTTCATTACAAAGTAAATCATGCCGCCGATGACGAGCACGCAGGCGATGAAACTTGTAATCAGCAAGAATCCGTAAAGATTGTCCACCTGCTTGGCAATCTCGGTTCCTTGCGTTGGCATGAAGGATTGGGCCTTCGCAATATTAAACCACATCATGTACCTTTATCTCCCCGCCACATTTTTCTTCGCTCTGCGAGAGCGAATATAAAGCGGCAATAACCATAAAACCATCACCAGAAGCATCACTCCCCCGCCCATTTTCATGATTGAAACTGCGGCAAGCGAGTACTTGCTCTTGTGTGGATCATACTGAAAACAATAAAGCACTAGGCTATCTACGAAATTTCCGATCTTTCCCTCGGTCGCTTCGTTCAAAGCCAACTTAATATCCTGCTGATTAAACATAATCCCAGGAAGATAGCGAGAAACCGTGCCTTCAGGAGACGCGACAACTGCTGCTGAAGCATGTGCCCACTCCTTTTGAGTTTCATCCCATCTGAACTTAAAACCAATAGCCTCTGTCAAAGCTCTTACTTGTTGCTCGTTTCCGGTCAAAAAGTGCCAACCCGACTCTGAACCCGCACGATCATAAAGCTTCATATAAAGCTCTTTTTTATGAGCGGCGATTTCCGGCGTCTCTCTTGAGTCAAAACTGATAGCGACGACTTTAAATTTGTCACCAACAGTCCAACTCTTATCCATGACTTTCAGTGCATCTGTCAGACCGTTCAGGTGAAAGTTGCACAAGCCAGGACAAGAAAAATACACAGGCGAAATAATCACGGGATGTTTTCCGTCAAAGTAATCGCCCAAAGCGACTTCCTTGCCAGTTTCGTCCTTAAACTTCATTCCCAAATCGAGCTTCTTGCCCAATTTTTCTTCAATCCCAACACCCTGAAGTTCGCGAGCTTTATCACTCGCCGCCATGCCTGCTTCAGGTCCGTTGTATGCGAAAGTCTTTGGCCTTGAAAACAAAACGAGAACTGCTCCAGTCAGAACCATTCCCATTTTTTTTGCTGTCAAAACCGAATGACTTTTCAGCATTAAATAACTTCCTAATTATTTTGCAGTTTTTGCAAACTCAGCAACTTTAGCAGGATCGTCTTTAGATTTATTATTAGAGATAGAATTAATGAAATGAACAACAGCCCAACGATCAGCAACTTTGAAGTGACCGAACGCAGCCATTGAGGAACCTGGGATACCACCAGTAACCACTTTAAAGTGATTGATGATACCTTCACCTTGAGTCCATTTGCCTTCAACCAAGTTACGCGGCTTTGGATTCAAAGCTGCACCCGCAGCACCATCACCGTGACCAGTGTCACCGTGGCACATAGCACAGTTTGTTTTGAAGAATTTTTGACCGTAAGCGATCATTTCAGGAGTTTCCACCCATGGTTCTTTCACAGTCGTGATATCAAACACGGGACCTGTCGCTGCAGCTGGTGCATTTGGATCGATAACGTTTTCTGCCAAATCCACACCTTTGTTGACTACAACTAGGTAGAAGAAAAAGGCGAATACAAACGCCATAGAAAACATGAATGCAAACAAACCACCGCGGTTATAATGATCTTTATTCTCAGACATAGGCTGGCACTCCCAAAGGGCGGACGCAAAAAAGTTTTGTCACAGTATTGTAATATAATCTAAGTTAAGTACCCGAAAACCCTAGGGACCGCAACAAATTACACCAGACTGTCCAGGGGTCATTGTTGCGCCGCAAATAGTCAAATCACGGCACTGATATTAGATCTCAATTTTGAATTATAAAGTAATGCCACCATCGACACTTATGACAGTGGCGTTGATGTAGGAAGCCTGCTCACTTGCTAAAAACAGAACTGCATTCGCAATATCTGAAGTTTCGCCAAGGCGCATCACAGGGACCTTTGCTGCCATCGCATCAATCGCTTCTTTCGGCATGGCTTTCGTCATCGCTGTATTGATAAAGCCTGGAGCGATCGCATTGGAAGTAAAACCTTTACGACCCAACTCTTTACCCCAGGTTTTTGTCATGCCAATCACACCGGATTTTGCCGCTGCATAGTTGGTTTGGCCAAAGTTTCCATAAATACCCACAACCGAAGAAATATTGATGATGCGTTTGTGGTTGGAGTTTGGATTGAATTTTTCCAGCAAAGTTTTTGTGACATTAAACAAACCCGTTAAGTTCGTATTAATCACAGCATCCCAATCATCCGCGCCCATTTTTGCAAAAGATTTATCGCGCGTGATACCGGCGTTATTCACAAGAATATCCACAGCCCAAGGCAAGCCCGCTGCGGCTTTCGCAACAGAATCACGATTGGTGATATCGACTTGCACGTATTGAACTTGCGAACCGTACTTGGAAAGCTCATCCTTAGCGGCTGCCAAGGCCTTCTCTGAGTAATCCCATACGGAAACGTTCCCACCTGCTGCCAAAAAGCTTTGAGAGATCTCAAGACCAATTCCGGCAGCACCACCTGTAACAACAGCATTCTTATTAATGAACTTAAAGTTTATCATGCCCCAAAGCCTACGCCCCTCGACCTCACCAGGCAAGAACGGACACAGGACCAGTCAAAAGTCGGGAATGAGAAAGTGCTGTTCTGATAAGCATGGTTTCAATGGTAAATTGGAGGATATGTACAAAATTTTAGTATTCACATTGTTGAGCCTTTTAGTCGGTGGATGCCAACAGGGCGTGACCCTTGGTCCCGGTTCCGACGTGACCCTGGCGAGTGCTGCTCAAGATGAATGCGGTTTTGTACAAAACGTTTATGGTCAACGCGTGTCCTGGAAAACAACTTTGCCAGTTCGCATGTTCATCTCCAAAAATGTCCCACAGGAATACGAAGCCATCGTCAGGTCTGCTGCGCAAGTTTGGGAAGAAGCTGCGGGCATGACTCTTTTTAATATCACCAATGAAGATGATATTTCCTATGACGGCAGCAAAGACGGTCGCAATGGAATTTATTGGAATACCAATTGGACCAAATCTCCCAATCTTCAGGCCGTGACGTCACTTTATTGGACGGGCAATAAAATCACTGAATCCGACATGACCGTTGATGCCAAGTATTTCCGTTTTTATATTGAACATCCCGAGCTCACTTCTGATCTGCATCTGCACAGCTTAATTGTGCATGAGTTCGGTCATGTCCTTGGGTTAAAACACAGATCCACTCTTTCGACAGTGATGTGGCCCGTGTTGAATGCGGGAACAAAGCGTGACGTATTAACAGAGGCTGATCGCAAAGCCTTGAAATGTGAGTACTAAATGAGTGCAGAACAAAAGCCGGTTACAAAAAAGAATACAAAACGCAGTGCTATCACTTTCTTGATCCTGCTGGCCTTCCCCATTGCCATCACTTACATGAACAATCGCCTGTCCAGCAGCCGCAAAATTGCCTCAACAGAACAAGAAGCTCAGTTGGATACAGCTTTGGCAAGTGCGGATCTGTCGGGATCCAATCCCACCGCTTTTCAAAAGGCCTTTAAATATCAATTGTTGAAAGAGGCAAAAGTCACAGATTTCAGTGATGGAAAACGTCTGTATCTGGGCCATTTCTTTATGGCTGATCAGGACGGCGCAAAGGTTTCTGTTTGTCAGCGCTATCCTTATATAGAGCTTTCTTTCTCCGCGGATGGCGTCGCTGTTTCGGGAGATATTCCTCGCACGGTCGTGCAAGGACACTGCTCGGTCGCTCCGGATGGCTTGCACTTAGATGGCATTTTGGTGGAACTACCGACCGCGCAAAACTATCAATGGGTTTGGACAGGAATTAAACTATATAGCCGCGACAAAACTGACTTCCTGGAAGTAAATGGCTACGAAATCATTTCTGTTTTAGGTGCTCCGCTAAATTTTAGCGAATAGGTTCAAACTTAGGGACATAGCGAACTTTATCCGTCCCCTTGGTTTGTGATTCGTAAGCATCATAGGCCTTACGGTTTTCCTGAACTTCTTTTTTCATATCCTCGTCAATTTGCTTGTTACGGACCTCGTTGCGAGTATCCACAGCGACGGCCGTTTGATCCGCAGGTGGTTGATAAACTTCACCTACATAAATGGCAGCGCCATCAGCAAATTGAACTTCTTTTTGAAAACGAATGCGGTTGTCATAAAACGTATAGTACCAGCGATCTTTACCGGACACACGTTGGGTTTGATTGGGGCTCCCCATAAGATCCAATACGTCATCTTTTTCCATGCCGGGTTTAATAGATTCAAATTGCTTAAGCATGGACGTCTGGCAAGCTGATGTGAACAGCCCTATAACGACGATCGGAATCGACATCAGTCGTAACATGATTTCCCCCACCCCTTAAAGATAGCAGTTTCAGCTTGGGATCGGAAGAGTGCCGGGCGCCTCGTCTCGATTTGAGACACTATTTTTTTAGAATCACGGGCTCGGTTAGCTCAGGCTGCTTCTTTTTCTTTTTAGAATCTTCACCATGGTTTTTAGCTTCTGCTTCGATACGGGCTTTGTTCTGTTCTGGCGTATCGTACTGCGCACGAACCTTTTTCATTGTGCGTTTGACCGAGGAGGACAGACTCATTGAAGATTCCATCTCCTCCAGGGATTTAACCTCAATGCGCTCGTACTCACGCTTGGTCGTCATGCCTTTTTCAGGATAGCGGTACTTCATCAAGCCTTTAACCTGATTATATTCCTGCACGTTTTTTTGCAGCTCTTTGTGCGTTGTCAGCATCTGTTTAACGATTTCATTGATCGTTGCCGGGTCTTTGGCGTGGGCTTTTTCCTCGATCAACTTTTCGATCTCTTCCTGGCCGGAATGAATTTTCGCTTCAAGGGCTGCGACTTTGGCTGCGACCTTGTCATAGCTTTCCTCGGCGGATTTAGGCTCTGCTTTTTCTTCCTTAGCACCCTCGCCGCCTTCGGCTTTCTTTTCTTCGCCACCACCATGACCGCCGCCCTCATTGGCAAACGCAGCCATCGCAACTGACATCACAGTCACTAAAATCAGCAGGGATCTAAGAACCAGAGAGAACATCTTGCCTCCAGGAAACTTTAAACGGCAGATATTTAATTCGGTTGATAAAGACAGAAGCTTTAGCGGGACTTAGACCTTTGACCACCAAGCGACCGCCACCGATATGAGTTAAAAGTTCACTCACATCCCAGCCAAATTTAGAGTCCGTCATAGCCTCTTTTAACTGGTGCACCAACTGGCTGCTATCAATACCCTCGATGATGACCGCATAGGAAAAATTGCCCGCGGTGGAGTTCGCGTTCGCAAAATCGATCACATCTGCGAAATTCGCGTCATCTGATGTTTTTGGTTCAACAATAGGTTCCACCGGTTGATTCAAATTATCCGTATAATCAAAGTTTTCAGAAGCATTCATCTCGTACGCAGGTTCTGACTCAGTGGCTGCTTCAGACAACTCCTCGGTGTACTGCTCAGTCAAAGGAGTTTCATTGAAGCCACCACCAGCATGATCTGCATTGTATTCACCAAAAGAATCCGCGGGTTGTTGGAACTGTGGTTCTTCGGTGGGTTCGAGATATTGATCTTGTGGAGGAGAATATTCCTCAACAGCAGGAGTGCCGTATTGAGTTTCAGAGATCGGCGGAACAAAAGCATTGTCGTTTTGTTCCGCTGTTTCCGGTTCGGCTTCGTGCGAAGCCATTTCCGGTTGTCCATCGTAATTTACAAAGAAAACCGCCGCACAATGGGGACATGTAAAAAGAGCCCCAATGTGTTTATCCAGAATCTCTACTGGCTGTTGGCAGTTCGGGCATTGGATCAATTACTTTTTCCCTTTGCCTTGTTTTTCCAAACGACGACGTTCTTCACGGTTCATTGGACGGTCATCCGCCGGGCCACTTTGGAAAGTCATTTTATTGCGTTTAGGTTCTTCAGAACCACCCACCTCAGGCAATGAATGTCCAATGTCAGATTCAGACGGAGACGAGTAATCCAAGTCATCCAAATCAGATTCATCAGGGCGCAGGCTTTCCAACATTTCTTCTTCAGACTGTTGAGGCACCAACTGAACGCGCATGATTTTTTCGATAGCATCGGATTTGATCGTATTGTTCAAAGTCTCGAAAGCCATGAAAGCTTCTTTTTTATACTCAATCAAAGGATCCTTCTGGGCATAACCGCGCAGACCGATACCTTCTTTCAACTTATCAATCACCGCCAAGTGCATTTTCCAATGATGGTCGATGGATTGAAGCAAGATCATCTTTTGAACTTGTTCAAAGAAAGGCCCCATGGATTCTTTTTGACGATCGTAAACCGCTTTTACGCCAGCACGAACTTGATCGATGATCATTTCCGTGTTTACGGCTCTGCCATCTACGTCAATTTTGAAACCGAATGTTTGCGCCAAAGAGTTGTTCAAACCTTCAACGTTGAACTCTTCCTTTTTGCCGTCTTCTGGAACGTAAGTATCAAGGATGTTTGAAACCACATCACCCAACATATCCAAAACAGAACGCTCAACGTCTTTACCTTCAAGAAGGTTACGGCGCATTCCATAGATAGCGTTACGTTGGTTATTCATAACCGTATCGTAGTCCATCAAGTTCTTACGAATATCGAATTGGTGACCTTCGACTTTACGTTGAGCACCCTCAACCGCGTTCGTCACCATTTTCGCTGTGATTGGTTCGTCTTCAGGGATGTTCAACATTTCCATGATTTTTTGGATACGTTCACCATTGAAGATTCGCATCAAGTTATCTTCCAAAGAAAGATAGAAGCGAGATTCACCTGGGTCACCTTGACGACCGGAACGACCACGCAACTGATTGTCGATACGACGGGATTCGTGGCGTTCAGTACCGATAATGTACAAACCACCCAATTGACGTACTTCTTCACGTTCTTTTTCGACCTGACCTTTTACTTTGGCCAAAGCCTCCACGTACTCCGGAGAATCATCATTACCAACAGCCACTTTAGCCAACATCTCAGCGTTACCACCCAACATGATGTCGGTACCACGACCGGCCATGTTCGTAGCGATTGTTACCGCACCTTTACGACCCGCCTGCGCGATGATTTCAGCTTCGCGTTCGTGGTGTTTCGCATTCAAGACTTCGTGCTTGATGCCTTCGTTACGAAGGTAGCGACTCAAAGCTTCGGATTTTTCAATAGAAGCTGTCCCCACCAGGATCGGTTGACCTTTGGTAGAGCGCTCTTTGATGTCTGCAGTGATCGCTTTGTATTTTGCTTTTTCAGATTTATAAACCACGTCCTCTTCGTCCAAACGACGGATAGGTTTATTTGTTGGGATCACATTCACATCAAGGTTGTAGATCTTTTTGAACTCAACCGCTTCTGTGTCAGCTGTCCCCGTCATGCCCGAAAGTTTATCGTACATGCGGAAATAGTTTTGGAAGGTGATAGTCGCCAAAGTTTGGTTTTCTGATTTAACTTCAACGCCTTCTTTAGCTTCGATAGCTTGGTGAAGACCATCAGACCAACGACGACCCGGCATCAAACGACCTGTGAACTCATCCACAATCACGATTTCGCCATCTTTGATCATGTATTCAACATCAAGACGGTACAAATAGTGAGCCTTCAGGCCTTGGTAAACGTGGTGCAGAAGTTCGATGTTTTGTGGATCGTATAGATTGCCCACGCCCAACAACTCTTCAACTTTCGCATTTCCTTCTTCCGTCAATGAAGCTGTTTTGGATTTCTCTTCCATTGTGAAGTGAACATCACGCTTCAAGTGAGGGATGATGGAATTAACGATTTGATATTTTTCAGTGGAAGCTTCCGCAGGACCAGAAATGATCAGCGGCGTACGTGCTTCGTCGACCAGGATAGAGTCACACTCATCCACGATCGAATAGTTATGACCGCGTTGAACGTAATCAGCCAGATCAAACTTCATGTTGTCACGAAGATAGTCGAAGCCCAATTCATTGTTAGTGCAATAAGTGATATCGCAAGCGTACATCTCTTTACGTTGTTGATCGTTCAAGCCATGAACGATGATACCCGTGGTAAGACCCAACCAGCCGTACAAGCGACCCATGTGCTCGGAGTCACGACGTACCAGGTAGTCATTCACTGTCACAACGTGAACACCTTTACCAGTAAGCGCATTCAAGTAAACCGGCAACGTTGCCACCAAGGTTTTACCTTCACCCGTTCTCATCTCGGCGATCTTACCGCTGTTAAGAACGATACCACCGATCAATTGAACGTCGTAATGGCGCATGCCCAAAACACGAATCGAAGCTTCACGGCAAACGGCAAATGCTTCTGGCAAGATGTCGTTAACAGTCTCGCCTTTTTTCAAACGTTCCTGGAACTCAGGGGTTTTCGCTTTAAGTTGTTCATCCGTGAGTGCCTTCATTTTTGGTTCCAAGGCATTGATACGATCCACCATCGGTTGGATCTTTTTCATTTCACGGTCGTGTTTCGTTCCGAATATTTTTGTAAGTATTTGCGTTACCATAGTGGCTAAGGATAGCCCATAACAGAGGACGCCTGCAAGGCAAGGGGTGGTTTTTTTAGTGCGTCATTGACGCGAGATCACTCGGAAATTCGTTAACCCAGACTAAGGACTAACACAGCCGGAGAAGAGCGAAAAATAAATCCAAAAAAATGAAATCACCTTACTTGCATTAATGGATTTTAATTACCATATTGCGCCGACAAAAATTGGGTCCGCTTACTTGGAGTAGCGGTGTTGACGAACTCCCTCATAGGCAGCAATCGCCACACTCGTCGCAAGATTCAGACTGCGCGCGCCCTCACCGATCATAGGGATCGTGACTGTTTGATTTGGGAACTTCGCCAAAAGATCTGGGTCCAAACCTTTTGTTTCCTTTCCAAAGACCAACCAATCGCCCGACTGATATTGGGGTTCAAAGTAAGTGCGTTTAGTTTTTGTGGTAAAGAACCAGGCGCGCGAAGGGTCCTCAACCAGCTTCCACCAGTCTTCGAACGTCGCGTGGCGATGCCACGTCAAATGAGGCCAGTAATCCAGCCCCGCGCGCTTTAGATTAGTATCATTGATTTCAAAGCCCATCTTACCGACCAGATGCAACTCGCAATTCGTAGCTACACAGGTGCGCCCGATGTTTCCTGTATTCTGAGGAATTTCGGGCTCAATCAAAACGATGCGGAAGATTTTGTTCGAATTATCCAAGATGTCTAAAAACCTCTTGGCCCAATTTAGAAAGGGCCAGTCTGCGACCCTTATCAACGATCAACTCAAGGTTCATCAGTTCACGATAAAGCGTCAAATCAATGGGAACGATCTCACGACCTGAAGAACGACCCAGGCGTTGAATATAAGTTGCTTGTTTTTCAGTCAACTTAGATGTCATCAAAGGTTGCTCTTCGATCGACTTTTTCCAATCGCCGCCATCGATAACGTGGGCGTTCACAGGAAGTTTCAAAGGATTTAAAAAATAGGTCCACGCTCTCACAGGCTCAGAAGATCCTTCGATATACACATCGACTTCTTCTCTGGAGTAAAGACTCTTGTCTGAGTCCAATCTGTTATAACCATAAAATTCATCAAGCAGACTGATTAGTAAATCAGAGGCTTTCAACTCCACCAGCTGCCCCGGAACTAAATCCGAACCACCTTTAACCAGTGCCGGAAAGCCAACTTTTAAGCGATATGCTGTTGCCTTAATTCTGGCAAAGCTCAATGATTCCACGAAGTTCTGAATTTTTGAGTAATGAACCATCCCCTCGGTCAATGATCCATATACGAAAAAACGTGTTGCAGTCATAATCCCCCCGGTCTGACAACAATAGTGGTTTTCCGAATCCAAACGCGCCTAGTAAAACTACACGCGGACGGGCTGTGTACCAAAAACAACTAGAGTGCTCAACCTAGAAACGCGTACTGTTTCGCGTTATTAGAAAATTAAAATAATAAAATCGCTTGAGTCCTTTTTGCATTCTTCCAACCCTTTGTTATCCTTGGTTTCAACGAAATGTAGGACATCTTTAGGTAACAACAGGATCCATGAAAAAAATAGAGGCTATCATAAAACCCTTTAAGCTCGACGACGTGGTCGATGCTCTTTCTGAAGTTGGAATTGAAGGTATTACTGTCTCTGAGGTTCGTGGGTTTGGGCGCCAAAAAGGGCGCACTGAAGTTTATAAAGGTGCCGAATACGTCGTTGATTTTCTTCCCAAGATAAAACTGGAAGTCGTATTGCCCGACGCTTTAGTAGACGCCGCCGTCGAAGCAATCCGCAAAACTGCTCACACCGGAAAAATCGGTGATGGGAAAATCTTTGTATTACCAGTTGAATCCGCCCTCAGAATTCGGACGGGCGAAAGGGACGAAGAGGCTTTATAAAATTTTTTGGTTTTTGCAAGGAGACGCAAATGACTGCGAAGGAAGCTTTAAAATTCGCCCATGAAAAAGGCGCGAAGATGGTAGATCTCAAGTTCTGTGACATGATCGGAACTTGGCAACACTTAACAATCCCTCTTCATCAACTTGAAGAAGACTCTTTTGAAAATGGATTTGGCTTTGACGGAAGCTCGATTCGTGGCTGGAGAGGTATCGAAGAGTCTGACATGATTATCAGACCGGATGCTAAAACAGCGATGATGGATCCATTCATGGAAATGCCGACATTGTCATTGATTTGCGATGTTTGCCTGCCAGAGACTCTTCAACCTTATGATCGCGACCCACGTCAGATCGTAAAAAAAGCAATCGCCTACATGCAGTCAACAGGCATTGCCGATACAGCTTACTTCGGCCCAGAAGCTGAATTCTTTATCTTTGATGACGTTCGCTTCGAACAAACTTCGAACTCTGCATTCTATATGGTGGACAGCAATGAAGCCGTTTGGAATACAGGTCGCGATGAGGGCGGCAATAACTTAGGTTATAAAATCCGTTCGAAAGAAGGTTACTTCCCTGCACTTCCGACAGACACCTTGCAAGACATCCGCTCTGAAATTTGCGCAGAGATGGAACGTTGTGGAATGCGCGTTGAACGCCATCACCACGAAGTGGCTTCCGCAGGTCAATGTGAAATCAATTTCCAATTCGACACGGCTTTGAACATGGGCGACAAAATGATGTGGTTCAAATACATCGTTAAAAACGTATGTATGCGCCACGGAAAAACAGCGACCTTCATGCCAAAACCAATCTTTGGAGATAACGGTTCTGGTATGCATATCCATATGTCTTTGTGGAAAGACGGTAAAAATCTTTTTGCAGGAAACAAATACGCGGGCTTGTCCGAAATGGCTCTGCACTATATCGGTGGCGTGTTGAAACATGCTCCGGCGTTGTGTGGAATCATCAATCCGACAACAAACTCTTACAAACGTTTGGTTCCTGGCTTTGAGGCTCCAACAAAACTGGCGTACAGCTTCAAAAACCGTTCGGCGGCGATGCGTATTCCAAACTCTGGTCCAAATCCAAAGGCGAAACGTATTGAGTTCCGTACTCCAGATCCAACTGCAAACATCTATTTGGCAGAAGCTGCTATTTTGATGGCCGGTTTGGATGGTATCATCAACAAAATCAATCCAGGTGATCCTTTGGATAAAGATATCTATGGGTTACCGCCACAAGAAGCCGCTTTGATCCCATCTGTTCCGGGAACTTTGGAAGAGTCGCTGGATAACTTGATGAAAAACTGCAGCTTCCTGAAAAAGGGCGATGTTTTCAGTGATGACTTGATTGATACCTGGGTGCAGTACAAAATCGACAAAGAAGTTCGTCCAGTACAGCAAAGACCAGTTCCTTACGAGTTCCACTTGTACTACGATTGTTAATAGTTTTTTTCCTGGAGATTAAATGGCATCAGATGACGTAAGAAATTATATGGGCTACTTGTGGTACCGCCAAGAAGATGGCGTGATCACAATTGGTATCAACGAAGATGGACTTGAGGATTTCGAATCTATCAGCACTGTGGACCTTCCCGCTGAACAAGAGGAAGTGGACACAGAAACTGTTATCGGATCTATCGAAACCAGCGACGGTCCTTTGGACATTTACTCTCCAGTTGATGGAACTGTTATCGAGGTAAACACTTCGGTGATCGACGATCCGTCTCTTATCATGGAAGACCCTTATGAAGAGGGTTGGTTGGTCCGCATCGAATCCAGCGACGATGTCGATGATGAAGATGAGGATGAGGACGATGATGATGACGACGACGAGGATGACGAAGATGATGAGGATTATGACGACGAGGACGAAGACTAGTCCCGGTCATAAAAAAAGCCCTGGGAGACCAGGGCTTTTTCTTTTTCCTAAATAGGATTTAAATTTTTATCGTATTGTTTGGGAAGCAGGCCCTTGAGGGTCGCGAAAGACTGCTCCAACTTTTTGAATCTTGGAGTCCCTACACATCCCTTTTCAACCTGACTTTTTTGTTCACCCTTCGCCACTCGCAAAGTATAGCTGCCGGTCGTGCATTTTGCCGCCGCGGATTTTTCAAGAGTTAAAAGAACCTTCATTGCGGGCTCGCCCTTTTTCCAATTCTTTTTTTGGATGGGCTCGGCATTCACGCGCACGATATCTTGCTGAATATGTAAGGAGTTGCGCTCTTTTTTACCCTTAATATCATAATGAAAATAAACGACGCCGCGATAAAATGGCGGGTCTTTTTTGTACGGAGTGGGTTTCATTTTTAACGGCGCAGCTGAGACCGTCAAAGCCACCAATGAGATAAACGCAAAAATAAACTTCTTCACCGCAAACCATCCTTTATCAATATATGAAGAATACTAATGCTTACCAGAATACGCAACTGGGTGAGCCCGGAAGTCCCATTTCTTGACTTAAGCTGAGACCTCGCCGACTGTAATTCCATGAATTTCCTCCTATATTCAATATGCACTCTTATCTGGGGCTCCACGTGGTTGGTTATCACCTTCCAAGTTGATTCTGCCTCCCCTATTGCCTCCGTTTTTTGGCGTTTTCTTTTGGGGGCCGTTCTGCTTTTGGGTTATTGCCTGGTTACGAAAAAAAAGCTCTCCTTTAGCAAATCGGACCATCTGACCTTTATGACCATGGGTATTTTTATGTTCTCAGTGAACTATATGTTGGTTTATTGGTCAGAGACGATGGTGAGCTCGGGTATTGCGGCGATCTGTTTTACAGTCATCGTTCCTTACAACATGATCGGCATGCGCCTGTTTTTTAAAAAACCTATCACCCCGAAAGTCATTGCCGGTTCACTCTTAGGCGGCGTCGGAATTGTTCTGATCTTTATTAATGAAATCATGGGTCTGCATGCAAACGAGCGCACGATCATGGGTTTGATTCTGGGATTGGTCGCCACTCTTTCTGCCTCTGCGGGAAATATGCTGTCGCAAAAATCCTATCGTAAAACCATTCCCGTCGTGGTCTCCAACACCTGGGGTATGCTGTATGGAAGTGCTTTCACTTTAATTGTGGGCTTGATCTTGCAACACAGTTTCGCGATTCCATTAACGACGAAATATTTAAGTTCGCTATTGTATTTGTCTCTTTTTGGATCGGTTTTCGCTTTTGGTGCTTATCTGTCACTGGCGGGAAGAATTGGGGCAGAAAGAGCCGCGTATTCTGGTGTTATCTCACCAGTCATTGCACTGACTCTTTCCAGTATGTATGAAGACTTTAAGTGGACTCCCTATATCATCACGGGAGTCGCACTATGCCTGTTGGGAAATATTCTGACTCTGTATTCTCCGAAATCACTACCAAGCTTGCGGGTTGATTCCCGGAGGTAAAAAGAACACTCCCGTTTGAAACATCATTTCGATGATCGATTGGGATGTTTTTCTTAAGTCACGGCCCTGCGGAGCACCGTTATCCACGATGATCATACCATCGTCGCTGGCAGAGATATAAGTGTGGCCCGGAGAAATTCCCGATCCATTCATCAAAATGGCTCCGGTCATCGGCTTATACTTTGTTCCGTCCCAGGCAACCCAACCCGCTTTATAAAGCGCCATCGAGAAATTCACCACGGCCGCAGTGCTGGACCAGATCAGCTTATTGCCTTTGCTGGTATTAAAGTCATCACTTACGCGGTAACCGGCCCGTTGGTAAGCTTCGCGCACCAGTTCCGACTGGAATTCAGCACAGGGAACATTTGAAAACCCATGACGAACTGCCGTTTGCTGAACCGCGATAGACCAGGCACCATTCAAGGCCACCTTGCCTGTGCTTTCATAATCTAACGAAGCCTGCTTAGCTGTTGTGGAATCAATCATCAAATAAGACTTGGGAGTTGCAACGGTACGATTCGCAGCTTTTTTTAGCTCGTTGTAAATAGCAGTCCATTTCGCGCGATCAGCAGAACTTTGTGAAGTTGGATTCACACCTTTATTGATATTCGGAAAACGCTTTGTAGAAGACTTGGTATAGCTGAATTTTGGTTTTCCTGAAGGATTATAATTCGTCAGGAATCCCGCGCCTGCCACTGCTGGCGTAATCACCGCAAAATTACCTTCAGCTCCCTGAAGGTTCCCCACGATTGAGGCGAAAATAAAAAGTCCACCCGTAGTTTTATTCAACGAATCGATTTTACTTTGCGGAAACTGCGAAGCAGATGCCGTCGGCACAGAGACGATTTTAATTGGATAAATGAAACCCGTGCTGGATCTGACTATTTTGCCATTGGAATCACGATAATCCAGATTCTTCATCTGATAATCTTGTGGAACTTCGATCTGCGTGCCCGCAGGGAGTTCCGCTTTGTTTTCCAGAATGCTGTTACTTTCATAACGAACACTCATGGCTTGATTCAATAACAATTTCTGAGTCGTTGCTGGTTGAGTGGTTGAGCTTCCCGTGTCTGACGATCCTGAATTTGCACCGCCAGTGCCCGGATCGACGATAGAAGCTGTTTCATCTCCAGTTTCATCAATAGCTGTCAGGTTGCCATTTCCAGGGCCGCAAGCATTCAAAGCCAAGGCCAGAGCAAGAATCCCGAGGGGATATAATGAGCGAGGTCCATACATTGCAAAATCCTCCGTTGGTTTGTATTTCCCCCATCGGAGCGCTCATATTTAAAATTTAATTTTTTTATACTCGTAAAAATGCTTACCAGTCATTCGTCGCAAAATGTCTGCACTGTGAACAAAAAAAGATGAATGATGCTTGGGACTGACGGACCTATGCCGTTCTGCGAATGATATGATAACCAAAGCGCGTACGAATTGGTTTAGTCGTGGTTTGTCCTACTTTCAAAGAAAATGCGCATTCCTCAAAATCAGGATCGAGCCTGCCCTCTGAAAATACTCCCAAATTTCCACCATCTGCTGCTGACGAACACTTGGAAAATTTGCGTGCCAGTTCCGCAAAATCTTTGCCATCTTTCAGAGCGCGCAGAATATCTTCTGCTTCATAAGAATGTTGAACAAGTATGTGACTCACCTGAATTTTCATACTCCTTAGTATGCCACAGGCTTTCAGGAATTTCACTGTTCATTTTCTGGGACTTCGCTATCATTTTCTTTAAATCTTTTTCAGGAGAATCTTTAATGATTAAAGCAAAAGCATATGCAGCTCCGTCTGCAAAAGCACCGTTGGCTCCGTTTAGTTTTGAGCGCCGCGAACTTCGCGATAATGATGTTCACATTGAAATTCATTATTGCGGCGTTTGCCACTCCGACGTCCATCAGGTGCGTGATGAATGGGGCCGCGGCATGTTCCCAATGGTTCCCGGTCACGAAATTGTTGGTAAAGTGATCGCGGTCGGATCAAAAGTGAAAAAATTCAAAGTCGGCGATCTGGCGGGTGTGGGTTGTCTGGTGGATTCTTGCCTGGATTGCCCGTCCTGCAAAGAAGGCCTTGAGCAATATTGCGAGCGCGGATTTGTTGGAACCTATAACAGCAAAGAAAAAGACGGCACACCGACATTCGGTGGCTATTCGAACTCGATCGTCACACGCGAAGAGTTCTGTCTAAGCATTCCAAAAAACCTGGATCTTGCAGCGACAGCACCTTTGCTCTGCGCGGGAATTACGACTTACTCCCCGCTTCGCCACTGGAATGTTTCCAAAGGACAAAAGGTTGGCGTTGTCGGTTTAGGCGGCTTGGGTCATATGGGCGTTAAGTTAGCAAATGCGATGGGTGCAAATGTCACTGTGTTCACAACGTCTCTTTCTAAAGTTGAAGATGCAAAGCGGTTGGGTGCGCACGAAGTGATTATCTCCAAAGACATGGAACAAATGAAAGCTCACATGGGAACTTTCGATTTTATTCTGGATACGGTGTCTGCTCCCCATGATTACAATCTTTATCTGAGCTTGCTTCGTCGTGATGGCAACATGGTTCTTGTGGGCTTGCCTGAAACCCCACCAACTTTGGCGGCCGGAGCCTTGATTATGGGTCGTCGCAAATTGGGAGGTTCTTTAATCGGAGGCATTCAAGAAACGCAAGAGATGTTGGATTTCTGCGCAAAGCACGACATTGTCGCCGATATCGAGATGATTCCAATTCAGCAAATCAATGTCGCCTATGATCGCATGGTGAAAAGTGATGTTAAATATCGCTTTGTCATCGATATGAAATCACTTGCCTAGAAATAAAGACCGCTCCAAGCTTAAAGCATGAAGTACTTTTCAACTTTACTTGCAGCGGTCCTTTCCTTCTCAACCCTCCCGTCTCTGGCAACAGACATGAGCTTTCGCTGCCATGGGCGCGCTTATGAGCAAGGCTTCTTTTTCAGATACACCGTGGAACTTCATGACAAAGCAGCCTCCCGCAGTCGCCTGACCACCAGTTCGGGATACAGTGATTCCATGGATTATGGCTGGCGCGAGATTCCCTCTGGAAATAAGGGGAAATTTGCCGTTGATTCTCCTTTTAACGAATATAAGGCCTTCCTGACCCAGGAAGGGCGTCATTTCAGCCTGGTTTTGGTGGATCCAACGACCAGCGTGCCTGCGGAAAAGCCTCCTTATGATCGTTTTGCCTGCGTAACTGATCTCTAATTCCCAGTAAAATTGACAGGTTCGCGTTTCCAAGCTGCCCAAATGACCGCAAATTCAGTAAATACCCTCTCACACAAATTCGGGGGTATTTATGAAATCGTTCTTCGTCGCGGCTGCGCTTGTTCTGAGCTCATCATTAGCATTTGCAGGAGCAATGAAAGAGATCTCATTCATGACCACGGAAAGTGTTCTTGAAACTCTTGGCATGGACGAAAGCATCGTTTCTTTGCAGCAAAAATTCACTCAAGTTGAAGGCTACGATCTTGCGATCATCACGATGGCGCGTGGTCACTACAAAGTGAAAGGTGTTGTGCCGACTTTTAAATGTCTGACTGTTTTCAAGAAAAATTCTGACAATTGGTACGATATCGTTAAAACAGAGTGCGAAACTCTTAAGTAGGATTTATGAAACCCGTAAGTATTTTCTTTGTTCTTTTGGTTCTGGTTATCGCAAATGCAAATGCAGCCACTTGTGCTGATGTTGCCACAACAACTCTTCCTAAAAATTCTGAAGCCGTCAGCACTTACGAGTGCTCTCCAGAACAAGCTGATGCAAAACCAGTTTGCTTCGTGGTCGCGAAAATTGCCGACAACCAATACCTTTACCAAACTGTTGAAGACTCTGTGGTTATCAACTCTGCAACAACTAAAACAGTTCAAATCGTTGGCCTTCATGCAAAATACAGCACTGTGAATGGCGACCACAAAATCACTTCCACATTCTGGCCGAACGCGAGCTTGTTGATCATGGATAACTTTGTTCGCAAAGGATTCTTGAGCGGATATGCTTTGGCTAAAAGCAACAGCTATAGCTGCAAATAGTTTTTTAGATTTCTGATTCTGGAAATAAAAAAGGGAGCTTTCTTAGGCTCCCTTTTTCTTTTTAGATGTTCTTGTCTGAACGAGTGAATTTTCTGAGTTCTGCGGGAACTTTCCCTTTGGCCTTAATGGCTTCCGGATCGCGCAATTTGATATTGATAGAATTCAGACCGTGGCGATCATAAAAGCGCACCAACGTGTCGTTCCCCTGATCACTGACCGCCGAGATCGCAAGTTCCATTGCAAAGATCGTACGTTGAGCTGTGGCAATCAACGCCCCATTCTGAATAGACCAAACACCTTCGCCGGTCCCCAGCCTGTCCACTTGATAATAGAATTTGCCGTTATCAAAAAACACATAGCGCATCGGATACTCTGCACCGGTTTGCATAACTTTAAGCTCATCAATTTTGCTCTCCGCCTGCGGCCAGTCCGCCGAGGAATTCACAAATTGATTATAAAATTCAGCATCCCTTTGATGAGCGATCAAGGAACCTGATGGAGAACATGCTTGAAGCATAAAACCGGAAACCACTGCGAAGAATGCCGTTACGAGATGTTTTTTCATTCCTTTAGTTTATGAACTAGACTGCCAACGTCAACGCCATTTCCGCTTGGTCTGGGATAATCCCCACGCTATGATGCCGTCGAGGTTTAACATGAAATATCTTATGACCCTGGTAGTGACTTCATTGATCGGCTCTGTAGCACTTGCCGCTTCCGATGAGCTTCAGTATCGCTGTTTTGGTAAGACGTCCGAATTTTCTTTTCAGTGGAACATCACCTACAATCACGGGACTCTTTTTAAATCTCAATTGACTGTCACTTATCCCGGAAACGACGTGCGCAAAAATCCGTGGAAATCAGTTAGCTCGAGCAAATTTAAATTCGAAGTGGACTCCCCCTGGTCGCAATATCGCACCTATATTTATCGCAATCGCCAGGTAAGTTTGGGATTGGCGGTTGTCGACCCAACAACAAGTGCCGAACTCGACAACCCACCTTATTCAGAGTTTAGGTGTTATAAACACTAGAACTATTTTTTAATGCAATAGTTTACGTATACATTAACCGGACGAGTCTCATTGCCTCCAGTTGCAGTTGATTGCTTCAAAAAGAAGTCATTAGCAGAGCGCTGAATACCCCCATTTGCAACACCATCTCCGCCGATAGACATTGAATGAGTGTGAGATTTGAATCCGTCAAGTTGGGTTGAACCAACAGCGTTTGAAGCCAATCCAGATTTTGATGGAGTACGACTGTTTTTATCTGGATCTACGTTTGTATCTCCGGCAACTCCACGAAGGAACTGTCCTCGATAATCCGGCAGTCTAAATTTCGTAGTTACACTTGGAGTTCCATACAAATCTTGTATTGCCATATACAGATCGGGAGCTTCACTCTTATCCAATTCACCACCATTAGCTAATGTATATCCAGTGGGACAGGCCTCACCGGCAAAAGCGATAACGGTTCCCGCAGGTGTACCACTAGCACTTCCAGCCCCACTCAATGATGTCCAACCATTTATATTACTATAGCCCCAGAATGTACCACCACCTCTGCTTGTATCGTACACGATTTCACCCGGAATTTCATTTGCCACATTTTCATAACCTTTTACATTAGGAGCAACGAAATTTGTCCCAAGGTAGTTCACTGCAAATGCAGAAGATGAAGTTGAAGCCAAAACAACTGCGCATAAAATCTTTTTCACTATAACCTCCGTGTTAATAGTGTTGAGATATTTACAAACAGTTGTTTATTGATCAACATTCGTAATTATTTGTAGTCAAAGGTCTTGAGAATTGTAAAAAAAATTTAATTACAACTGGGTTCTTACGTTTCCTAGTTGCCGAATTGAATGCTTGTTGTGCTGCCTTTGTCTTTATCATTCAAAGGTTTAGTTTGGATCAAGCACGTGTCGTAACCTTGATCGCCTTGCTTATAGCTTTTGCCGGAAGTGTCTGTACAACCAATGGAAGTTTTCTTTTTTGATTTTTCCGCTTTCGCATCAGCCTCCATCGCACCTTGGAAACCCTGCATATCAAGCTTTTCAAAGCCTGCTTTGACCGGAACTTTCACGTTTTGCTCTTCTGCATAAGCAGTTGTCACAAATAGAATTGAAATCAAGATTGTCATCACACGCATACAAAACTCCTTATTCGAAACTAACTCTGTAAATTAATCGCAGAATGTGTTTTTAAGCAAGCTTTGCCCCCGAGTCTACACAACGGGCGTCGCTTACAATGGAATTGATACTGGAGGTGTCTGTGTTTGCTTCAGTACGTACTTATCGTTTTAGTCCCGTGCATATCCCAGAGATCAACGAAAAGCTTCAGGAAATGTTCATTCCTCTTTTGGAACAAATGGAAGGGTTCATTTCCTATAATTGGATAACGACACCTGATGGACAAGGCGTGGGTGTTTGTGTGTTCCGCGATGAAATAGGTCTGCGTGAATCCATCCACCTGGCAGCGGAGTTTAGAAAAACCCATTTTTCCCACGTCGGAATGACCACGCCCGAAATAATCATTGGCACCGTAGGAGCATATGGACAAGTTGAACCCAATAGATTGCAGTCAGATTTAAAAAAACACGAAGATCGCCCCACCCATTAACCCCTAATGCGCCGCGCTTTTGCCAATCACCGGGGAGTTTGATAACTTCAAACTTCCTTATGTGGGGGGCTAGCTTAGTTGGTTAAAGCACGGTGCTCATAACACTGGGATCGGGGGTTCAAGTCCCTCGCCCCCTACCATTTTCGAAGCCACCTAGCGGTGGTTTTGTCGTTTTAAGAAGAACTAATAATAACAAAGTAAAATTAAAAACTTAGAGCGAGAAGGCTTGAAGTTCACTTTTTCTGATCATCACAAGAAATCACGTTTAATCACATTAGTTACAGCATTTTGTAGTACTTGGCTGTAGTGCTTTTCAAAAGTACTACGAACCTACCGGACTTCCACTTCTTAAAAGTACGGATACAGGATATCCATGAATAACAAATGGAGTTCGTACATTGGCGAACCCTGTGGCAGACATTCTTCCAGCTGGTATGTATCTGAAAATACTGGCGTCATAAGTCTGATCAGTTAGCTTTCCATTTTGTTCAATTACGCCCTCTGGATGAATTGGGTATCTTAAAAACTCATATCCAGCCACGGTTTGAACTTTGAAATACCAGGTAGTAGAGACATTAGTCGAAATTACGTCGACATTAACGTCAGGATCACCTGAGATTTTGGTTCCGTCGCCATCAAAGTATGCGACTTTAATAGCTGCTTGATCGGCTAGTCTGTTCACGAAATCTACAAGAGCGAGTACGTCGCTAATCATAAAAACCTCTTTTGCTTTAATCATCGTTCAAGTTGAATACTTGACACAAGTTTTAAGCGTGAAGCGAATGATTCCGGTGCTTTACACCATCGGGTGACTGTCAGTCGTGCCCCTTTACTGTCTGGTTTTGTAAATGAGACTTCGATAAGTATGAGTGTAGTGGAGTTTGCTTATCTGGCGAAGTGCGACGCGGTCTTTTTAATGAGTTCATACTAATAAGAAAATTGAACCGCAAAGGGGGGAGGAGGTGGGGCTTGATTCCAAATAGCTAGTGACGGTCCTTGGGCTCTTTAAAAAGTTCGGTTATATCGACCTTGAAGGCCCTAGCCAGCTTGTCGAGGGTTGGCAGGGTAAATACGTGTCTTCCTGATTCAAAGCGCTGATACCAGCGTACGCCAAAACCGTGATCTTCCATATCCTCTTGTGTCCAGCCCCGCTCTTCGCGTAGGCGACGGATATTTCTTGAAATTCTTCTGACAAGTTTCCAGGTCTTTTCGTCAATTTGCATGTCTCATTGTGATAGGACGACCTTGGAAGGACCACGACCGCTCAAGGTCGTACATATAAGTTCCGATGATATAATTGACGGAGGATTTATGAAGTTGCTTCTAGCTCTTTTTTTAATAAGCATCTTGGGTGGTTGTAGTACCTCACCAATAGCTTCTAAAGCTAAAGAAAATGATTCTGAAAAGACGGCGTCATCGATAAAAGCAGAGTCTGGTCGCGTTTCCTTACTAAATAATCAAGATGGAGTAGACCTATCGAAGGTGATACACGATGGAAATGGCGCTATATTCGTTATCTATGCATCGAGTAGGATTATGAGCCTGCATGCAAGTTAATTAGAGACGGATGTAGTCAAAAATTTGGGGAAGCATGTGTACGTTGCTGAAATATTTACTTTAAATGAAGACCCTCAGCTACGAAAACCAGGCTATCGACAATATACACGACTTGCTTGTGAATATGGTTTCAAACCATCTTGTGCAAAAACTCCTGATATTGAAAATGCGGAACGTAGTAAAGCAAAAGAACAATTAGTAAAGGAGAGATCAAACCTTCCATATTTTAAAACAAGTTGTGGCGAGACTCCGCAGATGGTTAGATATAAAATCGGAAATCCAGATAGTGCATATTCATGTCAGGACAATGTCTTTGAAGCATACCTTTTTGGAAGGACATGGATTTTCTTTAAAGGGGGCGCGGCCGCCCTCCTAATGGATCACCAGTATTACAAGGGCGCCTATTTGAATAATCTCGGATACAACTACAAGTATAAAGATCTATGTAAGTAATTTAGATACCTAACATATCAAAACATGACTTCAATGGAGCGCTAATGGTGAAGTGGTCGCCTCCATCTCCTATAAAGCCTTGTTGTCTAATAAAAAGTCCGGCCCTAGCAATTCGGAGAAATATAGAAAGCATTTCTTGATTGGAGACATGCGGGAAATGCGCCAATAGATCATTCCATTCCAAAACTGCAGGCATTGAAATAATACGATCGGATGTCTCATCAAAGCGATCTTTGTGTTCATATAAATTATAAGCGCTCTTCAATACATTTATTTCCAGATTAGTGAGTTCTTGGAAAAACGAAATCATTTCAACGCCATTGCTAGGAACGATGCTTGTAAGTTGAAACCAAACGCGATTTAGAATTTTCGCAAGCAGGTCGATTCGATCTTCTCCTGGAAATGCCACCGCTGCTTGAATAGCTTTTTTTAAAACATTCTCTCCTTCGAAAGTGGAGTAGAAGGAAGAAACGGCATCTAGGGTTCCTGAATGTTCGACGTAAAGATCAACTTGTTTTAACAATGCAATTGCACTCTCTAGCTCTTGAATCGACATGGAATCGAATATGTGTGCCCAAGGAACAGTTCGAAATATTAGACAAGGAAATGTACGACTATAGACGTGACTTTTTTCTACGAGTTCCTGGCGATGCTGGATAAATTCGGGATTCATATACGTTCCTCGGACTAAGGTCTATCAAGTTCATTTATAGGACTATTCAATATTTAATTTATATCCGATAAAACAACCACAAATTTATTTAAGGACTTTCATGAAAATTAAACTTCTTGAAAAATATAAATCTCTAGAACCATTTGAAACTCCCGATTTGCCGAGGTTGGTGGTTATTACTGGTAAGAATGGCTCTGGAAAGTCTCAGTTATTGGATTTGTTGCAATATCAAGATCCCACTTTGGATGCGAATACCAAAAGTAGAATGCCTTCAGCGGCAAAGACCTTAAAGGTTGAAAATCTTGAGATCAGGAAAGTTAGATCTGCACCCTTTGGTGGTGTAAATCCTCAGAGTTTTTCGGCGGTTTCTCGTTCTGCAATCGAAACTATGGATAAGACTCTCATTGATAACCTTCCTAAATTTAGGGCAAATCCGAAAAACATGAGTACGCATGAATTCCGTTTGCTCGATAAAATACGGGAGATTCGTGGAGTAGAAGCAAAAGATTTAACATCTGATCACATAGCGGACTATGACTATGATCACGGCGATTTTGAAGTGAAGGATATCTTTTCCTTAAATCTATCTCAGGTAATCATCAACTATTTCCAGAACTATAATAAGAATCTCTCTCTTGAAACCGCGTCTAATCGTGAAAAGTTTAAGGGAAAAATAAAATTCCTCAACGAGGAAGAGTTTGAAAAAAAATATCCAAATCCTTTTACGACAATTAATGGAATTCTCGAAACCGCTCAAGTTGATTATCGTTTGAAGGAAGAAGATCCAGTTGAGTATTTATTTAAAGCGAATAAATCGTACGAACCGATTTTTTACAATTTAACAACAAAAGCTGAAGTTAAAATCCAAGACTTTTCGACGGGAGAAAAGGTTCTTATGGGACTAGCGTTTACGATTTTGAACTCGACGTCATTTCGAAATGCAAGTCTTCCCAATTTGCTTTTGTTAGATGAGATTGATGCGTCTCTTCACCCATCGATGACGAAGCAATTGCTTGATGTAATCGACATTAATCTAGTTAAGAAGTTTGGAATTAACGTAATTATGACAACCCATAGTCCTTCAACCATTGCTGTGGCGCCGGAGGAAAGTATCTATCTTCTAAGGAAGGTTGGGGAGTCTGGGGATCGATTTGTAAAAGTAGAAAAAAGAGTTGCGATCAGAAATCTTCTCGATGGAATTCGAACGTTTGACGTTATTCCTGATAACCGGAAGCAAATATTTGTTGAGGCTAGAGCTGATGAGCATTTCTTTAACGTGGTTTATGAATCTCTAAAAACTTCATTCAAAAGTGGTGTTCATCTAAACTTTATTTCGAGTGGTGTTAATGATGGAGATTGTGAGTTAGTTAAATCTACGGTCACAAAGCTTCGGGATGCAGGAAATGATAAAATATTTGGAATTATTGACTGGGACTTAAAGAATGGAAATTCTGCGGGCTTATTTGTGCACTCTCAGGGCAAAAGATATTCGTTAGAGAATGTAGTTCTTGATCCGATTTATTTGGGGCTTTTTTTGTTGCATGAAGATGTTGTGAAAGTTTCGGACATCTTGCCTGGTGAAACTGCTTCTTATTTTGAAGTGTTTAAATCAAAATTTTCTGCAGATAAACTTATTAAACTTGTAGATTTCGTGGAGCAAACTGTTATCACTCACCGATCGGGTAAAAAAGTTTCTGTTGAATTGCTGAATGGGCAATCTGTCCAGTTTGATGAAACGTATTTACATCATCAAGGACATGAGTTGGAAGACTTAGTGAAAAATACGTTCAAACCACTTCACAAACATACCAACCCTGGCGCTTTAAAGAGGGCAATCACAGAACGAATTATTAAATACTTTCCTGAGTTTTTGCCGAAGGAGCTGCTATCGATTCTTCTCCAGATAGAGGAAGCTTAACAGTAGCCTAAAAATCGAGTCGAAATTTTAAGGAGTCGCAATTCTAGCGACTCCTTTTTTCTTTTACTCCCATCACCACAATTGCCGCCCCGAGTCGTCGCCATGACGAATATATTTGCTTTATAGCAAGAAATTCTCTTCACTATAAGCATCGTTAGCTAATGCAGCTAACGGTTGGGGTTATGGAATGCAACAACAACAAGGGGACCGATTATGGAGAGCATACAAGGACTAGCAGGTTTTGGACAACTGCTAAGAGAGTTGAGGATCAAAGCAGAAAAATCAATGGGACAAGTTGCAAGGCATTTGGGTATTTCAGTTGTTTATTATTCAGAAGTTGAAGCCGGAAAGAAACCAGCCTTTCCATTCGGGAAAGTCGATTTTACGGAACTGGCAAATGTACTTGAAGCAAGCGTAAATCAACTTAAGAGCGCAGCTGAGGAAGATCGGGACCGACGTCAATTTAGCAAGATTTTTGGCGTTGAAGACAAAGCATTGGGGTTGGCTGTCCAGTTTGGACGACGACTCTCTGACAATGATCTTTCGGATGAACAGATAGCTAAGATTCAGAAGATTTTAAATGGAGGGGAATAGTGGATTTTGAGAAGATGAAAGTCCCGATTGTGAAGGGGAAGTCGTATCGGGAAATTGAAATCGAAGCGATAAAATTTCTTCAGGTTGTGGCGCCGGAGTGTTTGGAGAAGACTCAGGCAACACCACTGATGGAGATCTTTGAGAACAAACTGCATCTGATCGGCTTCAACAAAGTTTTGAGAGCGGATGTTCCTGGTTTAGGTGGAGTTACCTATATTGGAACTCGAATGGTGGAGTTGTCTGAGAGCACTTACGCAGATCTTGAAGACGGTGATCCTGTCGCGAGATTTACAACGGCTCATGAGATGGGTCATGCAGCTCTTCATGGGCAACAAGACGCGTTTGGCGAGTTTCCTTCTAGAGAGAACGTCATGCTCGCGCGTCGTTCAGAGATCAGAGCCTTTGAAGATCCGGAGTGGCAGGCAAATGCATTTGCGGCAGCGATACTTATGCCTCTTACTTCAATGAGACGTTTGCATCGTCTAGGTCGAATGAACGTTGGAACAGTAATGAGAATTTTTGGAGTTTCCTGGTCTGCAGCGACGAAAAGAATTGATCGCTTAGAAAAGGAATTCGAATAAAAAAAGCGACTCTCGAAAGAGTCGCCTTGAAATTTACGATGGTGAAAGGGTCACCTAAGCAATTTACACGCACCTCTGGTTGTCTCAGTAGTGGGAATAAAAAACAAGAGGAAATTGCAAGTGACCCCTCTCTCTGTCGTGGAAGGAGGGAACAATGTCTTATTGCACTAAGTGTAATCAAGAAGTTGGATCGGTTTGTCCATACGGTCTGAAGCGTATCGTATCACGATACATCAGACGTAATGGCAAAATCATCTATCCAACAAACGCGGCATGCTTTGCATTCTGCGTGTCTAAGTAACGTGAAGCAGGGGGAGTAACCACTACCTCCCCTTCGCCTCTATGAAACAATAATAAATTATTTAATCCCGAGTAGGAGTTATAACATGGCTACAAATCCACCTAAAGGTGATGGACATAGAAATGGCGCGGTTAAGGACCGCACTCAAGTTTACAACCCAAAGACTGAAAATTGGACTAAGAGAGGTCCTAATGGACGGTTTATGGATCAGAAAGCTGATAGCAAGCCATTCAAAGGAATCAGAAAAGAAAAGTAACGGAGATGCGCGATGGAAACATCGCGCATCTCTTTAGATCAGGAGAAGTCTAATGAATCAGAAAAATGTTGTCGACAGAATCACAATCCAAGATCTGATAGATCATCTCAAATGTTTTGATCGCGACTGCGAACTTACGTTTGGAAATGATGATCTATTAACTTTCTATCGCACCAAAGGCCGTGGAGATAAGTTAGTTCAAATTGAATTCAATCAAGTCCTAACTTCGAAATCAGAGGATGTCGTTGAAGTTCAAGATCTAGATTGATCTGTTCGCAATCGAATTTGAGTGAGTCCTTTTTAGTTCCTTAACCCATTTAACTTTGTCCGTGAATTCATCTTTACAAGAGGGGCCACTTAACGCCCCTTTTGATTTTTCGTCGATCCATTTTGAGAATTCACCTTTTGGATTGAAGTACTCCCAAAGAAGATGAAACTTTTTAATGTCACCTTTTGCGGCTTCTATTACATCTACAATTTCTTTTGATAGTAACATTGGATAAGAACGTCTACCGCGCGCGTTTACTGAGTCATCAGTAGATGGTGTGATTGGACGAACTGAATCTTCCAATAGTGCGAGTGCACAGATTAGGTGATCTCTTGCATCGCTCACGTCGCTACTTAGCTTATCGCTCTCGAATAAACTCAACGCCGTTGTAATAGCAGAGCATTGCTGCCGCAGCTTTTTTCCATCATAAAAAGGCTTAAGATCCCCACGGGTAGTTGTGCCGATAAGACTAAACTGTCCGTTAATAAGAGGATTGCCTGTATTGATGGAGTAAAAAATTCAATCTATTGAAAACGACTTCGTTCTTCCGCGACTTAGCAAGTGGGACAAGGGCGAGCAGGCCAGAGAATTGAGATTTTTCTTGAAGTCGATCGGGCTTCCCGAGATTCGCTTTCATGATCTCTGAGAAAGTTGGGCAACTCTTCTTCTTGGGAAGGTTGTAGCCCCAAGTAAAGTCATGAGCATGGGAGGCTGGAAGGATATGGACACGATGATGATCTATATGCGCAAGGCTGGAATTGATATTAAAGGGGCTACAAGCGTCTTGGATGACATACAAACACATGGTGTTAATTATGGCAGTGTTCACAGTATTAGGTGATGATAAACTGAATATTGTGGAGATCATTAATGGAATCAGTTTTAGACATTGCCAAAGAGAGAATGCGGCACCCTTTTTTAGGTTCATTTTCTATTGGTTTTATAATGTGGAATTGGAAGGCATTCATATATGCAACTACAGGAAGTGCCGAGGCTTCTGAGAGAATTGACAAGATACTCTCTGTTACAATTGGCATAGGCGAGAATCGACAATGGTTCTTTCTGTATGAACCGTTAATATTTGCTTTTGTAGTCGCCATTGTAATTCTTCCGTTAGGAACGTCAGTTTTAGAGCTATGGCAGCATTTCGTCTTGGTTAAGGAACAAAACATTAAGGACCAAATTTCGGCGAAATGGAATGAGTCGGATGATTTGATACTTAAGAAGTCGCAAGATTTAGGTGGCTATAGCCGTCATCTTGTTAGCATTGTCTTGGACGATCTAAATAAAAATAAAGGGCAAGGTCTTGACCCTCGTCTCCAAAAGGCAATGCAGTTTCTTGAGCCAATACAAAAGCAAGATGCCGCAATGATAAAAAAAGCTTGGGATGACCTACCTAAAGAGTATAAAAGTCAGTAATGTAGTGATTTGTAGTTGATAGGGAAAAATAGGTTTGAAATCATTGGCAAATTTCAACCTCCGAACTCCCTACCATCCTTCTCCCTGCGGGCTACTGCTGGCGGGCCACTTTTTCTCTTAGTCAAAAATTATTCTGCTTCATAGCACACGAAGGATGTCCGCCAAAGCCTTGGCGAAGGTGGACTAATTCCCCAAAAAAATCCCCGCTTTTAGGCGGGGGCTTTTTTTCGAACTTTTAAATTTTTTTCGCGTTGATTAGTAATATGTGAAGCAAGCGTTGTTGGCTCTGCACCAATAGAAGCTTGAACCGTTGTTTACGTAACTTCCTGTACCACCCGTTTGGAAGGTTGAGCCACCGACGGAGTCGGCCATGCTGCTTGTTCCTGGTGCAGTACAACTTGCTACTGTGTATGTTCCTGTTGATTCATCGCCATTCAACGTAGCTGTGCAATGAATTTCAGATGTGTCTGAAAACTTAATTGTTAGTGTGAACGGTGTGCCCGTGATGTTTGCGCCAGACAAATCCAAACGGATTGCCCATGCTGCATTTGAAGTTGCCCAAGAAGACAGAACAGCTTTGTTGGTGCTGCCCCCGCCACCCGTACTTGGGGTCTCTGCGGTTTCCTCACACGCGGTAAGAGTCGATGTTACCAGACCTGCGACTAATAACATTTTAAGTAAAGGTTTTACCATCATACGTACTGCTCCCTTTGTTCGTTATTTTACAAAAATATTTGGTGGACATATTATTTATCGGATCATCTAAACACTCACTTTAGCTGTACTGAAAATTATCAAGGTTATACGGCGCTTTTCCGCAACAGTGTTTCAGGATGAGACGAGTCCGCAGTAGGTCACTTGTGGTTTACCTTGATTGCTCGTTGACAGAATTGCGCGGGGCATTGCGGTTGATTGGGGATGGTTAGTCGTCCTATGATTTTAGCGATGCAAATTGAAGGCTTTGAAGTTCCTAGCGAACAACTTAATCAGGCTACTCAACCTACTGTTTCTATGCCGGTTTTCAACAACCGGAATGTTGTGGCAGAGGGGTGGTATTTTGTCTGTGCATCACCAGAATTGAAACCGCTAAAAGCCAAAGGTGTGCAAATTTGTGGGCAGGAATTGGTCGTCTTTCGTGGAGCTGATAATTCAGTTCGCGCACTGGATGCCTACTGCCCTCATATGGGTACGCACTTGGGGGCGGGTAAGGTTATTGGCAATCAAATTCGTTGCTTCTTTCATCACTGGAAATTTGATGAAACGGGAAAATGTACGGACATTCCCTGCCAGAAAAGCATTCCTGATAAAGCGCGCGTTCACGCTTACAAAGTGACTGAAAAATATGGCGCCGTTTGGGTTCATCCCAATCCATTGATTGATAAAGATCTTTCTGATTTTCCGGAACTCAAAAATTCTGATGTAAAAGTGGTGATGGGAAAACGCTACCTACGCAAAGTTCATCATCATGTAACCATGATCAATGGCATTGATCCGCAACATCTTAAGACTGTTCACAATTTGAACATCGAAATGGATCTGGAAATTTCTGAAGAGAACGATGGGCGCCAAATCGACATCACTCTTTCTGGAAATATTCCCGATTCCAGCATTCCAGGTAAAATCACTCGGGCCCTTTTAGGTTCACGCTATGGATACTCCATGCGCTATGACCACGCGAACAATGGACTGCTGACACTGATGAAAGATGTTTTTCTTTTTGGTCGCGGTCCAAAATTGCCAACTCTGCATATGATTTTTGCGTATCGCCCCATCAGTGCGACACAAACTTTGGTACAACCTATTTACGTAACGAAAAAGCGGTCTGGCATTTTAGGATTTTTCGGAATGCATTTGTTGATCTTCATGACCAAAAGAGCCTTCTTTGCCCTGCAAGGTGAAGATGGTGTGGTTTATGAAAATATGCGTTTCTTCCCGAAAAATCTGCTGGCGATTGATAAGCCGGTCGCTCAATACATCCAGTACGTAAATAAATTGCCTATTTGCCCATGGAAGGTGCCTCATGGCTTTAGAAACTGATTCCGTCACAATAAACGAACCCGTTGTTATCAACGCGATTCGCACGCAAATGGCCAAACCTAAAGTCACAGGTACCGTGTGTGCGATCGAAAATCTTTCGACTCTGCAAATTGAACGTATGTTTCAATTGATGCAGATGTACTATGAAAACGTCTCCATGGCGCAGTTTAAAGCAGACCTTTTGGAAAAAGATCATGTGATCTTGCTTCAAGATAAAAGCGACAAAACCATTCAAGGCTTTTCAACGCTTTTGCAGGTTCCTCTGAATATTGCTGGTCGCGATGTCCTTGGCGTTTACAGCGGTGACACCGTTTTGAATAAGTCCTATTGGGGAACAGCGGCGTTGGGTATCACCTTCCTGAAATACCTTTGGCAGTTAAAAGTTATGAACCTTAGAAAACCCGTGTATTGGTATTTGATCTCCAAGGGATATAAAACATATCTCTTGATGGCGAATAACTTCCAGACCCACTACCCGCGCTATGAGGCAGAAACACCGGCTTACTATAAACAGGTCATGAGCGCTTTTTACGCTAAGAAGTTTTCTCAAAGCTACATCGCTGATGCTGACTTGATTAAATTCAATATGCCAAGCTGTCATCTGCGCGACAACGTCGCGGCAATCAAAGAAAGCCACCTCCGTCTGCCGCGAGTGAAGTTTTTCCAGGAAAAGAATCCCAATTGGCAGAACGGCGATGAACTGACTTGTATCGCGGAAATGACTTTCTTTATGCCTTTGACCTATGCCCTTAAGAAATTGTGGAAAGGAATTTTCCGATGAGAAATATTTTGATCACGGGTTGTACTTCCGGCTTCGGAAAACTTTTAGTTAAAAACTTTCTGGCAAATGGGGATCGTGTTATTGCCACCGGCAGAAACATCACAGAGCGTTCGATTTTCTCCGAAGAAAAAGCCCTCTATGGCAAAAATCTGATAGAAATGAATTTGGACGTCACCGACGCAAAACAACGCTCTCACGTTATCGCGCAAATCGAATCTATTGATATCCTGGTAAACAATGCGGGTTACGGACTTAGCGGCGCTTTGGAAGACTTAAGTGAAGAGCAAATTCGCATGCAAATGGAAGTAAACTTCTTTGGAACTGTACTTTTGACTCAAGAATGCCTGCCACTTCTACGTAAATCTCAAGGAAAGATCTTTAATCTCTCCTCAGCCTTTGGATTTGTTGGATTCCCTTTGAACAGTCTTTACTGTGCCTCTAAATTTGCAATCGAAGGGTTCAGCGAGTCCCTAAGCCACGAGCTTGCTTCATTGGGAGTCAAAGTCTGTTTGGTTGAACCGGGTGCTTATCGTACTAATTTCGGCACGAAAATGCTTTGGGGAGCGCAATCAGAAAATCGTCAGTCTCCGTACTTTGTGCAGACGAAAAACTTCCAGAGGTTACAACAAAAACTAATGTCTCGCCCGAATCCGCCAAATCCACAGGAAGTCGCCGATAAAATTTTGCAAATGTCTTTGCAAAAGACGATGCCTTTACGTGTTCGTTGCGGAAAAGATGCTCAAGCGACCCATTTCTTCAAACGTGTCACTCCTTCTCAGACTTTCTATAACCTAAGCAGCCGCATGTATAAAAAGATGTTCCTGAAGGAGATCAATTAATTGAACGACGATTTGAATAAGATTTTAAGAAGCACACTGAAAGCCCACGGTCTTCAGAATTCAGAACATGTTTCTGAAACTCAATCCTATTGGGATGCTTCGTTCTTTCAAGTTCAGAACAGTTCTTTGTACCTTGCGATGGAACAGTATCAACAAGATGCCTTCCTGAAATCCATGTCGAATAATCTGCTGAAAGAAGCCTGTGCTATTGAAACTGCCGGCCTTACTTATGCGGCTCGCATGAATTTACTTTCTAAGAGCGTCGAGGAAAAAATCATCTATTCTTTGATTGGTGCCGAAGAAGCCTTGCACTTGAAGTCTTTAGAGCCGTTTCTTTCTGCTCCCATGTCCAGTGCAGACACGCCATATTTCGCAGGTTTGATTGGTCAGTGGATCAACTCCCTGGAAAGACCTTCTTTGCTGGTGATGATTCAAATTTTATTGGAAGGCTGGGGTTTAAAGTACTATCACTCCCTTGCCCAAGGCAGTCACAACCCACAATTGCGTGGCGTCTTTGATCAGATTCTTCAAGATGAAGCCCGTCACCATGCGACGGGTGTTGTTCTTTATCGCCAGGAAAAACTGGGCGCTAGCGAGCGTGGTAATCTGGAAGAACAGCTGGAAACTCTATTTAACTGCGTGCGCGTAGGTCCTCAGCAAGCAGCGGTGGAACTCGCCCTGCATAGCGCAGCCAAGAATATTGATTTTGCCAAATTGCTCACATCTATGAACGCGGTGGACGATAGCAATGTGAAATTAGATCGCCTGCATCGCTTGCTAGAAAAAACATTCGATGAAAAATTGATAGACATATGCCAGCGTCGTGGATTGTTTACAGCATTGCCATTGGAACAGATGGCGATGATGGCTGAAGATCAACTGCAACAAATTTTAAAAAGCTCTGCGCCTGCTCCAGGTTTGACAGAAGAGCTTTCTCTTTAATATCTCCCAGTCGCATATTTCGTTGTTCCAGCCAGTTGTAATATTTGTTTTTTAAATCCGGAACGAACACGCATTGAAGTGCCTGCAACTGCCCTTGGTCTCGCGCCACCTGATAGTGAAACACCGACTGTAACGCTTGATCCAATTTGCTTTCTAAAGAACCCGATTCATTTTCCGTCAAAAGAATATAGCCTATCGATTTAGCATCTGGAATCACAAGACTGAATCCCAAATCCTGAGCGAAAACCTTCAGACAATCTCTGACAGCCCATTCGGAAAGCTTTTCGCCAACAAGATCGCAAATATCTCCGGTACGCCCGACAAAATCTAAGCAGGGCGTCTGTTGATAGATTTTACTGACCTTAACCTGATCACCCAATCGGTATCTGAATAAGCCGCCAAACGTTGTGATAATAATTTCGTAGATTTCACCAACTTGAAGTTCGTGTAAAAGACTGATGGAACCATCGGCTCCGAGAAACTCAAAAAACACATCATTCAGCATGGGCACAAAGCCACCGCTTGCCGACCACGGAATCGTCATGGGAGCTTCAGTTGCTAACAACCCCTTAGCTTGCAAGCAAACACCCGGTAAAGCCTGCTGCAACTGAGCAAATCCCGCGCGAGCAAATCCGGATCCCCACACTGAAACAAAGCGCAGAGAAGGCCAAACATTTTTCCACGAAACATTCGCTGAACTGAGGGCCTTCCTGGTTTCTGCAGGAAGATTCAAGTCATGGCACCAGATATGCTTATTGCTTTCAATCTCTTTAAAGACAGTCAGTAAATAGCTGGGACTCCAGACAGAAATGATTTCCAAATCTGGGCGCATTAAAAGCTCAAAACTGAGGGCCTTCATGAATTGCTCGGGATGAGCTCTGCGAACTCGTTTCGCATCCACCGCCCAGTACTTTTTCATAAAGAAATTTAGAACACTTTGCAGATAGTCACTATCTTCCTGCAAATCTGTGTTCTTAACTTGTGGGGATATACTAAAAAAGAAGACACCCCTATTAAGATTTTGAGTACTTAAAACATCCCACGCCCATAATCTGAACATGCGATGAAAACTTCCCATAAGTTTTTCTGTATAAGGAATCAGCTTGGGTCGCCCGGAACTGCCCGAGGTCGTTTCTGTGGCCACCACGCGATGATCTTTCATGCGTAAAGGCAGCAAAGCCAGCTGTGACTCTCCAGATGGGCGATAACTATTTTGAAAATCCTGGACAGAGGTATACGGAACACCAAAGTCACTCAGAATTCTACGCAAGACTTGTTCCTGCGATTTACGGGGATCTTTCAAAGAATTTTCAAAGCGAAGTGCTTCGTGACGAACCACTCCCTGAAAAATTCTTTTAAAAAGATTCCATTGAAGGCTCATTGATATTCGCCCTTCCAATAACGAGCGGACTTCACGCTGACCATCTCCCCTGGCAACGAAGTGCCACCGGGACCAAATTGGCTGGCGGCTCCGATAAAGCTGCCAGCACCCAAATTTACTTTTTTTACGATCAATAGCAATTTGCCTTGTTTGGGAGTGATCGCATGACTACAGAAAGCGGCTACGTGACCGACAACGACGTTGTCACCTACCTCGAGCAATCCACGATCGATAATTTCTGTTCTTGGAGTCCAAAAGACATTCTTACCAATATTTGACCCCCAAAGCCTCAACCAGAATGAAAATCCTCCAGGAATCAAATGCCAAGGAGTTTCCAATAGTGGAAAAGCGATGAAAAGAAATTGAAGCTGATACGAGGTCCACCAAATATTGTATTTCTTTTCTCCGAGGTCATAAGTTCCTTCAATCAAAGGAAAGAGAACATTGTGAATTCTGAAAACTAATACCGGAAAGAGATAAATCGCAAAGACAAAGGCCCCCAACCAGATCCATTCATGAGACTGAATAAATAAAACAGCACTCAAACCAATCAGCAGAGCATGTAACAAAGGGAATAGAGCAACCAAACGGCCCGCTAACGTCATCTCAATCTCCAAGGAGCAACAAACTGTCTCCAAAATGAGGAATCCACCGTCACACCTAAATTCACAGGTCTTTCGGGATTGCGATAAAATGTTCCATGCAGCCGATCCCAAATGTTCAAATTAGCCCCGTAATTCACATGGAACTTTTCATTCGAATGGTGCCACTCGTGATCCTGCGGATCGATTAGTACAGATCTTAAAGTTCGTACCAGAATATTGTCGCGATTCCATTTCCAACCACTGTGGCGCCAAACATCCAGCGAATAGCTAACCATCAAACCTCCTAAAAACCACTCGGGATTTTTAAGAAGAAATACGAAAAGAGCCTGACACCACAAATAGACAATAAAAAACACTGTCCAGAGGCTATTGCGGGAAGTGGCCAAGATATCCAACTTTTCAATGGAATGATGAACCTTATGAAGAGCCCACAACTTTTCAGAATGCAAAAGTCGGTGATTCCAATAATAAAGATAATCGACACCGATAAAGCTCAATGCAAAAGCCACAACTGGCGAGAGATCAACAGTTCCCTGATAGGATGGCAGGCACCACATCAGTATTTTTGCCAAAATCAAATTCTGCAATAACGGCACGACTGCGCCTTGAATCATCAAACCAACAATATCCAAGATCCACGTCAGCTGACTGCGTGATTGAATTCCCAGAAAAAGTTGAATGCGATTAATTAGACCCAAAACTCGATCTCGACTTCTTTAGCAGGGAGCTTGCGAGGATCACGGCCCTCTTCGATTTCCTGATGAATGGATTCAATGAAGGTATGAATGATATCAGATTTGGAGTTCTGAAAAGACATTCCATATTTTTGAATAGTCTTCATCTGATTATCCAGAATCGCCACGTCCTGGTCGATTATCTTTTGCGCGGCAGCCTTAATCACCGGTTTTGCGAACCAATTCCACAGGCCATAATTATAAGTCAGATCCGTATAAACCAAAGTTTTATTTTCTTCCACGGGAACCGACTGAGAAGTAATGATGAAGTGTTTGCCGTCACCAAAACGGTAATGAACCGATGTTACATTCGGCATTAGAAACTCATCAGTATGTACGATCTCTTCACCCGATGGATTCAAGAACCAGGAGAACAGTCCAAAATTCTTCTTTTCATTTGAATATTCAACAAAGACTGAACCATCTTTACGTTGAACGCGAGCACCGAACTTTTCATTCTTGGCATCCCTGAAAATGTTGGGATGAACAAACGTGGTGTGCGGAATATCCACAAAGTTTTCCGCACAATTTGTGATATTGTTAGCAAAGGTATTCTGCAAACGAATATTCCCATAGCCTTTATGCTTATAACACGGCATTTGGAATGGGAAAATTCCCAAGCCCTTGTCTTGCTCCAGACGGACATAGACAAAATCATCCTGTTCGATCACCGAGAATTTATGAGCGCAGCGCAAGCGAGTCTGTTTCTGAGGCCCCTCGGAAGGAATGACTGCTACCTGCCCTTGACCGTCATAATGCCAGCCGTGATATCCGCAAACCAGGCTTCCATTCTTAACAAAACCCTTGGATAACTGAGAACCCCGATGCAAGCAGCGATCACGCAGAGCCACCGCCTTACCTTCTTCGTCGCGATAAAGAACCACCCACTCATCCAAAATGGTACGAGCCAGAGGTTTATCTTTTTTTAGTTCGTGGCTTTCAGCCGCCACATACCAGAAATCTCTTAAATTCATTAGATCTCAATCTTTCTAATCTTCAAATCCGCACACATGCGAATTTGGCAGGCCAAGCGCGAGTTCGGTTTATCTGGACATAAAGCTTCAAGATATTCCGCTTCGTCAGCGGTGCGCGGATGCAAACCTTGCTCCTCGATCACTTCAACAGAACAAGTGCCACAAATACCAATACGGCAGCCAAAAAGTATCGGAGAGTTCTGGACATTTAGAACCTCAGACAGGTGCGCGTCCCGTTTGATTTGCAAATCGGGAAAGTCCTCTTCGAATGAAATTTTAAACGTTTCAGTATCCATTAAAATCCATTGGCAAATTTAGCGAATTCCGTCGTATTGACTTTCAAATGACGTTCCAAATTGTTCTGGCCCATCAACTGCATTTCTTTATTCTTCTTGTTCGCATACTGAACATTACTTAAATACTCTTTATAACTCTCGCGAGCCATTTTATGAGTTTGATTACTTTGCTCAGCCCCTTCCGATTCATGGCAGAAAGATCTTCTCATCACTTCCAAAGCAGTCTTATGATCCATTTCGAAAACTTTGGATCTAAGAACTTTGTAAATCTTTGGATACATCGCCGGATCATACCAGAAAATCCCGTTAATCGCGGTTGAGAAATTAAAGTGATCTCTCTGGCAGCCCAACAACGTCATATTGGCAATGCGCGACTCAAAATCCGTTGGTGGCTTGATAGATTTGATAACCTCGTGCGCGACAACCGTCGATGTGTTAAAGTGGAAAGACTCATCGATAAAGTGGTAATAGCTGATTTTTGACGGAATCGGTGAATTATCTTTATCCGGATGATTCGAATAGTACTTAGAAAGTTGGTGCTGCACGATCTTACCGTTCAGAGTGCGCAAACCACGCACCATAAAATACTGGCTGCCGATAAATGCATTACCCGATGAAATCATTGAATAAAACTTTAACTGCCATTTGCGCCAGTACTCTTCAAATGGATTCAAATCGGAAAACAGCATCGTTTTTACGAACGGACCACGCATGGGATAGCTGAAGATACGCTCGCCAAACGTATTCAACTCGAAATCTTCATTGATAGTCTGGAAGGCATTGATGTGGGCGCGTTCTTGGGCACTTTCCAGATCCAAGGTATCGCAAACGACGCGGAAGTCTTGCAAACCATAAAGGGCCGCCGCACTCGTCTGATTAAAAAAGATCGTTGCTATCTCCGCAGAGACGATTTGGGAATAATAGGCAATCCAATACAATTGGTTGAGTTTCACTCTTTGTGCCGGAGTGGATTGTTCCCAAAGATGAGTGCCGTACAGCAACGCAAAATTTTCAGGATTCCAGTTCTCGTTCACGCACTCCTGTAAAGAGAATGCTTTTGCGGCGGCATCCATGTTTTCTGTTTGATCGAGCTCTTTACTTTTCTTAAGAGCCATCTCAATGCGTTTATACGTTTTTGCGTCGTCTTTAAGTCGTAATTCCATAAGACCTACTTAATTTTCGTAAACAGATCCGGGCTCGCCACAGATTCCATTTCATTTTTCAAATAAAGTTCATACTTGTACTCAGCGATCTTAATTTCGTTTGCATAAGTACCGCTTAAGAATAACAAAATCATGCACGAGGAATAATAGACCACCTGCCAACGAGAAGTCGCCTCGCGGAAATCCACAACCCCGTCGCGGAAAATATAGTGACCTGCCGTTCCGACAAAACCCGAGACAAAGAAGCCTATCCACCACCATGGTGACACCGTCAACGCCAGGACCGGCGCAAACCAAAACAGTGCAAACGACAGAATATGGGTGCAGATATTGGGATAATTGCGATGTCTTAGAACAAACAAATCCCAGTCTTCTAAAGCATTGTCATTTCTTCTGGGCGCGATTCTTGACGTTCCGTGGTCGAAGATTTTGCTGACTTGATCCATCCCAATGCCTCCTTCTGTTTTTCATAGTGTTCAACAAATTGAATGATGGCGCGATCGGCTTTGATCGGAGTTTCAAATTTAAATTTAATGCGCGAAAAAATAACCGTATCGCCCTTGGCAAAATAATTACCAACGATCTTCGTGGCAAAAAGCAGGAACTTATTGGCGACGGCTCCCAACACCCCAGGACGGTGCTTCGTCACCAAAATCGTCTGGCCTTCGGTCAAACCGTCTAATGTCGGTCTTAGGGCAAAGATAATATAGAAATGCAGGAAGTCGGGACCAATCATCACAGAGCCTGTATTACCGTACCAATAAGTCATCTCGTAAGTCAGAGCTTTTTTGTAAAACTGCGAAGCCCACCGTAAAAAGAAGTGCTTAGTAGGCATCGGTGTCACGTTCGAAAACTGAATCGTGCGATCACTTAATTTTGTTTCCGCCATATTCAAATCAACAACAAGTTTATGAACAGAATTGAAATGCTGGGCATCGATCGCATTAATCATCACCACATTAGGATGACAATTCTTTACAAATTGATTTCCATGAGACCAAGCCATCTTATCGGCTGCAAGTTCAGGAATAACCGGAATCTCTTCGCGATCATCTGCATGCCCCGTCCACAACCATACCAATCCGTATTTTTCTGCAACCTTGTACTGCTTAAGATTTGGCACCAGACGAGTATCGCTTTGACATGGAATCTCTTCGCAAACACCGCGATCAGAAAATTTCCAATAATGAAAAGGGCAACGAATTGAGTTTCCCTCCACCTTGCCATCACAAAGATGAGCACCCATGTGCGGGCAATGGGCATCAAATGCACGAGGATTTCCATCTTCACCGCGATAGACAACCAATTCTTTTCCCAAAAATTCAACGGGATGTGCTTTTCCAACTTTGATTTCACTGGATCTTACCAGCCAAAACCAAGCTTCAGGCAGATGATCTTTATTACCGAATTTTTTCAATTGAGATGCATAACTCATAGGAGAAATCTTATTAAATATTCAAACCATGTCACGTCTATTCTGCTTTACCAACAGAGCCAAAGATACTAGCCTGAGCGCATGAATCCATTTGAAGCATGTTATCAATTGGTAACTCGTCGTTCAGGACTGTTCGCCATTGTGTTTTTCGTACTCTTGGTGTTGTCAATGTTCGGCTTGCGCAAGACGCATCTTGAGCTTGATCTCTACGAAGTTCTCGATCCCAATTTCGCCAGCAGCGTGGATTTGGCGCAAATGCGTGAAAGCTTTGGAGATGTTAATACCACTCATTTTGTTTTTAGCGCCCGTCATGGAACTTTAACTGCACAGGATTCTTGCCGTATTCAAAATTTCTTCCGCGAATACTCTAATGAAGACAACCGCATTCAATCATGGTTCTCACCTTGGCAAATTCGTCGCGCCACGGATCTTGGTAGAAAACTTTGGTATTTCACCTTGCTTCCTGACCCCTGCACTCAACCGGAAACACACGGATTACAAAAAGATTTGGCAACGCTTGATGCGACTCCATGGGGTCCATTGTTGACCGATCATGCGCATAACGAGTTCTCAATTAATGTGAACTTTAGCGATACCGAAAACAGCGAAGGCCGCAAAAAATTTGATGTTAAAGTTATCGGCGATGTCACGAAGGCCCTTAAAGAGTTTCTCGCCAAAGAAGCTCCCAATGTGGATTACAAGCTATCGGGGCAGGCCGCTTTCCGTTGGCATTTTCATAAAATTCTCTCGAAAGATGCCATTTTCAATATCGGAATTCTGCTTCTGTTTATGGCTTTTTTTAGAATTTTTTACGGCACCTGGAAATCTGGATTTTTCTATATCGGTACGTTGCTTTACACTTTGATCGTCCTTTATGGAACACTTAGTTGGATGGGGTTTCCCATCGACATCCTAACTAACAATCTATTCCTGATGACCGCCATCGCCGGTGTCGCAGATTTTCTTTTCATTAGTTCCGCGCAAGAAGATGGCGACTGGGATCATGCGTACCGCACGATTATATTTCCCGGATTTTGGACGACATTCACAACTATCGTAGGCTTTTGGTCGTTGATGATTTCCGATATCACGGCAATTCAAAGATTTGGTTTTGCAGCTGGTTGCGGAGCCCTTCTGGAGTGGATTGCGACATTCTTAGTTCTGCCCGTCGCTTTGAAAATCTTCCGTTTCCAAGGACAATGGATTGATCAAAGTAAATTATGGCGACCGAAGGCACTTTCCAAAGCCTTGCACATGCGCCCCAATAAAAAAGTCACTTTGCTACTGACAGTTACCCTCATTCTAAGTTTATGGGCCGGAAGTCATTTAAATTTCGCCGACACTCCGACAAAAAACTTCCCAGAATCGCACGAGCTTCGTCAGGCGTTCAAAGATCTTCACGATAAACGCGGCTGGGAATCCAGCCTGTACGTGGTCTTCACCCCACAGGCCACTCGTGCCCAGCAAGAAAAAATTCTAAATCAAATCCGCCAGCAACCGCAGGTTTTATGGATTGAATCTGCTCTTGAATTTGAAAACTTCATGACCCATGGACTTTCGCAAATCAGACGAGAAATGGTTATCAATGAAATGAAGCCTCTGTCTTTTTATAGGCGCTATTGGCAGCCGGACGGTCAATCGCGCTCGATGATTTTAATGCGCTCAAGTTCCGTCAGCGAATTGGGTGCCCTTTCAAACAGCATTCGCAAGTTATGCCAGGATCTATGTAGACCCGTCGGACAAAATGAAGTTTTCCGGGAATATTCCACGCGAGTCTCGTCGACTTTGGCAGAAAGTTTCACACTCAGCATTGTTATCGTTCTGATCACCTTATTCTTACTTTGTCGTTATCGCGGATTTAAAAACTATCTGGCCCTTTCAGTCTCTGTGATCTGGGGACCCCTTGTGATGATTATTTTTCTGTGGATCTTTGATATTCCAGTCAATCTGATCACGTCGGTATTCCTGGCCGTCATCGTGGGAATGACCGGAGACAACGCTGTTCAATATGTTTTCGGTGGAGACACTCTGGATGCGGGGATTGAAAAAAGAGGAATGGCCAGCATTTTACTGACCTTGCTTTTGTGTGTATCGAGCCTGACCTTCTTGGGTCAGACTCTGATACCTATGCGCTGGTTGGGAATATTGTTCTGCTTAGGATTTGCAGCTTCATTATTCGGAGACCTTTGGTCATTGAAAGGTCTCCTGTCTTTAGGAGAGAAAACTAACGGACAAAAAGACTAACTTGGCCAGCCACTAGGGGTGTGCCAAGAGAGTAGAAGATCACACGTTTTGCTTTCTTCATATAACCCGCTTCTTGAGAACTAGCGGACGGAACAATTTTAGACCAGCTTTGATTGTCCCAAGCCGTCGCACTGCCATACAGATAATTTCTGAATTTTAGCGTTTCGCCTTTTTCATTCACCATTGTTTTTTCTGCCGGAGATTTCTTTTCAAAACCTGTCGCCATCAAAACTGACAAATTCGGATAAGGATTTTTATAGAACTCTGGCAAATTCATTCTGATAACTTCGCCGCTGACTGGATCGCGAATGTCCGCCGCTCCAGAAACTGCTGAAACCATATTATTCATAGCGCGTTCCAACTTTGGTTTTGATTGCGAACTGAAGTTAATCGGGTTGAATACAAATGAATCCGTTGCCTGACCATCTTTCAAATAGTCGTAAGCTTTCTTTTGGTAATCAACTGACGTTTTCAATGCTGTGAAAGCCGCTGCCATCGCCATTGAACCGTACTTGTTGCCATTGTAGTTTTGAAGTTGCAAAAAGCCCGTTTTTTTAACGGATTCAGAAACAATCTCCACTCGATCAGAAGCAGTCATACCGACATCAGCTGTTTTCAAAGCGGAATCGATACCAAAGCGTTTACCGATTCTTCCCAAAAGATTCAAGACGTCATCTTGGTTATATGCGGTAAATACCAAAGCATCATGAATCCCGCGATACAATAGTGAAGTCGAAAAATAGATCTCGCCGGGACCAAATCCTACGTAACGTTTTGCTCCATCTGTAAATGTAGCCGTTCCGTAAACGATTTGACGGTCCCAAACAAATGTCGGCACTTCCTTTTGATTTAGGAGGGAAGTACTTCTTTGCGCAGCCAGTTTCAATGCTGGAACAAATTCCATAGCTAGATATTTTTGAAACTCACGGACCGAGTGAAACTGTTGAGCCTTGGTCATTTTAGAAGAGGGCTCAGTCACGTAAGCAAAACCAGCCTCCCATTGTTCAGTTGGGAAAAATGTATCAATGCCAATCGCGATCTGGCGAAGAATCATCACAGAAGCACCATGAGTCGCTCTGTTACCAGAGAACAACGAACCCGATTCAAACAACGGGCGCATTCTCCAAACTAAGCCACGCAATGAACGGGCAACAATTAAATTTGCAGTGAAGTATTTGAGATCTGGAGAGTAGGAATTCCACTCTTTATCGGCCTTAACCAACAACGCATCCAATTGGTCTGGAGTTGTTGACGCTAAATAAGCCTGACGGAAAGCCACAACATCCGGCTTCAAGTTCTGTTCAGTGAACTCCTGAGAAGCTGCAATTTTTCTGGATGAGCTGGTTGCTGCCGGCCAAGTTTGACTCAATGGAGCTGTGTCTTGCTCATTAAAGGCAGGCACCTGCCACTTGGACCAGTCCTCTTTGGTTGGTGGAATAATTTTCTTTTCGTCTGCGTGAGATTGAAAGCTCAAACTGACCGATAAAAGCACAACGGCTAAACGTAAAAACATGAAATCCTCCCTGATTTAAAAATGCTAAAAACATCATCAGAGAGGGTCAAGGTATATATCCCGGGTGTGGACCTTCCCGGTATCTATTAGTTATTCTTAAGATTATGCAGACGACGTCTAAGGTCCCCCAAGGTACTGCGCGGAATTCCCAAATAGCGGGCTGCGGCTGACTCGCTCCCCTTCTTTTGTAAGGCAAAGTTGATCAGCTTCAGTTCAAACTCAGAAACAACATGACTGTATCGACCCTCAAGAGCCTTTTCGTCTATTTCCTCGACCGATTGTGTTTTAATAACATCATCAAAAACCGCAGCAGACTGGACCAGATGAGGAGTGATATCCGCTGGAGTTATTTGTACGTCATCCGCCAGAACGCAAGCGACTTCGATCGCAGATTTAAGTTCGCGAATATTCCCCGGCCATGAATAGTTCAGCAACAATTGCTCGGCCTCTGGAGTAAAGGACTTTTCACGGTAATGGCTTTCACTTAAAAACTGATGGGCCAAATCCAAGATGTCCTCTTTGCGTTCCCTTAACGGAGGCAAAGTGATCGTGAACTTTTTAATTCTGAAAAATAAATCTTCGCGGAATTTTTTGTCAGCGATCAATTCTTCCAAATTTTCATTGGTCGCAGCGATCGTGCGGCAGTTCACTTTTTTTCCGACGTCTTGACCCACAGGATAGATGTCACCACTGCTGAGGGCGCGCAAAAGCTTGACCTGCAAATCCATACTTAAGGTCGCCAACTCATCCAGGAACAAGTCTCCCCCATCGGCACTTTCGAATTTTCCAGCACGGGATTCCGTCGCCCCCGTAAAAGCCCCTTTTTTGTGACCGAAAAGCTCTGATTCCGCCAAATGAGAAGGAATCGCCCCGCAATTCACGGCAATAAATGGACGAGAGTCATCATGTTCCAAACTCCACAGATATTGAGCCATGACTTCTTTACCCGAACCACTCTCCCCGCGAATCAAAACCGAATGGCCAGAACCTCTGATTTTTTTGGCCGTTTCAATAACCGCCTTGAAAGCTGGAGATTTGGTATAAAGGTTAATGGGTTTTACTAACTTTGCACCTGCCTGATGTTTCAAAGTCTGATTTTTACGAAGCAGGCGATGCAAAACGGGAGCCTTGCGGATCACTTGCGCCAACATCTTGGCATCAAAAGGTTTAACCAGGTAATCAACAGCACCCGCTTTCATGCAGGTCTCGACCAATTGAGATTCATCATGACCGGTCATCGCCACCACAACTGTGGATGGATAGTTTTTTGAAATTTCCTGGATAAGTTGAATACCCACGCGGTCCGAAGATTCATCCAAAGACAAATCCGTAAAGACGAGATCAATAATTTGCTTATCCAGAATATCCAAAGCCTCATCCATTGAATCTGCCAAAGCAACAGTGTGTGCGGATGGAATTTGAGCCTGCATAGTTTTACGAACAAGTGTTTCATCATCAACGATCAGAATACGCATTAGGAATTCCTCAATTTAATTTCAAACAATGTGATCCAGGGCTTGGGAATCATGTTGATACCCAAAGCTCGAACCTTGTCCTGAATTCGCTTTTCATCGAAATCAGAAGTACACAGGTAAGATCGTTTGCCGATGGCGATCTCCCCCAAGAATTCGAGACCTTTTTTGGTATCACCTAAGTTATGGTCAATCACTATCACCCCAGAAGCAAGGATCTGTGGTAATTCGTGGGCCCGCTCCAACTCTGCTATAGAAGAATAAAACGACGCTTGCCTTAAACCGCTTGCGATGGCCTTATCCTTCCAGGCTTTCAAAACATTGCTATCGTCGTCGATAAAGGCAATGGGTTGCTCCGGATCCATTTCGATTTGAGCAGGAAGCCATGGCGGATTCTTCTCTTTAGGCAGATGGATCGTAAAGGTTGTTCCCATCCCCATTGTCGTTTTAACAACCAATTTTCCACCATTCCATTCAATCACGGATTTCGCATGAAAAAGTCCCAATCCTGATCCCGTCGCTTTGCCATGAGTAAAACCACGATCAAAAATTCTTTCCAAAACATCTGGCGACATACCACTGCCGTTATCTTTAATTGCCAGTGTCCACTCTTTGCCTTCGCTCCCGAATTGAAGGTCGACATTGGTAGCTCCTGCCTCGAAAGCATTATTGATCAGATTGGAAATCACCGTTTGCAGTTCATTGACCTGCACCACGCTCCAAATTTGCGGCTGAGCCGTTAAACCTTTGATCTTTAATGTCTCGCCAGAAGTTCTTCTAACATTTTGCTCGCTGACCACGCTGGCAACCAAAGGTTCGATCAAAGTCAATTTTGGATTCTCAACTCCAGTCGCTTCCTCTGGTTTTGCCGACGAAGCTGAAAGTTTTTGCACGATCCCCGCAACCCGCGCAATGGCACTTTTCAAAATAGCTAAGGGCTCAAGCTGTTTCGTTTCGATTTGCGCCAAAGCCATGTTCATACTCATTAAGGGACTGCGAATATCGTGAGCCACTTGAGCTGCAACTTGACTGCGAGCCTTGTCTCTTTCAGCTTCTAACAATTGGGACTGACTGGCTTGTAAAGCTTCAAGCATTCGATTCAGATTCGAACCCAAGCCATCGATTTCGTCCTGAGAGTTATCCACTACAACCACACGTTTTGAATAATCCTGCGAGTGAGTGATTTCTTCTAAGGTCGAATGAATCGACCCGACTTTGCGCAAAAGTGTCTTGGTCAGAATTTGTGCCAAAAATAAAGACATCAATATCAGACCCACTGCCGTCACGAGAAGAATCACATGAATATCTTGAATTTCTTTATCAATCGTCGCCGTGGAAATAGTCGCGACTAAGCGATACGGAACATTGTTTTTGTATTTAAATGACGTCAAAACGATCATCTGCCCATCAATCCAGACCACTCCGTCAGGATGAGGCAACAATGTCACCAAATCTACACGATCTGCATAGTTATCTTTATTAATGTGGCCCAAAATCTGACCGCTTTGATCGACCAGTTTAACCGACAGATTATCCGCATCGTGATTGATCATCTCCTCAAAAAGACTGTTCAGAACCGGAACTTCCTTGTCTTGATCCAAAAGAACCAAAGTTTTGGACAGCAGGTTCATATGATCCAGATAAGAATCTTCGAACTCATAATTCAGTCGATGCGTGACCATGATATTCAGAATCAGGCTGATCGCAAGAGTGGTCAAAACACCAATCCCAAAGATCGTAAGGAAGACTTTTTTGGAAAATTTCATTTGGGACAGTCGAGTCATCGCCTATCTTAAAACGCAGCAACTTGAAGTCAACAGATGGCGCCAAGCCTTTTCAGAGTGTCCATGATCGCCTGGATTTTCTTGTTGAAGTCTTGATGAGCTTCGATGCGAATAAAGCTGGGGTGTGCACCCCAAACCTTTTCCAGACGGCGCTCACTTTCAAGACTCTGTTCGTAGTTATGAAATCTGGATTGATGAACTCCACCAAAATGCTCCTTCTTGGGAAGCTCCAAGAACAAGACATGGTCGTACTTGGAAAGCTCCTCATCAATCCGTACCGGAAAATTGCCAAGATAGTCTTCAATCCCCGGCGGCCAAAAAGCGGCCCCATCCAACTTCGCCCGATCCAGGATCATATGCGTCGCTCCCGGATTTTTCCGTGCGCAAATGTCTTCCAAATTTTCCTGAACGGTTAATATCGACTTTTGAAAGGCCCGAATCTGCTCGAGGTCCTCGTGAGCAGGTGCCGGAAATCCACCTTTTAACAAAACGACCGCACTTTCCGGCACCAAAGACACGTACTCCAGGTTGAGTACAGCAATAGCCTCCAAGGCTGAGCTTTTTCCAGAGGACGGAGCACCTGTGAGCACAATCTTTGTCATTTTCTTCATTGATCCTATTCTACCGACACGGACACGAAGTTCAACAAAAGCCGACACAAATGTAGTTTTCGAACGAAACATCGTCCCCTTTGTCTATAGCAAACTTCTTTATTGGTGACCGGTGAGCACCACTCATTACTCACCCTTCAGAATTTTTGCCGCAGTTGCCGCAGCTGTCGCATTCAATGAAACTTCAATCACTAAGTCCCATCACCATTTTTGAAGTTGCTTACACATGGGAACAGATTTGTACGCTCGGCACTTGAAAGTGTTCGACATGGTTCGGCCCTTTGGATTACTGGTAGATAACAAACAATCGTTCACCGCCTGTAAACTTCGAAGAAATTCTTTGTTCGTCCGTAATCATAGTGAGTACAGTATTTGGTTGCTCATTGATGTTTAACATTCTCAACTGATTGCTGTTGGGTATCCTAGGAGTATGAGTTCAGAGATTAACAGTTATTCAGATTATCGCGATTTTTTACAGTTCAAGTACAAAGCGGCTAAAGAAAAAAAGGCCAGCTTCTCTCTTCAGCACTGCGCGAATCACCTTAAAGTTTCTAAGACTTTCGTAAAATTAGTTTTCGACAAGAAAAGAAATTTTACTTTTCCAACACTGCCGTTGGTGTGGTCTCTGTTCAAACTTTCACCGACTGAGCAAATGCAACTGACATTTCTTTTTTGCTATACCAATGCAGAAAATGAAATCTTACGCTCTCATTTTCGCGCAGTTCTGTCAGAGCTTGAAAGTGGAAAGATCACGCCGCCAATGTTCGCCTCAGATGTCGATATCAACGACTGACCCAGGCTGTTGATAAATATCGCAACAGTGAGGCTATAAAGACTTTAAATGCACAAATAAAAAAAGGGCTCCCAGTGGGAGCCCTTTTAATTTTCTAGCTTTAGAAACAAGATCTAGCTGTCTACGAAAGCTTTCAACTTGTTGCTGCGAGAAGGGTGACGAAGCTTACGAAGAGCTTTCGCCTCGATCTGACGAATACGTTCACGAGTTACGTTGAAGTCTTGACCTACTTCTTCCAAAGTGTGGTCGGCTTCTTCACCGATACCGAAACGCATACGAAGAACTTTCTCTTCTCTCGGAGTCAAAGTCGCAAGAACACGGCGTGTTTGTTCAGCCAAGTTCAAGTTAACAATCGCCTCTGCAGGGTTGATAACTTTTTTGTCCTCGATAAAGTCGCCCAAGTGCGAATCTTCTTCTTCACCCACTGGAGTTTCCAAAGAAATCGGCTCTTTTGCGATTTTAAGAACTTTACGAACTTTATCTACCGGCATGTCCATTTTATCTGCGATCTCTTCAGGGGTTGGCTCACGGCCAAGCTCTTGAATCAAGTAACGAGATGTACGAACAAGCTTATTGATCGTTTCAATCATATGAACAGGGATACGGATCGTACGCGCCTGATCGGCAATAGCACGAGTGATCGCCTGACGGATCCACCAAGTCGCATATGTCGAGAATTTGTAACCACGACGATATTCGAACTTATCAACCGCTTTCATCAAACCGATGTTACCTTCCTGGATCAAATCCAAGAATTGAAGACCGCGGTTTGTGTACTTTTTAGCGATAGATACAACTAGACGTAGATTCGCTTCAACCAATTCAGATTTCGCTGCATCGGCCTCACGCTCACCTTTCCAGATAGCTGTGTATGTTTCCTTAACCCATGTGTGATTCATCTCAGTTTCAGAGTCCAAACGCTTGATACGGACTTCTGCTTCCTGAGCTTGCAACACATAAGATCTGAATTTTTGATAATTAAGACCTGTATCACGAGTCATGCGTGTCAGTTCTTTTTCATTGCTTTCAACCAGCTTCATACGCTCAGTCATGGAAGCAACGTCTTTAGAGAACGTACGCTCAACACCGTCTTTGATACGACGACGAAGAGTACCGATACGATTCACCAAGTTTTTGAACTTGATCACAACACGGTTGATCGTTTTACGGTTGAAGTTCACAGATTCGAACACAGCCATCAAAGTGTCATTCATCGCAACGAGTTCTTTCATTGCAGCCTGACGAGCTGGCGTGTTGGTTTCTTCTTTACGTAGAACTTCGAACTGCTTCGCAGCAGCTTTTTGGTATTCCGTAACTTTACCGATCAATTCGTGAATTTTATCGATGTATTCCTTTTCATCGTATTGAGTTTCTTCATCCTCAAGACCACGGAAGATCGATTTAACTTTGATACGGCCTTCATCAAGACGCTTACCAAGTTGAATGATCTCGTATGTCCCTAGAGGTGACAAAAGGATCGCACGAACGATTTCACGCTCCCCTTTTTCAATACGACGAGCGATCTCAACCTCACCCTCACGAGTTAGGAGAGATACGGAACCCATTTTACGCAAATACAAGCGAACCGGGTCGTTACCCTTAACGTCTTCGCTTTCTGCTTTTTCTTCTTCATCTACTTCTTCGTCCTCAGAATCAGGGCTTTCCAGGAAGTTTCCTTCACCCTCTTCTTCTTTCGAAGTTTCAGACAAGTCTGAAATAACTACACCCGCGCCTTCAAGGCCATGCATGAACTGGTCCAATGCAGCTGGGGCAATGATCTCAGGTGGAAGAAGGTCGTTGATCTCTTCGATCGTCAACGCACCCTTTTCCTTCGCAAGCTTCAGGAATTTCTGGATTTCTTCTTTAACCAGAGCTTCCTGTTCCTGCAAAGAAAGAACCTTTACGGGCTCTTTCTCTTGTTTGTTTGGTAGGTTTTGTTTCATCAATGACCCGCCTTTATCCTTTATTCAGAGATAGTCGATCTCTGTGTGCCTTCATAATCTGTTCCAACTTTTCAGAGCTTGGCTCGGACTTTAATTCCTGAGCCAATTGCTTTGCTTGATCGCGCAAGAAATTGTCGCGCACGCGCTTAAAGCAATCGCGCAGAAGCTTCGCCTCAGCTTCTTCATCAAATCCGGGGTCACCTTCACTGGCTGGTGCCTCTTGAAATAATAATTCCGGATGATCTACATAGGAGACAAGGAGACTGGTCAATTTATCAAACTTATTTAAGTCTTGTCTATACACATCAGTCGCTTTTTCCAGGATCTTTTTCACTCCCGGATGAGCAATACTTGCCAGCACATTTTCATTCACAAATTGCTCAAAACTGGCACGACTTTTGAGTACCAATCCTAATAGCATTGCTTCCGCTTTTGAGGCTCCTTTGAGGGTGATTTTGCCACCTTCTACAGAGTCTGACGCTTGCGGAGCGGCCGCCGGGTTAGCTTGTTGAGCATTCTGATTTGGCTGCACCGTCCTAGAGAACGAGCTGCGATTTTGCGAATATACAGGGCCACTGCTTTGCAATCCGACAGCCTGACGCAGCCACGGCAGGGTCACTGCCATCTTTTGTGCGGCCTCAGCCAGGTACAAATCACGCAGACGCTGATCCGGAATGATCTCAAACAGAGGCTTCAACTTATCCGCAAGCTTCACTTTTTCAGGAGCGTCACCACGGTAACCCTCCATCCAACGATTCAAAATCAGCACAAACAAGTCAGGAGCACGATCTAATTCAGCCTTGAGGGCATCGGCACCGTACTTCTTCACGTAATCATCAGGGTCCATGTTATTTGGTAACGTCAGCCCCTTAGGATACAAATCAGCCGCCAAAAGAATCGGAAGACTGCGTTCTGCCGCCTCCATCCCCGCGGAGTCACCGTCAAACAACGCCACCACATTGCGAGTCATGCGTTTAAGCATCTTGCCATGTTCTGGAGTCAATGCCGTTCCCATGGTCGCCACAGAGTTTCTAATGCCCGCCTGATACAGGGACACCAGATCCATATACCCCTCAACAATAAGGGCTTGGTCCTCAGAACGAATATAACGGGCGGTCTGTGACAAACCGTAAAGTACGCGACCCTTAATAAAGACCGGCGTTTCGGGAGAGTTCAGGTATTTGGGTTCAGTTTCTTTTTTCTCTAAATAACGTCCACCGAACGCAATGGGCTCACCCATGGCGGAGAAGATCGGGAACATCAAACGATCACGGAAGAGGTCAAAATAACCAGGCTTGCCATTGCGAGCCTTCACCAGGCGCGCTTCCTCAGCCAAGGCCATCGGCACTTGCTTGCTTTGTAAAACGCGCTCAAGACCATCCCACTCGGCAATCGCGTAACCAATACCGAAAGTGTCGATCACTTCCTGGGAAAGGCCACGACTGGCGATATATTTCTTAACCGGATGATCATTCGACACGCGACGAAGTTGCTCTGAAAAATAATCAGCAGCGAGCTTATTTACTTTTAACAACGACTTCTTTTTATCCGCAGCTTGATCACGTTGCTGGTCATTCGCTTCTGGAGCGGGAATCGGGATGCTGGCGCGGTTCGCAAGGTACTCAACAGCCTCAGGGAAACTCATGCCCTGATAATCGCGCAGGAATGAAAACAAGTTACCACTCTTATGACAACCAAAGCAGTGGTAGACCTGTTTCACTTCTGAAACAGAGAAGGACGCCGTTTTTTCAACGTGATCCGGAAATGGACAACGACCCATCAGGCCCGAGCCACTCTGTTTTAGCTGTGTGTATTGGGAGATGATATCGACGAGGTTATTGCCCTCGGACACTCTCTCAATAAAGTCTTGGGAAAAACGCATGTACCTTCCAGTTTAATTCTATTTTGACCGTCGGGAACTCACGTTAAACATGAGTCCCGTCAGGCTTTAGGCAAGGTCCAATTTTTCCGAGGGAAAAACTAGGCTAGTTTGGCTTTGATAACTTCGCTCACAATTTTATTGTCAGCGGCGCCATTGGCACGAGCGATAACTTCTTTCATTACCGGGCCCATGTCTTTCACAGTTTTCGCGCCAGTTGCAGCGATAACTTCTGTGACTAGAGCTTCGATTTGCTCGCGGCTCATTTGCGTTGGCAAATAAACTTCCAATACTTTCAATTCAGCAGATTCTTGATCAACCAAGTCTTGGCGACCAGCTTGTTGAAATTGATCGATGGATTCTTTACGTTGCTTAACTAGTTTTTTAACAACGTTCATCACTTCTTCCGGAGTGATTGGATCCGGGCGCATATCGATTTCACGATTTTTGATCGCAGCTTGCAGACCACGAAGTGCTGTCAGCTTAAGTGATTCTTTGGCGATCATTGCGGCTTTAACATCAGCCATGATTTTGTCTCTAATTTCCATGAAAACTCCCTATGGTGATTATGACAAAAGGCGACTTTGTGGGTCGCCTCTTGTGAGTAAGAAACTATAATTCAATTAAGAACTATTCGCCCCAACCTTTACGAGATTTCTTAACAGCGCGCTTACGAGCTGCGATAGATTTCTTTTTAAGTCTTACAGAAGGTTTTTCGAAGTGTTCGCGTTTTTTAACTTCAGAAAGAATACCTGCTTTTTCGCAAGATTTTTTGAATTTACGGAACGCTGATTCAAAAGACTCACCGTCTTTGATTTTAACCATTGCCACGACAATCACCTACCTTCCAATGTGGTCTAAGAGAGAAATAAGAATGAGAGTGTATAACAAAGAGGCAACAGAGGGGCAACCCCTCGAGGTCTTAACGCAATGAATTATAAAGATTCCTAGGTGGATTCATTTTTGAACTGTGTGTATCGTCTCGCTCATGAAACTTATCTATCTAATATCATTAGTATTATTGGGAACACCAGGAGCTTTGGCTCATAACTCTCAACCGACGAAAATGTCGGATTGGGCGACTCACTTGGCGCCGGATTTCGTGATTGGCACTCCTCCCGCACTGAAAATGACCCCCGAGTTGCTTTCTGCGCCCACCGCTCAGCAAGACTGCCGGGCTCGAATTGCCAAGATTACTTGCAGTGTGAAAGACACTCAAGATTCCAATTGTGGCGAAATCAATCAGAAGGCCATCGAAAATCTACAACATCTTTATGATGTTCTTCAAAAACCATTGCAGAAAATGTTCTGCTCTCTTCCGCGCATTTTCATCGTCGATAAAATGGAATCATTGGCGATGGCAGGCATGGGTAAAGAGAACGCTGCATTCATGTTCATCAGCCGAGAACTGATTGAACTGAATATTGATCCGAATTCAGTTTTTGGCTGGAAAGAGCAATTGCTTTTTGGATCTAAATTACCTCGCTACGAAGTGGGCACAGACGGGCCACAAGTTTGGATCAAAAGTAAATCGCCTCTGCACACTCTACAATACGTAGTGACACACGAGTTTGCGCACATTTTCGATTACTTGAACCAGGCGAATAACTTCGTCTGCGCTCCCGGAAAAGATTGCTCGAAGAAAGCACAAACCGAAGAAGAGTATCGCGAGAAAATGAAAATCATGATTCCGGCAGTCAACTCTTGGTCCGCATTGAGCTGGCAAAACGCACTTGAGCCAGACAAACAGAACATGTTTCCATTTTGGTCAAAGATGTGTTTTTACGGCTGCGAGGGGAAAGAATCTATTTCTTTAAAAGAAATGCCTGATTTCTACTTTCAATTCGACCAAACCAACTTTGTTTCAACCTATGCTGCTACCAACCCCTTTGATGACTTCGCTGAAAGCACTGCGTTTTATTTCATGGCGAATGCCGACTATGGAATGCAATACCGAGTCAGCACAGGCAAAGCGATATTTTTCTGGGACTGGCGCTGGCATCAGCTGACCAAAAAGAATAATTGGATTGAGCTTTTCTATGAGGGCGATCTAAAATATCCCTAATGAAGACGAGTGAAACCCAAGACACAAAATGGATGCGCAAAGCTTTAAGCCTTGCGCACAAAGCAGCAAAGAACGGCGAAGTCCCTATTGGCGCCGTTCTGGTTTCTCCAAGCGGAGAACTTCTTTCGCAAGCCGCGAACGTTCGCGAAACTCTTCACACTCCCCTGGGCCATGCCGAACTTTTGTGTTTGCACAGAGCCGCTAAAAAGCTTCAATCCTGGCGTTTAGAAGACTGCACTTTATATGTCACCCTTGAACCGTGCGTGATGTGCGCCGGAGCGATTCAACAAGCGCGCGTGGGCCGCGTTGTCTATGCCGCCAAAGACGCCAAAGGTGGCGCCGTCGAAAGCCTTTATAAAATATTGACGGATGGAAGACTGAACCATCAAGTGCAAGTTTCAACAGGGATTCTTGAAAAAGAATGCTCTGACTTGATCACTGGCTTTTTTCAGGATCGTCGTGAGGAACAAAAGCAAGCCAAGTCAGAAAAAGTCTACCGCGAACGCGCTTCGGCTGTTGTCGTTTATAAAAATAAAATCCTAGGCTTTCACGCGGAAGATCCTATCTCAAAAAAGAAGTACTTCTTTTTACCCGGTGGAATGATTGATCCTGGTGAAAATGCTGCGACCACAGCTGTGCGTGAATCACTGGAAGAAACTGATTATAAAATTAAAGTTTTTCCGGAAACGGAATTCAGAAGAAAATATGACTTCACGTGGAATGGCAAGAATCAGCCTTGTGACACGCGATTTTTTCTGGGCACCCTGAATGAAGAATGGCATGAAGTTCGTCCTGTGCAAGATGCCGCTTATCATCGTGGAGTCGCATGGATTGACTTGAAAGATATTGATCGCATCTTTGCCTATGACAAAGATATCCTGTGGGCTGTCCAAAAGCTCGTTAAGACCGCTCGAAAAATGAAACTCTAGGAGGGTTATGCTTCATTTATTTATTACTCTTGCTCTGGCAGCTTCGCCAAGCGAAAGCCCTGCAGCGACCGCTGCGGCCCCAGCTCCTGCTGATTCCAATACAGCCATCACTTTATCACCACAAAAAGCAGATCCGATGGCGACGCCATCATCAAAGTCTTTGATTGAAATCGCTGCAAAGCTAAATTCGATGCTACCAGAGACCGAAAAAATCATCATTCCCTCCCCCGGCAGCCGTCAGTTTTTCTCATTGCTGACCCAGATGAAAAAGTCCTCGAGCAATGCACAGACAGCCAAAAACTTTTTAAAACTTTCTGATTTATCCATTCAAGGCTGCAACGCCTATTCTGCCAGCGGCAGCGGCTCCGCGATGTTAGGGGACGCCAACGATATATTTGCTATCACCAAGGCTCAAGTTCGTCGCGAAGGCAATATGAAGAACGCCCAGGCATTGGCGCGCATCTCTTTGATGGTCGCTCAATGCAAAGGTCCGGTGCTTTTAAATCGCATCGGCATCATGTGGCTGGAGCAATCTCTTGAAACCTTGAAAGCCATGAACCTTCGCAAGATAAAAAAAGACGACAAGATGCGCTTAAAGGCCCTTCAAGAGCAGGTCTTGTCTCTGTCGACAAAAGAGATCTTGGAGCAAAGTCTGCGCTATGAAATTGTGATTTCCTCCGCTGAAATTATGAAAACACTCGGCGATGCACCTCCGGCGCATGCGGAAACTCCTGAGGATGTTTTCAATAACTTGTTGCTATTGGATCCAGAAGGAAAACCGCGACAAGTAAGCCTGGAGAAAAGCGCAGAAATCGCCATGAACCTTTTAAAGGCGGTTCAAACTTCCAAGTCACCTTTATTTCCGGAATACACGACAGAAATGGACAAGCAGATCAAAGAAGGCCGAGACGGAATCATCAAAGACCTTTCTTTGCAAGAATTCGGCTTCACCAGCTATGAAAAATTCCGCGACGAGGCCTTTATGGAAGAGTTCTCTAAAAAATTGGTGTCAGATTCAATTCTGATGAAGAAAATTAAATCAAGCATTCAAGAACACCCAGAGTTGAATACCCACCTGTTTCAACATCACCTGGCTCTTTATCGAATTAAACCCGAGTTTTTCGAGTCCTTCAATAAGTCCGTTGTGGAAGCCCAAAAGGAAGCCAAGAATCTTATCAAATAACGTGAGTCCGGACATCCGGCTCACAAATCAAAGGACTGAATTTATTCGGCCTTGCCATTCATTGAAAATTGCAAAGGGGTCTTGTGAAAGGACCCTTTATGTTCATAAAAAAAATCTGCACAACAATTTCCCTTCTCTTTTTCTTTCTCTTCATCACACCCGCTTGTTCCGTCGAACTTAAAGATAAAAATGAAACAGAAAATACTCCACTCCAGGGCTTCTCGGCCGGGGATAATCTGGTTTGGGATGGGGCACGCACTCTCGATAAACTTGAAATCATCAAGGCTCATAAGTTAACGATTCGAAAAAATGCAGTCATCACCACAGGCGAGTATCCATTAACTATCCAAGTCGACGAACTGATCGCTGAGGGTGGCACGATCCAAAACTTTGCCCCCAACACGCAAGCTGCCTGGGGTCTTCGCGGTCGAAGCGGTGGAGGAATTCAGATAAACGCCAAGCTGGCCCGCGGAAATCTCAATGTTATTCTTCGCGGTGAAAACGGCGGTCACGGTAAAAACGGCGCCATCACAATTCCTGGGCGACATCCCGGTTGCGCCGGAACCAATGGCGGCTACGGCGGAAATGCAGGCAGCCTTCAGGTCGCCATTGAAACAAACTCAAACTTTACATTGAACTGGGATAATTTTGCAGGAGAAAAGGGAGAACGCGGCTACCGCGGGTCCGTACAAAACGGAACGCCGGCGGATACGGTCTTCCCACCTTGCGACCGCGATGCTCCAGATGGTGTCGACGGCGAAGCCGGCAACAAAGGAGCTGTTTGTCTTAAGATGGCGAGAAACGAAGAAATGGATTGTGAATTATAAAAAAGGCGGAGTCACTTCCGCAAAAATACCCCACAAAAGATCGAAAGCTTTCCTCTAGTGATTTAAAATGCGTATCGAGCTGATACACCTGGTTAATATTTTTAAGAACTTTGAAAAAGAAACCGTAAACTATATAAATGAAAATATATTTACAGAATAATAAAAGACTACTACTGCTTGTGATTATGCCGTTTTTACAGCTTATGGCTTATTATTTATTTATAAATAATAAAGACGTGTTAGCTGCATTGTTCTTGCTATCTTCCATGACTACCATCCCATATGTTGTGTTCAGTTCTGGCAAACTATGGGCGTCCTTCAAAGAGTGTCTAGTAGTAAGTATTCCAATTCCAGCAGCCTGTTCACTTGTATTTATTGGAATCATGGTTCTCGGATCACTGCAAAATGGAAGATCAGATTTTACAATTAGGCATCTGAATATTAGCTACGTTACGATCGCCACATTTTTTTTAATAATGTTTACCCTCACTCTTCCAATTATGGCAGGATCATTTGCCATAAAAAAAGTCGTGACGCGAATCCGGCCGAAACTATAACAAAGTGGAGCTATCACGCTCCACTCATTCAATTATACCACTCCAAAATGAACTTCAAGAGCGGGAAGACGGCTTCTTAGCATTTCATTTCAAAACCCATCCCAAGACACTAGGTCTCTAGAAGCTTCGCCAAAATCGAACCTCAGTAATTTTTTTGGCCACGGAACGGCCACGATTTTTATGATGATCAAAATTCTATTTAGCTATGGAAGCTCAGGACAGCCATCTGCTGGCAATACAACAACAAACTTTCCATTCTTATCCTTATCGAGTGGAAAAGTGTATTCTTGTCCGATCTTGTAGTAAATTCGCTTAACCATTGGCGCATCAAAATGTTCCTCGTTAGCCAATAGCTCTGTCTCTTTTACTTTACCTTTTAGAGTTTTTGTAACCTGAACTCGCATCCGATAAGATTCATTTGGCGAGTCAGCCTTGTCTCGACTCAAAACCTTTCCCTTAATTACAGCGGGAAATGATTCTTTAAGCTGTTTAATATCCATTTTTTTTAGGCACTTCGTTGCCTCTGAATATAAAGGAACGAAGAACACTAAGTTCAGAGATAGAATGAGAATTATTTTGGACATCCGCATTGTTGTGCCCTCCTAAATTTCCCACCAGAGCGCGATTTAATCGAACCAGCAGGAGTTCAAAGATAACCATTATATCCGTTAAATATATCTCCAAGAATATCCATAGGGGATCTGCTTTTGAGCGGTTGCCAAAGTCACTTTTAGCGTGTCAACGGATTGCGACAAAGTGCTTGAGTGGACCGTGCCAGCGATTCAAATTTTATTGAATTTTTTGGCACGATCTAGGCACGGGTCGCGTGCAGGGAAAAGAATCTCTGGCACGCTATAACTGGGTAAGATCGAAACCACATTTACTACATTTTTTGAGGAAGAAAAGTCTTCCCACATAAAAGTATTTAGTTCGTCGTCGCATGACTCTTTCACCGCATGTTGGACATCTTAAACGATTAAGATGAACTGCTCCTATCCCAGTCACAACCCATATAATGATGAACCATCCAACACTTCCTGAGTAAATCGTTGCAGCAAAGGCACCAACAAATAGGGAGAGCAAAACGGCTGCTTCGACCCTGTATAAAAAAAACTTACTCGGCATTTGTATCCTCCAGCTCATCCTTCATAAGGATGACCAAAAACGTTGAGTTGATCGTGCCAGCGATTCAAATTTTATTGAATTTTTCGGCACGATCAGGCACGGGTTCTGTGGAGGAACGACAGGCTTTTCCCATCTCGTCCCAACAGCCACCTGAATCCAGGCATCTATCAACAGCAAGGCATCCCTTAATCCAGATACCAACCGCAATTAAAATCCCCAGAATCACTAACGCCGAAACGACGCGCTTTCTCAGGAAAATCTTTTTATCCATTCGGTCACTTCATTTTCGAGAGGACCATCTACCCATTGAATGTACTTTCCGCTCTGATTTTCACCAGCTTCGATCAAAATTGTCTCCGTCGCTTTCGTCGATTTCTGCTTCAAAAAATCTATTGGATATTTTGATCCGACTTTTTCGAGATAAGCATCGTAGTTGGAGGGGTAAAAAACAGCCTTGTAAAGACGCCTATTGATGAAGTTAAGTTCTAAGGTCCCTTCAATGGCCAAATCAGTATATTTGGAGATCTTGATCGAGTACTCGCTAAACTCTGGGCGACTATCTTTAGCTGATAATTTTGTATCCGAAAGAACTGTCCAAGATAAACCTGCCGCTTTTAGCATCTCAATCACCTGCTCGGGGCTTTGAAAACTCTTGAAGCCTCCGATCAAATCACTAGGATTCGACTTTTTTACTCTGACCGTCTCTTCAAAATTCTTAGCTGATCCACCCTGAAAAAAAACTAATCCAGCTATTGCTAGTACGGCGAGTATACAAATTATTCCAATCAACTTTTTCATCTAGTTTCCCCAATATCCTTGCGTCGAACCACCAGTGTACGTCGTTAGACCTCCATTGGCAGCTGCTGCCGCAAGATGATCTTTAATAAAACGATATCTAACGCCAGAAATAATCGCGTAATCAGGTGAATTTGCGCTCGTACCGTACACGTATTCTTTAGTTATGACACCCGCATCATTGTATTCAGCCGCGATTCTTAGATCGTCCTCATAAATTCTGCGCATAACCGTTGCACCCGTCGTGGCTGAATACTCTCTGACCTGGCGCCCCTTTCCACGGCAGAGTTCCACTTTTTGGCACGCTCCAGGCACGGGTTCGCAGGAGGAATCGTAATTTTGGCACGGCTATCTTATCCAAACCGTGGCCTTAAATACGAATATAGCGCCACAAGAAGAACTAAAATGAAGACGGTGATCATTGCTAACTTGTGACGACGACTTGGTGGCCCTCCAAAAGTGGACTCAGGAAAAAGAGCCGGATCTTTGAATTTTTTCTGCGCCCAAGCATAGGAGATCGCTGCAACACCAAAAAGGATGATAGCGCCATAAAAAAGGACATCGTATTCAAGACTTTCCTTTTCTGTGATGAACACATTTTGCGTTTTCCAGAGAAACGGAACAATATTTCCGGTGTCTGTATTTGGAGCCGTGGGATAAGTGCGGAACACCTCATAGAGGTGTGCAGCGTAAAACCACATGCCGAGTGCTCCGGCTCCCAAAATTTTAATCAAGATGGCTATCGTCTTTTTAATCATTCTAGTGGAATCTCCAAGGTGTTATTTGCGTGTTGGTAATGCCGGTGCTTATCGAACCGCCCTCTTGAGCTCCGAAGGTAATTCCAGCACCGTTAATCTCCGATCCATTGGGCGCATGACCACTGAATATATCCAGCGCACCGCCGAGACCGCCTCCACCATGCACACTTGAGTTTGCAAAGTTTCCTCTTAAATCGCAAATGTTGTCGGCATTTGAGGTCTGGATGCTTCCACCGAATCCTGTGGTCGCTCCAGCGCCAATACCACCGCCTTCATAGGTATAGCCGCCAATACCGCCATGAGTGTCAAAGGCAATACCAAATCCCCCTTGGCCGTTAAATCCAGCAAAGTGGTAGTTGAAGGCAATTCCGACTTGCAAAGTCCCAAGGCCGAGCTGGTCGATTCCATTGATCGGGTCATTGGCAACATACCCAAACAAATTCGTATCCCCACCATCGAACCTAACAGGATCCTTGGTTGTCCATCTTCCAGTATTAGAATCATACCATCTCGCGCCGAATTTAGTTAAACCAACCGAGCTAATCAGCAATCCACCAGCAAATCCATAAGCCTGAAAGCCTGGTTTGGTATTGTTGGTAACTTGTCCAAATACACTGTAGTCCATTCGCTGAGCAATTGTACCATCGCTGGATTTCACGATTAGACGAGGTGATCCAAGATGATCTTTAATAAAACGATATCTAACGCCAGAAATAATCGCGTAATCAGGTGAATTTGCGCTCGTACCGTACACGTATTCTTTAGTTATGACACCCGCATCATTGTATTCAGCCGCGATTCTTAGATCGTCCTCATAAATTCTGCGCATGACCGTTGCACCCGTCGTGGCTGAATAAACTCTGACTTGGCGTCCCTTTCCGTCGTACTGATATTTGTAATTACTTGACGGTACGACCGACGCCAAAAGCCTGCTGAAAGCATCGTATGTATAAGTGTTGGCAACGGTTCCGTTTTGTATTCCGGTGTTGTCACCATTTGCGTTATACGAATAGACGGCAGAGTTCCACGTCGCAAGACGATCTTGATCGTCATAGGTCGCTGTAAATGCAACACCGTTAATTGTACCGCCAGTTTTATTCCCATTAGCATCATAACTAAAGGTACTATTAGTTGCTCCGTCTTTGGTTACAGAGATTAGTCTGCCGGCTACATCGTATTTGTAAACATAAGATGAGGTCACCCCACCAATTGTTTCAGTTTTACCCGTAATTCTGCTCGCAGCATCTCTAGTCAAAGAGTATGAATATAAAGTGCTCGCACTGCCAGTGGTCGGAGTATAAATAGCTGAATAGCTTTTCAGATTGCCAAGAGAATCATATGTACGGGAATCGGTGATTCGATCAAGAGCCGTTGTCGCCAGGCGACCCGACGGATAGCTATAAGTTAAATTTAGGTTTCCAATTTTCGTAGGAACACTATCTCCATTGTAGGTGATGCCTATAGTTGAAGTATAACCATTTCCTTTAAGCACACGAGCCGAAACGCGAAACTCATTATCATAAAGATATTGAACGGAGGCTAAGAAGGCGTCGTTTGATACCAATCGTTGCTCCTCAGATTTTAATGACTTTCCAAAATATTTATAAACAGATCTGATTCCATCCGCAGAATCAATTAGTGCAATACGATCTGACCCAACTCGATAAATATATTCATCAACTCCGCGCGCAACTTGAACTTGCGCTAAACGGTTCGTATTTGTTTCGTAAATATATTTCACGGTTCTGGTATCAGGACGTGTGATCTGTGTCAGCTGTTTATCTTGATTGTATGTATAAGTAGTATCTTTAACTGACACACCAGTAAGGGCTGGCGGCTGATACGAACTCATAAGCTCCATCGCATTAAAAACAAACTTATGCAGCGGTTTTGACGGAGGGATGATACCGGTTTTGTTTCCATTCGCATCGTATGTCATACCTATCAACCGATTGTCGGGTAACTTGATCTGCGTTAATCTTCCCGCAAGATCATAAGAATATGAAGTAACTTCGTTCCGTGCATTTGTTACGCTTTGCAGGTATCCATTTGAATCATATAGATACTTTTCAGAGTTATAAGCCCCTTGAGACTTGGATGCCAATCGGCCAAATCCATCATAATTATAAGCCCACGGAGTATCATTCCCAGTTTTAAACGAGGAAGTTTTACCGAACTGATCAATTACTTTTGTCGAAGTTGCGCCTTGATTGGATGTAGTCAAATATGTTTTGGTGCCCGCCGTGTATTTTGTTGTAGAAATAGTTCGATCATTAACTGTTGCAGAATCAACTATAGTGCCGAAACTAAATAAGCCAACACTGTCATTAACCGATCTATGGAATGACGTCATGACATAAGGAAGATTGTTCGTCTCTTCATCGAGCCATTGCTTCAAATGGAAAATTGGCGTGTCAGCAAGGACATCGAGACGCATATCCGGTAGGGAAACTACTTTTTCTGTGGACCCTTCTTCATAATAGATATTTCCCCCATTATTATATAGCGAAACACTGTCTGACCATGCGCCCGAGGCATGATCGATATAACGATGAGAGTCTCCTTTTTCTCCCCAGAAATAGTAAGTATTTTTTCTTGCAAGGGCAGAGCTCTGATCTACTACTCTTTGATCAGACATCAAAGTCAGAAGCAAATCCCAACGGTTACCTCCACTAGCGGCATCTTTAGTCAATTTGCCATTAACGTCGTAGCTAAATGTAGAATATTGACCACCCGGCTTTGTGAATTTTTCCAGAAGGTCGGTTCCAGTTTTATAAGCCAATGTGTACGTCTGACCCAGTGGATTTTTAACTGAAGTAATCAACCCCGCTGAATCTGTAGTTATAATTGTATTTTGACCAAATGGTGCCGTGATGGATGTAAGAACGCCCGTCGAACTTCTATTAAATTTGGTTGTATTCCCATAAGCATCAACGATCGAAGACAATTTATTATTGGAATAATTGAACGTTCGTAAAATTGCCCCCGTCAAAGCATTTCTCGTCGTCATATGTCGACCATTCGAATCGAAATAGTACAACTCTTCGGCGTTAGAACTTGCAACGACTCGTTGACCTTCAAGATTGATATACTTTGCAAATCGCGAAGTGCCAGTACCCTCGAATATCCGTAGTTTTACGCGATCATAATAGTGAAGAACTGAAACCGACATACCTTCAGGATTGAAGTTTGCTATTCGATTTGCTTTTGGCGCGTTCGTAACAAATTGTTTTGAATTCTCTGATGTATAGGCCAAATAAAGCCCCGTCCCGACGATAGAAATCTCTTCTCCTAAGGATTGACTATCTAAACGAACAATTGACCCCGGTGATTCTCCTTGGCAATTCTGCGGAGCAGGATTTTCTTCATATTCTGGAGCCGCTGGAACGACGTAGGCGGAATATGATTTAGTAGCCGTCCCGGAATAAGTTGTAGGGGGATTTGTTCCAGTATCCTCAACTGTCCACGGCGTATTCAAAATTACATTCTGCATGCCAGACGCAGTGAAGTTATAAGAAACTTCAACTGGGCAGGATTGCCCAGCGACTACCGTGACACCTTTACAACCATCTTTAATGATTTTATAGCCAGCACTACCCGTTAGTGTTGTTGCGGCAAAGGTCATTTTGGCGGTGGTGGAGGAACCTGTTATTGTCCAGGCAGTAGTCAAAGTTCCCGTCGAACCAATTGCAACGTTCCCGAGCCCTTGATTTCGGTCACCCGCACGCTCAAACCCTGGATTAATGGCGATTGGACCTTCCTGAACAGGCTTTTTTGGCAAATCAAAGACCACCGGTCCAATTTCCAACGCTCTGGAATTTCTCGCTTCTGCGCCTGAAACTGAACACAACAAAAACGCACCGACTAATAAACGCAACATTTTCACTCCATAAACAAACTATTTTTACTTAGTAAATATGGTTTAGTTTAAGCACTAGTTGGGTCAACTAAATCGGTACAGAAAGCGTTCGGTGATCGAACATCTTGACCTCGAGAAAATGCTTTTGGATTAAGGAGGTCACGCATAAGTAGAGGCGAAACAATGGCAGTGTATAGCCAATAAAAAAGGCGGAAGTTATTCCGCCTTTTCATGATCAAAAATGTATTTTCAATTTTAAGCTTCTAAGCGATAGCCCAATGATGGAACCGCCACGATGCGACCGCTGAACTTGGCGATTTTGCGTTTTAGGTAATTGATTTGTGAATCCACGTTACGTGAAGTCACATCGGAGTCACCCCAAATCTCGCTCAAGCATTTTTCGCGAGTGACCAGATTGTTCTTATCAGCCACCAAAAGCTTCAAGATATCAAACTGCTTAGGTGTCACGCTGATCTCTTCATTGTCGATGAAGATCTGGCGAGACAACAAGTTCATGCGCAGGTTCCCCGCAGTTAATTGAGCGGTTACCTCGGGCTCTTTTTCAGCCAATCGCGCTTTGATTCTAAGGATAAGTTCTTTAACGTGAAAAGGTTTCGAGATGAAGTCATTGGCGCCGGTTTCGAAAGCCTTGATACGCTCGTCGATGGTCGCTGCGCCGGATACGAAAATAATTGGCGTGTTTTTAATTTCAGCCTGCTCGCGAACTTCGCGACAGACATCCACCCCAAGCATTCCAGGCATTTTATAATCCAGCAGAATAAGATCAGGTCTCTGCTCGTTAATGAGCCGCATCGCTGCCGTGCTGTCTGAAGTATACTTGCAATCATAGGTAGAGCTCAAAATCTCCGCCAAAAGCTTGCAGCTTTCTTCATAGTCATCAACGATGACGATTTTCTTCGCAGCCAAATTTACCCCTACGTTCAAGTTAGTTCCGTACATCTGCATATAAACAGGATCTCTTTTATCGAACAAAAATACAAGTTACCTTAAGTCTAGAATTACATCCCTTTAAAAGGGATCCCTTTGACCTGTAAAATTTTTTTGATCGCGTCTCTTTTATCGCCTTGAATCTCGACGATTCCGAATTTTTCACCAATTAAATGAGATCCACCTACACCACACTTCGCTTTTAATTCTTTCGCAAGTGTTTTGAGATATTCTTCGTTTCTTGGCAAACCATCCAGAACAGTTACTGTCTTTCCTCCGCGGCCATTCTTCTCGAGCCGAAAGATCACAGTGAACTTTTGTTCGGCAGAATCCTCAGGGCGACATTTGCATTCGCTCTTCAGTTCTTTGCAGGACGGACAAACGACGTTGTCCTTGGGGTCGGTACTGTACACTAAACGAGTATTCTTCATTAAGAACCAGAGCTTTCTTCGGTTGCAGGGTTCGCGCTTGGACCCTCTTCGCTCAGTTTATGCTGAGTGTACTCCTTTCCGTCAAATCTAAAAAGTTGTGGTGTCTCATCCATAATCGTTGCGATGTTCACCGGGCGCTTCCAAAGCTTGTACACATTCTTAAGAGTCTCACTCATAAAGTCAGGTTGCATATCGATGCCTTCGTGAAGGTGATTCAACAACAATTCACCTCTGTTTTCGAAGTTAGCATCTTCAATGCGGATGATCGGCTGACCAAAATTCGTCATATGGAATAGCAACTGCGACTTGATTGCTTTAAAGTTGCTCGTATCCACTTCGAATTTTTGGGTCTTCTTATTGAACTTATAGACGAACAATTTATTTCTGACGCAGAAATCTTCTGTTAAAAATTGATCAATAAATGTCACGTCGTTGCACACTTTACGAACTTCAAAAATTTTGTCGCGGCCTAATCCCAGTTTTTTATCCCAGTGTTTGCGTTCCTTCACGTCATCACACTCTTCGAACTCGCGACCGAATTGTCCTTTGTTCCACCGCTCCTCAATATCACGGAACAATTCAATTCCCACTTTATAAGGATTGTATCCGTTTGGCGCCATCGCCATTGTGCCGGCATGATGATCCGCAAAATCAATGATCTCTGAATCATTCAAGATTTTGGTCGTCATCAATTTGGAATGCCAATATGAAGCCCAGCCCTCATTCATGGTTTTGGTCATACCCTGAGGAGAGAAATAATAAGCCTCATCACGAATGATCGTCAGAACATCCACCTGCCAGTCAGCAAGAGGCGCATGATGAATGAAAAACTTCAAAACATCTTTTTCGGGCTCTCGGGGAAAGCGTTGAGCTTTTGCTGCGGCTTCCTCGTCCGCTTTGCGTTTTTGCTCCTGTACGAACGATGGCGGATTGATATAGTCACGCATGTAATCACGCTCGACATGCAATAAGTAATTCTTCTCTTGTGGAGGGGTTTCGGGTTTAGTCACAGACTTTTCCACATAAGGACTGTAGCGATCAATCAAGTTTTCCAAACTCAAACACACGTCGATAAAATTCTCGACAGTGTCTTGTCCATAGCGATCCATATAGCGACGAATGCGTGTCGCATGATTCGCCATTTGATCCATCATCTTGCGATTGGTTTTGGAAAACCAGATATTGTTCTTAAAGAAATCACAGTGACCATACACGTGGGCCATCACGAGTTTTTGGTCCATCATCGCATTACCTTCCATCAGGTAGGCGTAACAAGGATCGGTGTTGATCACCATTTCATAGATTTTGGAAAGACCATATTCATAGCTCTTGGAAAGATGCTCATACTCCATACCGAATTTCCAGTGAGGATATCTCACCGGAAAACCACCGTAAGCAGCGAATTGGGATATTTGATCATAAGTGATCAATTCGAAAATCGTTTCGAAACAATCAAGACCCGCATCCTTAGCGATTTGGCAAATACGCTTGCGCTCGGCTTCTAATTCAGGAGTTAAATTTGCCATGGTAGTTCCTTCACTCTCTAAAGGGCATCAGCCCTTCACACTCAGACCCGTTCAAACGTCGCATCGGTTAAAAAGGCACCTGGTACCTTTTCCATCACCCGGTGCGTGGGTTAGCGGCCTTTTCCGAGGAAGTCTTTGATGGAGTCGAGAATCTTGTCTCTGCTTTCAATTTGGCTGAGAGTGATTCGTTCGTCCTCGCCGAATTCCTTTTGCAAATCTTTTAAGAACTGACCGCTGCCGTATTTACTTTCGACTTGGCCATACCCAAAGACATTACAGTTAGGCAGGAAGAACTCCTGCAACATCTTTACACAAAGACGTGTGTCCTCGCCACTCCAGTTATCTCCGTCACTAAAGTGAAAAGGATAAATATTCCACTCATTCGTGGGATAATCTGCCTGGATAATTTCCTGGCAAAGTTTGTAAGCTGAACTGATTAAAGTACCGCCGGATTCACTGGTGCGGAAGAAAGTATCTTCATCAACTTCCTTTGCCGCCGCATCGTGAATAATAAAACGAGTCTCAAGACCTTTATAATGTTTCTTAAGCCACGTATTAATCCAAAAGCTTTCCAGTCTGACGATTTCTTTTTGTTCCTCACCCATGGAACCCGACACGTCCATCATATAGATAATGACCGCTTGAGTTTGGGGTTGGTTCACCTTTTTAAAGGACTTGTACTTCATATCTCGGCGGATCGGCAACACCAGGGGCTCTTCGGCATTATAAGTGCCGGAGCCAATCTGACGTTTCAATGCGCTCTTATAAGAAGATTTAAAATGACGAAGTCCCTCAGGACCCACTGGAGCAATCCCAGTGAATTTCGTTTTTAAGGAATCAATATTCTTGTGACCTTTGGGTTCAATGCGTGGCAATTGCAGCTTTTCACCAAGGATTTCTGCAAGTTCTTCCATGGAGAGTTCCACCTCCACCATGTGCTCACCTGGTGCTTCGCCAGCCTGACCTTGTCCACCTTCACCTGGATCACCCACATCCTGACCAGGTTGGCCTTCACCTTGGCCCACACCACCGGATTGCTTGGGACCATAACGAAAATTGGGAATATCGATACGCGGAAGCGGGATTTTGACGAATTCGTCTTCCCGCTTCCCGATCATTTCACCTTGCGACACGTATTTGCGAAGGTCTTCTTTGACCTTACCTTTTACGATGTCTTTAAATCGGCTTTGGTCTTCCCTTATACCCATTATCTACTCTTTACATCGCCTCGGGCGAAGATACTTGCAACGTAATGTAAAACATCCGTCGCAGAGATTTCATCGTATCCGAAGTCTTTAATAAGACGTGTTTTAACGATATCAATCTTCTCTTGCGTATCCTTATCAACGGCATTGCTAACAAGAGTTGTCAGCTTGATGCTGTCCTTTTGGTCTTCGAAAAGTTTTAGTTCAATCGCTTTATGCAAACGCTCGTTCATTTTGAAGTTAAATTTCTTACCTTCAAGAGCCAAAGCCCCGATGTAATTCATGATCTCACGACGGAAATCATCTTTACGGGATTCTGGGATTTCGATCTTATCTTCGATCGATCTCATCAAACGCTCATCCGGTTCTTCGTCGTTACCAGTGAACTGATTACGAACGCGCTCCTTCTGAGTATAAGCTTTTACGTTATCGATATAGTTCGAGCACAATCTTGCCATCGCGCTTTCGTCAGCACTGATCGCTCTTTGTACTTCAGCCTTGATAATCTCTTCGTATTCCTGCATCACGACGCCCAAAAGCTCTTTGTATTCTGCTTTTAGCTCTTCGTTAGAAAGAAGCGAGTGACTCTTAAGACCTGATTCCAATTCCTTAAAGACCATGAACGGATTCACGGAACCTTTATTGGATTGCTGCGCATTCACTAACGCATTGGAGAGTTTATCTTGGATATAACGAGCCGAAATACCCTCTAAACCTTCGCGCTGAGTTTCTTTACGAAGCTCGCGCACGTTGTCTTCAGTGTAGTTCGGAAGCGTTTTACCATTATATAGTTTCAATTTTTGCAAACGAGTGAGGTTTGCTTTCTTAGGTTTTTCCAAACGAGTCAGAATCGCCCACATCGCTGCCATCTCAACTGTGTGAGGAGCGATGGAAATACCACGCACTTTCTGAGAGTTGAAATCACGTTTATAGATATTGATTTCATCTTTCCAGCGAGTGATATACGGAATATCGATCTTCACCGTACGGTCACGAAGGGCTTCCATAAATTCGTTGTCTTGCAAACGACGGTACTCTGGCTCATTCGTGTGTCCGATGATCACTTCATCGATATGCGTCTGTGCGAATTTTTTAGGTTTTACTCTGTGCTCTTGTGATGCCCCCAAAAGGTCATACAAGAAAGCCACGTCAAGTTTCAGAACCTCGACGAATTCAATCATCCCGCGATTGGCAACGTTGAACTCCCCGTCAAAGTTGAAGGCACGTGGATCGGAGTCAGAACCATATTCCGCAATCTTACGGTAGTTGATGTCACCTGTAAGCTCTGTCGAGTCCTGATTCTTTTCGTCTTTTGGTTGGAATGTACCGATACCAACACGATCGGCTTCCGAAATGAACAGGCGTTTTACACGAACGTGTTTTAGCACGCTCATCAAGTCACCTTCATAGTGCTCCATCAAGTGCTTAAAGATAAAACGTGATGGTGGGCTGAGCTCTCCATCGACGTGAACACGATAGCTGCCTTCTTGACCTTTGTTGATTTGCTCATACAAAGCTCCGCGCATTTCTTCCGGAATCAACAATAACGGCTCTTCATTCATTGGAGAAGGGAATGTTTTAACATCCTTACCCAACAAACCTTTCAGCTCGTTTTTTTCATCGATCCATTCAAATGTGTAAAGCGCACCTTGAGGTTGGTGAGAGTATCTCTCCAAACCTTTTTTCAGCATGCGGCAGATTGTGGACTTCGCACTTCCCACCGGGCCGTGCAGAAGAATCACACGTTTCTCCGTACCGTAACCGAGTGATGCGGATTTTAAGATATTTACCAGCTTCATCAACTGCACATCCAGCCCGAAGACTGCGTCTTTGCCGTTATTGAACTGGTCACTAAAGAATTTGTATCGAACGACTTCTTTTTTGAAATCGAGATACGTCTCTGTACCCTCTTCAACGATCATGTCGTACATGCGTTGATAGGCATTCCTAGTGATTTTTGGATTGGCTTTAACCAGATCTAAGTACTCAGAGAAAGTACCGCTCCAATGTTCTTTAGCATTGACGCTGGAATTCTGCCAGTTGCTGATCAGCGAGTGAAGGTCAATCTTAGAGGACATAATACTCTCCCCGGTGATTTATGACACACCTACTGACTTAGATTATGCCTCAGAACTAGACGGTTAACGAGTTTTTTAATTTATTTGTATTGCCTTGAAACCCTCAGGTTGTTTCAGGGTGAATGTCTCAGGTTTGAACTGGACCTCAGTCTGGGGAGCTTTAAAAAGCCACTGCATTTCAAATTGCGGAGCCGTAATTACGACTTTCTTCTGACCTTCTGTGCGATCTTTCCACTCAACTCGAATAGAGCGCTGCTTATTTTCACACTTCGACAAAACGTGGGAATTATCCTGCTCACAAAGCCAACCAGCTCCACGTATTGGCTCATCAAATGCGATATTAGCCAGATTCATTGGATGCAAACTCAAACCGATTATACGCTCGATGGATCTTTCAGAGTTCTTTCCATAATAAAATTCTTTTCTTGGATAGATGGCATAAGCAATTTCTTTGGGAGACATAACCAAAGATGCGACCTGAAAACCCATCAAGGCTGTGATATCTAAACGCACTCTTTGGTTCTTAACCGCCAGCATATCTATAGATACGGACTGCGATTTATTTTCTTTCATGTCGCGAATCAAAGCTTTGGTTTCCCACTCGGCTTGCTGCAAGGGTCCTTGAGCCACAGGTTTCGTCGCGCAAGCATTCAAAAGAACTGCGCCCAGAAGAAGAAAAAGACCCTGCATCAATGATATTAATTGTCGCCAAAGAATTTTCATTCCCTTAGCATATGAAAATGCATTCAGTTAAACAAGCATTGATCATGTTCCGCGGAAATTGGAAGGACAGCCTTATCTTAGGTGTTCTTGCGACACTCTTTACTTTCTTTTCCCAGGTTGTTCCCACGATTGGAGCGTTGTTAATTGCTGTGGGGCTTTTGATTTTCCAGGAACTGGCGAATTTGCGTTTGCAAAAAGGACGCTGGGACCGTGACTTTACTCATCTACAAAAAGATTGGGTGTCCTGGTTGATCACCGCGGTCATTTTGATGCCGACAGGAATTTTGATGGGCTCCGCCTTTGGAGTCATCCACAGTCCCCAACCACTGATCCAAGCTTTGCCTGCCGGATTCGGTCTGATGGCTATTGGTGTGTTTTTCTATTTCATTCTTTCACATGGTTTGAATCTGCAATTAGAAACGCATATGGGAATTGCCAAGGCGATGGACAGAACGGTGCTGGCGGCACTGAAAAACCTGGGACCATTCTTGGGTGCCACAGCCGTCATCAGTATTTTGTTGGTGATGGCCACCTATTTACGCGGTCTGGGGTTGATTGTGGCATTGCCATTTATGTTCTTTACTTGTTTCTATCTATATATAGAGATGAAAAATAAGAACGCATTCGAAAAGAAATAAAAAGCCCACTATTGAGTGGGCTTAAGAGCGAGTCTCCAGGTTTTCCGACCAAGGAATTATTTTGCCGAGTGATCTGCTGCCACCGGAGTGTCAACAGAGGCTGGCAATCTTGGAGTACCCATTTCTTGTCTTTCAATCGCAGTGATCTTAGCGCGAATCTCTTGAACTTTGCGCTTGTCAGTTTCAAGATCGGCGGCCTTGCGATACATTTTCTTAGCCTTTTCAACCATGGATTGCTTGTAGTAAGCATCACCCAAGTGCTCTGCAATCACACTCACGGTACCTTGATACTTGTGAGCGGCCTCCAGGAACTTGATTGATTCAACCGTCTTGTTTTGTTTGTACAAAATCCAACCCAACGTATCCAAAACATACCCATCTTGAGGCTCAAGCTCCATCGCACGACGAGCCAGCTTTTCAGCGTCATCAAGATGTTGGTTCATTTCTGCCCATGTGAAAGCCAGATAGTTCATGCCTTGCACATGATTCGGATCTAATTCCAAAACTTTTTTCATTTCAGAAACAACGATGTCTTTGTTGCCCATACGGTCGTTGATAGTACCGTAATAGAATCTCAACTGAGCATTCTCTGGGAATTTTTCCAGACCCTGCTCCAAAATTTTTGCAGCGCCTTTGAAATCACTCTTTTCATCCAACAAGGACGCATACATTGCATATACTTGTGGTTGATCCGCACGTTCTTTCAAACCTTTGGAAACCATTTCGATCGCCTCGTCCAAACGACCCACACCTTTTAACAAGTAAGCAGCATGAACAGTCGACTCTCCATAATAGGTGCTGGAAGCCGGGATCTTTTTAAACTCACGGATCGCTTTTTCAGATTGGCGTGTTTCTTCATAAACGGCCGCCAAATAGAAACGGATCTTATCAGACTCGGGAGCTTCTTTGAGGATTTGCTCCAACTTATCAATAGCCACATCAAAACGCTTTTGTTCGATCAAGATCAAAGCCATTTTCATTTTGATGTTCAATGGTTCGTCAGAGTTTGCTTCCAACACTTCCAATTGATCGTAAGCCAGGTCGTACTTACCTTGCTCAATATACGTTTGAGCCAGCACATCTGCAATTTTAGGAGATGGCGTATTTTCTTTTTGATAAGCACGGTACATTGACAATGCTTTCTCTTCTTGTTTTTGCTTTGAATAAAACGCACCCAAAGTCAAAACGCCTTCTGCGAAATCAGGTTTCAATTTCAAAGCTGTTTTGAATGAAGCCTCTGCCGCTTTTTGATATTTTGCTTCTGGCTGCTCCATGCGCACGCGACCGATGTAGTAGTGCACCAGGTAAGGAGTCGTATAGTCCGGGTTTTTCAACAAGGACTCGAAGTACTTAACTGCTTTGTCAGATTGTTTTTGCTCAGAGTACAAAGCGCCAATGTAAAGCGGAGCTTCTGTATTCGTCGGAGAAAGCTTCATCACTTCCTGATATTGATCCATCGCTTTTGGATATAGCTTCATGGATGAATACAATCCGCCCAGCAACAAGTGAGCATCGACGTTCTTAGGATCTTTCTTCGTCGCCTCTTCTGCTTGAGACAAAGATTCAGAGATCATACCCATTTTCAAATACTCTGCCGCCAAACGCATGTTCACCGTCGGAGAGTTTTGATCGTAAACCAAAGTCATCTTGAAAGACTCAATCGCTTTGTTTGGATTACCTTCCAAGGCATACGCCTCGCCCATCGCGAAGTAGTAATCGGCCTGAGTGCGCAGGTACAATGGATCAAGAGTGGCTTGGCCGTCTTTGGATGAAATTGGAGGAGGAGTCAGAGATGCCGGAGCACGATTGTGATCATTGAAAGAGGCCTCGTAGTAAGGCGCCTTGTCAGTCTCGTGTGACGTCATTGTCGCGCATGCAGTAAGAGAGAGAAGTAGCGCTGCGAAAATTCCGGTCCTAGTTGGAAGAAGCATTGGATCTCCTTGGTCACTAGGCTGTTCGGTGCTATGTGGAAAAACCTTGACGAGGGGGCGCAATAACTTGACCCAAGGACAGGGCCAGAAAATCTAGTTTTGGGACATGCTTAAAACTACGCCCACATCATCACCGCTAAAGCTGGGCTGTCCGGAAATCTTAGAGTCCTCATTTTCCAGATCTTTGCTTTCAACTTTTGCGTTAGGTCCTGAAGACCAGACCACGATGCGAATGTTCGAACTCTTTTCGGCGTTTGGAAGCACGCGGTAATGATAGGGCTGACCCCACGGGTCAGTTCCCATGGTTCCGGTCGAACGAAGGCCGTCGATTCCATCCGTTTTAGGGGAAATTGAGGCCGGGGAACGACCTCCAGAAGCCACTTTCGGCGCCGCAGAAACCTTTGTCGCTTCGCGGTAAATCTGTACAACTTGGTAACCTACCACCTCTGCTTTCTGCAGAGCGGCTTTGGTTTCAGCATCCTGAACGGACTGGTTCCAAGGGGAGGCAATGATGGTAGCCGAGAAGCCAACAAGACCCAACAAAGTCAGAACTCCTGATGACTTAAACTCTTGATTTTTCTCATTTTTCATTAAATTACCACCCGCAACGTAATCGACCCTAATGACGTTTCGGCGACTTCAAAAGAAAACTTTAGACGAAGGTCCTAGATTTCTAAGAGAAAAAACAAACAGGAGTTTGGAGGCTTATAGATTCTCAAATCGATTGAAATTAACGCCTAGAGTCTTTTCTTTTGATTTGAGGACCGCTTGACAAGGCATGGCACCGGGGATAGGTTGCGCCCATCGACAGGGGGACGTGCTGAATACTTTAGCACATATCTCATTGGATATTTTGGGTAAATTTCAAATTGGGAGGCACTTTTGATCAACCAAAACGAAACAATGACATCTAAGCCAAACTCTAAAGTTAAAATCATCAAGCGTTATCAGAATCGCAAACTTTATGACACACAACAAAGCTGCTACGTGACTTTGGACGATATCGCTAAAATGATTCGTACAAACGAAGAAGTAATGGTTATCGATAATAAATCAAAAAACGATATCACTGCTGCAACTTTGACTCAGATCATCTTTGAAGCTGAAAAGAAAGCATCTCAATACGCTCCTCTTTTCACACTTCGTGAAATCATCCAAAACGGCAACGGCAGCATCTCTGGCTACCTAGCTAAACTTGGTGCATTCCCTCAAGATTACATGACTAAACAACAAGTAAACACAGTTGTTGAAAATGCATCTGCGGAAATGAAACAAAACTTGGAAAACCGTGTTGCGACTGCTGCAACTCGCTACAACACAGACACTACTGCTAAAGTAGCTGCTGAAAAAGCAACTGTTCTTCCAGGTCTTCAACAAGACGAAGAAACTCCGAATCTTCCGGGTTCATCTCTTGGTTTGAACAACTAATTCTGTTCAACAGAATTAGCACCGAAAAGGCTCAGCACACGCTGGGCCTTTTTTTTTGCTTATTTTCCGCAAAAAACCAAAGGGAATTTGCTGAAATTCCTACTTAAGAGAGCGCCAAATAATAAATTTCTTTTGGCCGGGCTTGATCGCAACCATCTGATTGTAGAGTCCTTCGCCCGTCGGCGTTCCCGTTAAATTCAACCCCTCAAGGTTGAATTTGTACTCGCCTGCTTTCAAAGGGACTCGAATCAGTTGAATTGTTTGTGGAAGCATTGACCACTGGCGAAGATCCGCCTGGTCAGCGATGTTCAAAGCCAAATATGTTAAATCACCCAGTAATTTATTTTGTTGGCGAACCTGATCCGCCGCCACAGCTTTGGTGGCAAGACCCGCAATTCGTTTTGCAATTAAGACTCCATAGTCTTCTTGCAAAGTTTTGATCGCAGCTTCTTGAACATTGTAAATCGGGTGACTGACAACTGTCTCTCCCCCATCAATTGTCAGTCGTGCAAGCTTGGTATCACTGGGAGTTGGGTATAAAGCGGGCAATCGATATTCATTTTTTGCCGCGTATTTTCGGGGGCCCCAACCTTGTTGGTAAATAATCACCAACTCGCCCATGGATTTATTGTACCAGTCGGGATCTTCTTTCACTTCCGGGAATTTCTTTTTCCAATCCTTATAAGTATCAGGACGACGGGCAACTTTTGCAGAGCGAATCAAATCCTCACCAATATGGGGAATTGTGGGGTCTAATTTGTAGGCTTCTTGATAAGCAATATAAGCGTCATCATAGTCGTGATTTGCTTCCCAAATCAGTGCCGACAGATATTTACTGAAGGGATTTAATTCAAATTTCTGTTTTTCATCCTGGCGATACTTTTGATACTTCTCATTGATACGACGGGCTTCCACCAAGGCATCGTCCAATTTTCCCAACTCCAAAAAGTTCATCGCCAAATAGGCATTGATGAAAATCTTTTCGAAAGTATCACCTTTGTATTGAACCATTCCTTCACTTAACAACAGGGATCCGCTCACTCGAGAAACGGACTGATAATCAACCTGCTCACTTAATTTATCTGCACGTAAAAATGTGGTGTTACTTTCACCAATCTTGCCGGCCACTTGCAAAGCGGTGGCATAATCCAAAAGATAAACCAATTGATCGCCGTCTTGTTTATTTGCCAGGGGCTCAAGATCTTTAAGAGCTGCATCGTAATTACGAGCAACCAAAGAGGTACGGGCTTTCTCCACCTTACTTTGATAAGAGGCACATCCCGTCGCCAGCAAAAGAAAAAAAAGACCCACATATCCTGTGAGTCTTTTAGTCGAAATAATCATTATAGACCGATAGATTTTTTCTTAAACACTTTGCGGATTTGTTTTTGATCCGACCAAGTGATCATGCTCGTTTCAAGTT
>JBCNNR010000018.1:0-82035 GCA_039594295.1 Bdellovibrio sp.
TCTTTTCATCGCGTATGTGTGATTTAAGCTAAATAAAGGATCGAAGCCTCCGGCTTTTAGCTCTCCTTGTCCTACCACACAACCTCTTCGTCCTAAGTACGTCTTGTGAACAGAATCCGGAAAGAACCGTTTCACATCCTTCTTATAGTGAGGGTTTTCATCGGATCGTATGATGCAATTTTTTGCGAGAAGCGGCTTTAATTCTTGGAATAGCTCCCTTCGACATTTACCGCGTTCATCGATTCTTTTACCGTACTTTTTAATCGACCTCTTAACCAAAAGCCCTTTAGCTGGCATTCGTGCCACTCTGATTCCCAAAATCCGACGAGTTTCGGTTTCAATGGCAGCTATAACTGAAAGAGGTTTAAGCTTGCTGTGCTCAAAAGTTTCCAGTTCATCGAATTGAAGGTCTGTCACCGGAGGATTTTCTGAACGTAATTGAGCGAGAACCTTATGAGAAGTAAGCCCTAAAAATATTTGCCTTCGAATGACGGTCTTTCGATTTACCTTCAATAAGAAAGCAAGGCGCCTTTGAGAAACTCCACTGTTCATGTTTCCATAAATTACGGGATTAAGTTCACGTTTCCTTTGCCGATAACAGATCTTTAACGTCGCTGTAGAAAAGGTGCGCCGGCAAGGTTTACAGAGGAAGCGCTGTTCACGAGCTTTATCAGAGCGGCGGATAAAATATCCGCTGGCGACAATGAGTGCCCGGGATTGGGATGATGGATTTTGTGATTTGCAATAAGGACAAGCTATCGACATGTTGATGACCAAAGTGCAAACCGCCTGCCATCAACAATTTAAGGGTCCAGTTTGTGTTTAACTACATCAATACATCCCTGAAATGGGGCTGTATTATTAAGACTTATGAAAATCCTTATTTTTCTCTGTCTTGTTTCTGGACTGCTATTTTCTCATGCCTATGCAGCGATTGATCAACCGAAGATGTCGGATGATGTGGACCTTGCGACAAAAATTACGAACGTGCTAAAAAAGAATTCACATCTATCATCTGGCGCCCAGAATGTGGGGGTTCAGCAGAAATCTGACAAAATACTACTGCAAGGAACTGTGCATTCCGAAAAAGAGAAAAAGAAAGTGGAGAAGATCGTGAAGGAAGCCTCCAACGGGATGGAAGTTATTAATGATATCAAGGTTGTGAAGTAGCTGGGGAAAGAGCTTCCAGATTATTGGTTTACGGAGCTTTAAGGTTTTCGTATGCTTTCTTTTGATTCTACCAAAATCAGATGTATATCGTGAAGAGTACGAAAGAGTGTAATTAAAGCTTCATTTATAATCATTATCGAATATATTTCCAAGTCCAAACGAAAATCGCATAAAACAACTCTCAAGGGATCAGCTTTGAACCTATGTGACTTTTTGAAAGAAAAAAGGAATGGAGTCGCTTTAACGCAGAAAGAGGCGGGTGAGCTCTTGGGGTACAAGAGATCGCAGTTCATTTCCAGTTTAGAAAGAGGTGGCAGTCGGCCGCCTATTTCTGTTCTTAAAAAAATGTGTTTGGTTTATCGAGTTTCTGAAAATGAAATGAAACGGGCTTATCTAGAAGACGTCATGGAAAATGCTCAGGCTAAGGCGCTTCGCGCATGGGATGATATTTTCGAATAGTGGACAACTTAACAAAAAAAGGTGATGCAATTGGCTCAGCGATTTTTATTAATTGAAGACGATAGTGAAACAGCGAAAATTATTTTGCAGGCTTTGAGTGGATTAAAAGGTGACTGGGAAGTTGATGGCCTCAAAGGTTATCATAATTTACTCTCACACAATTATGATCTTGTGATATTAGACATTCATTTGCCGTCACTGAATGGCCTGGATCTTCTTCGTCGTGTGCGAAATCTTAAGTTGGAAATTCCAATCATGCTGTTAACTGGTATGTCTCGTATTGAAGAGCGCGCCGAGGGACTTTTGTCGGGAGCCGACGACTATCTTTGTAAGCCCTTTTCCATTGGTGAATTGCAAATTCGTGTGAAGAATCTTATGAAATCGCAGGAGCGACTTTCGTTGGTCAGTTTTGGTGATCTGAAGTTGGATCGCATCAAAAGGACACTCACTCGAGGGCATCATAGAATTGAGGTCCAGGAGCGTGAGTTCAGTCTATTGGATTTATTGATGTCGAATCCGGATCAGGCTATTTCTAAGTCGCAAATTCTCAGTCAAATTTGTGGATATAATTTTATGCCCAACACAAATATCGTTGATGTTCTTGTTTGTCGCCTGAGAGATAAAATCGCTGATGATAAAAGTCCCGTCTCTATTCGCACAATTCGTGGAGTTGGATATAAAATTCACATGGAAGAAAAGTACTATTCAAAGACTCAAGTGGCTTCAGAATCAATTCATCAGAATTGATGGTAGGCCGGATTGCAAGAGCCGTTGTTTGAGGATTCTGAGTTTTGGTTATTTGTCGGAGTTTTCAGAGAAGTTGTCCCATTTATGTTGGGCATTTTCTTCAGCGTCTTCGGTCGCTTGCTTGATGTATTCTTCTCGCATAACTTTTTCAGGAATTTTATAAACGTCACACATTTTTTTTAAAACTTGGAGGGGGACTTTGCGATTGCCAAGTTCGAGATTCGAGAGGAATTGGGATTTGTTGTAGCCCAACAATTTTGCGGCTTCTTGTTGGGTTAAAAAGGCGCTCAATCTCTTTTTCTTTATAAAGTCACACAAAGACACAGTCTTACCTAGCTTCAGGAACAATGTTATTCGTGGGTTTATATTAGTCGATGTGACGACACTAAGGGACCTTTAATAATTTAATGGGGCTGATGTAATAAAACTAAATCAATATGAGTTGATCGTGGTTCACCAAGATAAAAGATATAAAAAAAACTTGTTGGATATCTTAGATGGTGCGGGCTTTCAAAGCCGACAATTGAGCATTGTCCCAATATAAGACACTGCTTAAATTTTGTCTGCTGAAAAATCAGCAGCTGCTATGTTTTCAGCGACCTTTTTACAAGCTATCACATACTTAGCCTGGCGATGGCTTGGCTTCGTCTTCGCAATACTCCTAAAGCATGATGCGATTTTGAATCGCCAATCAATATCCAAGGAGGATTTATGAGGAAGGTACTCAGCATTATAGCAATCGCAATAGCCATGGCTTGTGCAGCATGTGCGCCAGCGGCAAACGAAGATGGAAGCACAACAACAGATCAAGTGTTTCCAAATAGTCTTAAATTCGTAACCCCAGCAGGAGTAAAATAGTCATGAAAGACTTAATTAGAAAACTAGCAGTTCTTGGTATCGCTTCAGTTATTAGTAACGTCGCTTATTCGGCAGCGCCATCCGTGGAAAACTATCGTGGAGTGGTTCGTGCAGTATTGGCAAAATTCGATCGTGATTATTCGAGTTTGAACCCACAAGGTCAGCCCGATCCAGGTGCAGTGATGATCGTAGAGAAATTCCTGTCGGTCTTTAACGCCCTTAAAATCACCGGTCCTGGTGAGCATCATATCTTCCTTACGGAAGCCTCGCCAATGGCAGGATGTTTTCAGGCGGCACAGGATTGTCAGGAATTGAAGATCCTGGTTCGTAACAGCATTCATCAAGGTGACTCCACTTTGTTTGGTTCCGCGAATGCTTTTAGTTATGACATTATCGTGTGGTCGAATACGGGGAATGGTTTTGAAAGATTCTTGCTGGGTCACTATACTCCAGTCCTTGGGACTGCGGGTAAAGCGAATCTGACAGTGATTTCTTGTGGCGGTTGCTCGACCGTTGGTCACTCAAAAATCGAATGGGATGGTACGGGAGTATTCTATCATCTGCGCTCGACGATGTATGACACGCACATTGAAAACTCGAATGTCGATTCCGGTATTCAGGTTGACTCCGTCTACTCGCCGCTGACGGGTCAAATGAAGATAGCGATTTCTGGCAAAAATGTGTGTGACGCGAATGCGATTGGTGACTCGATCTGTTCATTGGGACCAAATTCCCGTACCACAGGTTACGCTGCCATCCTTCACGCGAACTCGATCACAGGTAATGTGTATTTGCAAGGTGTGCAGGGCCCAAATAACAGTACGGCAGTGCCTACTCAGGATCCTATGTGTCTTTATGCTGATGGTACGGAAGATGTATCGGGAGTTGTTTGCCAAAACGATGCGATCGATAACTTCAACGGTATCACTCCTTATTCTGCGAACGATGCTCCTGTATCATTCGTAGCAGCAGGAAGCCCATGGCCGATGGCAGAAATCACAGATGCTCCAATTTTCTAAACTGGAGTTAAAAAAAGAGGGAGTCGTAAGACTCCCTCTTTAGTTTTCGGTAACAGATTTAAAATCACTCCATGAAAGTATCGGCTGTTGACTGTTTAAAACAGCGGTCTCAAGCAAAGCCTCCAATTCGCGATAATTGCCTGGGAAAGAACGTTTTGAAAGCTCTTCGATCACTTGGGGATGAATGCTTTGAATTTGTTTACCATAAAAGTTAGCCAGGCGTTTCGCCTCCGCCAATACCAGGATAGGTAAATCTTCTTTACGATTGCGCAGGGGAGGGATCTCGATCACATTGTCACTCATAAACTCCCATAAATCCCAGCGAAACTTGTTCTTACGCACACGCATTTCGATTTCTTTTTCATGTGCGGTCCCAATGATGCGCACATCGGCTTCATAAAAATGAGTACCGCCCGAGCGTTGTGTTTTTTTCTGGTTAAAAACCCGGGAGAGCATTCCTTGGCAGCGCTTTTCGATATGATCAATGTCGGAAAGAATCATGCTTCCGAAGTGAGCTTTTTCGACTAAACCGGGGGCTCCGCGAAGACGGACTCCATCTTCCACACGTTCCTCAGAGCCGAAAAGTTGAGGCTCGTGAAATTCGCCTGGTACCATTGAACAGTTGAATTGAATCAAGCTGTTCGAACTCCATGGGCTGTTATAGTGAAGAATCTGAGCAATCTCACTTAATTGACTGCCAGGTTCACCTAATATCAGAACTGGCGTGCGAACCTTTAAATACAGCTTTATATTTTTTTGCAATTCTTGAACCTGGGGGCTGGTTCCGAGCATGCTCGCTAAATGATAGCGAACGTCCAGGTTTTCTTTCAGGGCTCGGTTCTCAGCAGTCAATCTTTGATTTTCTTTCCGGAGGTGGCGTTTTTCTAAAATTTTATTTATCAGAATCTCCAGAGTTCCTAATTCCACAGGCTTGAGAAGGTAATCTTCAGCTCCTTCTTTCATGGCGCTGACCGCGGTTTCAATACTACCAAAGGCGGTCATCATTACCACAGAGACAGTAGGATCTTCTTTTTTTACTTGATGGAGGAGATCAAGGCCTGTCTCGCCGGGCATATTTAGATCTGTCAGAATTAAATCTACGTTGGATCTGCGAACAGCGTCGATAGCTTGTGCAACATTCGAAGCTACAATAGTCCTATAGCCAAAACTATGCAGGGCCAAACTTAAACTGTCGCGAATACGAAGTTCGTCATCCACGATCAAAATCAACTCTCGACTTTCGCCTGATACATTTCCGGAGATTGTGCTCATTGTTAAAATCTAGCATAATGAAAAACATCGGAGTACAAAATTTTATGTTTAAACCACTTTCCGTCGTCTTTGTAGGTCTGGGTATTTTTTCGATAAGCCTGCTGACTTCTTGCGAAAAGAATTCTCCTTCTTCTGTAACGGCACCGACGGCGACACCCAAAGCTTTGTCCTCAGCACTTCCAATCCAAACACCCACACCGACCATGACGGCAATGCCACCTGCATTGGCTAATCTTGTAACTTATAAAAACCAGGTCAGCTATCGCCGCGCTCAGGAATTGGGCTGGAGTGATATTAAAGCGGAGTTGTCATTTTATCGCCAAGATGCCGTTCATACCTTGAGTGATTCACAAGCTCTGATCCGTTATGTTTCTGGCAGTGAAGTGTCCATGAAGGAAAACACTTATCTGATCATCGATGAAGCTTCCCAAAGCAATCCCTCTGTAGATCGCGCTGTTATGCGTGCTGGTAAAGTCCAAGGAGAGACGACAGGGGAGATGTGGATCTTAACATCGTCTGCCCTCATTAAAGTTCGTGCGAGCAAGAAATCTCAAAAAGCTAAAGTCAAAATTCAAATTCAAGAAAAGAAATCCCTGGATGTTGAGTTAAAATCTGGAGCGGGTGAAGTCATTGTTGCGCAGGCTGATAAGGGGATTAAATCTAAAAACAATCTCACGGCTCACTCGGTCGAGTTAATAGCAAATAAAAATGTTTCTATTCCGATCAAACAAAATGCCTCAGAAGATTTCGGTTACAAAAGCGAATCCACGGACTGGCTAGAAACTGTCAAAGTTATCAAAGAAGCCATTCATACAGCTCCCACGCCAACCGTTAGTCCAACGGTCGCTAAAGAAACGCCAACGCCAGCACCTGTTGAAACACCGACGGTAGCAACGCCAGTGGTTGAAGGCGATCCTGTTTTGAATATCGAATCGCCAGCGAACAAGTCTCGTGTAACAGATGAAGTTGTGAAGTTAACGGGGACAGTGAGTCCCGCAGGTTCGACAGTTATATTTAATGGTCACCCTTGTCCAGTTGAACAAAATTTACGCTTTACCTGTGAGGTTCCGCTGTCTATGGGCTTTAACTTTTTCATAGTTCAAATGACAACTCCCAATGGGAAATCCATCTTTCAAAAATGGATTCTGACAAGGACTCCACGATAATGCTTGTTCATCTTCGTAGTAAAATTATCGCTTTGGTTCTATTCTCTGTTGTGCTTGCTGTTGCGGGCACCGTGTTCTTTACGACTAAGAATTTTCTAGAAGACAAACGAAACTATATCACGGATGTAAATTCTGTCGCTTCGGCCCACGCGGCGAAATTATTGAGTCAAATTCTGCAGAACTATCGCAATGAATTTGAGCATTTGAACGACCTCCTTCCGCGAGGTGGCAGTGCGTTTGCAGAACGATTGCAGCAAATTCAGGGTCTCGAGCAGGTTCGAATATACGATCTAAATAAAAACCTTTTGTTAAGTGCCGGTCGAAATAACCAAGATGAAGATATGACCTGGGTTGAGAAAGATCTTGAAGCTTTTAAAACGAATAAAAAGTCTCTGTTTAAAACTCCCAATGAGAAATCGTTTCTGTTTGTCAGTCAAATTGACAATCACGTTTATGCGGCAACTTTTGATAACCGCAGTCTCCTTTCTGGCTTCAATCTGGCAAGCGCCCTCAATGTATCTTTGATTAATGGTGACGGCGATATTCTGGTAGAAAATAAAGAGACACAGATCTGGTCTGATACAGCAATAAAGTCGTTTGCGACAGAATTCTTTACAACCCATTACAATCAACAAGTCTGGGCACAAATTCTAAGTTTGAGTGAGGGTGTTCGAGTGCTGGTTGCAATCAGTCCTTTGGAAGGACTCCATCAGGTCGGCGTCATGGTTTCCGTGCCGGACTCAGAATCTGCTCATCTCGCTTCGCAAATTACTCGCAACTCGATCCCATTCGTTGCGGGCATTTTAATATTGGTCTCCATTTTGGCCCTGTTGTTTTCCTCGCGCTTAACTCGGTCATTGGAGGATTTAACCAAAGCAACATCTCTGATCTCTGGAGGGAATTGGGATGTACATTTCAGTTATCGGTCCCGGGATGAAGTCGGCCAACTTGGAAAAGCTTTTCGCAAGATGGGTAAAGAACTGAAGGTGCGTGAAGAGGATCTTAGGAAAGCCCACAGCAATCTATTGCGTTCAGAAAAGTTAGCGTCTCTGGGGCAATTCAGTGCCGGGGTCGCGCATGAAATTAAAAATCCACTAACCTCCATTTTGACCTATGCCCAACTGATTGAGCGTAAATTGGGAGTTGAAAAAGACAATCCGAACTCTCCTGGCCAATTTGCAAAATACATTGTCGAAGAGACATTGCGAGCGAATCGCATTGTAACGGATCTTTTAACTTTCGCTCGTCAGAAAGCTCCCATACTGACACCGCAAAATATCGTAGAATTGACCGAGGGAACTTTAACGCTGACTGTTCCGCAATTGGAAGTTGCTGGGGTAAAGCTTCATCGTCAATATAACCCGCAAGATAAGATGATCGTTGCCGTGGATGCGGATCAAATCCGCCAAGTACTGAGTAATTTGATATTGAATGCTTGTCAGGCCATGGAGGATCAATCTCCTAATGAAAGAAATATCACGGTTAGCCTGGCGCAAGACGGTGTTGAAGCCGTGATGAAAATCGCTGATTCTGGTCCCGGAATTTCTGCAGAAAATTTGGGAAAAATATTTGAGCCTTTCTTTTCTACGAAAGCAACAGGCAAAGGAACGGGGCTGGGGCTTTCGATGTGCCATGGGATCATTCAACAGCATCATGGACAGATTTCCGTGACTTCAAAAGTTGGCGAGGGTGCAGAGTTTGAAATTCGTTTGCCACTGGCTTAGCGCCTTCTTGCTCTCTGTCATTGCTACACAGACCTACGCGGGTGTGAAGAATATTTCCTCGGGGTCTGTTTTGATTTCGGGAACATTAAAACCCTTAACCTTGGCGATCAATGGACAAAAAGTTTTGGCGTCAGATCAGGAAGACACTCTGATCTTCATTAACGACCACGAAGTGGCATCGGAAAAGAAAGATGCCCATCGGGCCATTTTCTTTAAAGCCACGGAAGATCATCTCGAAATAAAGACCTCTCAAAAAAAAATACTTATCAAAATGGATTTGCCATCTCTAAAAACGTTAAAGAGCAAAGATAATAAGTTTATCGCCACAGTTTTTCCAAAAAATGCTTTTCTTAAAGTTGATGATAAGGTCATCAGTACGGAGGGGGAAGACAGGGTGATTTCGACTGATAGCGATCAGAAAAGCCCTTGGTTTTCAGAAGATCACACCCTGACGGTCATTGATCCAGGCAGTAAGGTGGAGCGAGTCTATTTGGTGGAAGTCAGTTATGATATTCCGTCTCAGGATTTACAACGCGTCGGCTTTGATTTCTCAAGTTCTCCCATTTCCGCCCAGGGACTTGGTGTTGGAACAGGATTTTTCTATGATCGTATTTTTAAGAATCACTGGATGATTGGCGGAAGAGTGGCTTTGCCATGGCCCAAGAGTGGATTTTACAATTCTGATAATGGTTATGTCTTACAGGTTCGAACAGGCTATCAATTCTTCCGTCAATCCAACGCAGCCAAGTCTGCGGTATGGCTCGAAGCCGGTCTTGGCTATCAGTATGTGACCTGGAAAGAGGGGAGCATGGGAAGCCCTGAACCACAATCGCGGCAATCGACTGTGCCCATATTTTTTATACATACAATTCCCTTGGTATTTAAGGGTGTTCAATTGGGATACACGATTCAAGCGGGCCCACGAGCCGCCGATTCGGTTCCGAACGACGTGAACACGCTGATGGGTATCTACGAATGGTAAAGCCTGCAGGATGCGCAGCTTTAAGCTGCAATTTTTTTAAGTTTGTATTGAAGCGTACCGCGCGAGATTTTTAAAATTGCTGCAGCCTGGGTCTGATTTCCATGAGCCCTCGTCATAGCCTCCGCGATCAGCTTGCGTTCTAAACGTTCCAAACTCTCATCAAGTCCATTGGTGGATTCATCTTCAATGGCTTTTAACGTGACAACGTTGTTGGGTTTCGTGCCTGTGATTTCTGGAGGCAATAGTGAGGTCGGGATAAATCCTTGTCGAGGTCCCAGAACGGCCAAACGCTCCAGAATGTTTTGCAGTTCTCGAATGTTACCGGGAAAGGAATAAGCACCAAGGGCAGCCAGTAAATCCTCTGACAGCTGAGCTTTTGAATTGGAATTCATTCGCGCTTTTTGCCAGAAGAATTCAATCATTTCAGGAAGGTCGTCTTTACGTTCTGCCAAGGTTGCAAGATTAAAACTTAATACATTCAGACGGAAGAATAAATCTTCGCGGAAACGACCATCTTTTGTCATTTCTTTCAAATCGCGATGTGTCGCCGCAACGATACGCACTTCTGACTTGATCGTCTTAACACCACCGAGGCGGGTGAATTCTTTTTCTTGGAGAACGCGTAGGAGTTTTGCTTGCAACGATAAAGGTAGTTCTCCAATTTCATCTAGGAACAAAGTGCCACCGCGAGCCAACTCAAATTTTCCGGGTTTTGAGGAGATTGCGCCCGTGAAGGCTCCCTTCTCATGACCAAAAAGTTCGGACTCAATGAGGTTTTCATTCAGGCTCGCACAATTTATGCCTACAAATGGCATGTCGGCACGTGAACTCAATTCGTGAATCGATTGAGCCATGACTTCTTTGCCGGTACCGCTCGGACCTAACAGTAAAACAGGGGCCGGGGCATCAGCCACTTTGTCGATAAATGCTTTTGCATTTTTCACGCTTTGAGAATTTCCCAGGAGACGGGTGTGATTCTTCTGATTATCTTTTTCCGCTGACAAACGGGCGCGCCATTTACGCACGTCTAATACACGCTGTACGCGATGCTCAAATTCAGGAATTTCAATGGGCTTCAAGAAATAGTCCTCGGCACCCAGCTGAATGGCACGCACAGCTTGGTTGACGTCGCCGAAAGCAGTCATCATCATGAAAGAAGTTTCTGGAGACACTTCTTTACCTTTTTTGATAAATTCAAGTCCGGTCAAGCCCGGCATTTGATGATCCGTAATCACTAGGTCAAAACTGGCTTTCTTTAAAAGCTCCAAGGCCGCAATCCCACTCTCGCAAGTTTGCACTTGATAAGTTCCCGAAAGGACGGCAGCTAATGAATTTCTAAGATGAACTTCGTCATCCACAATAAGGATTTGCATGTGTCACTTTTCGTCATTTTTTTACAACTTCTGAATGGACTAGACTAAAGACAGGGAGAGGGGAGGATCGTCGTGGATGATAAGTGAACAGTAAACTTTCTAAAAACCAATGGCGCGATTTAAATTAACTTCTAAATCAGTTATAACCTCCGAAATTAGGAGATTTTATGCGCTCAATGTTCGTTATTATCTTTTTGTTAATAGCGTCAGTCAGTTCTTTTGCTGCGGGTGTGAGTTCGCCAACTCAAATCGTACAGAACCTTTACAAGCCTTATTTATCCAATTCATCCCATGCGCCTTCTGCGTTGGAGTCAATTTTACCTTACGCTAGCCAAAGCCTGAAAGCCGCAATTTTAAAAAATGAAGAGTGTGAGCTTCGTACTCATGAAATTTGCTCTATCGATTTTGATATTATTGTGAACGGCCAAGATTGGCAGTTGTCCAATTTATCTGTGAGCGGCAATGAAAAGGTCTCTGCACCGGCCATCCAGGCAAAGTTCCTTAACTTCGAAACTAAAAACAAAGTGATCTATTATTTTATTCGTGAAAACGGCAATTGGAAGATCAACGAAGTTGAAGCCATTTCTTATAAAGCAGATGGATCAGTTGATTACAGTGTGAAGCTTAAACACGAATTGAACGCACAGTAAGAGTCAGTTTTCGGGATTTTGCGCGCGGCCTTTGATAGGGTGATTGGGTTTCAATCTACCCCTGAACGTCTTAACACTGAGTATCGATATTTAAAGACACCTTACCCAAGGAAATAATTTTACCTGATTGATCAACGATTGGAAAAATTGTTGAGCGGTAGTTCGCGGCATCACCGTTATCGTAAAGAACCTCATCAAAGGTCATGGGGCGTTTTGTGTTCAGAACTTCTTGCTCCTTGGCGACATTGACGGCATTAGCTTCTGCTGTCATGAAGTTCTTGGCGTTTTGCCCCAGTAGCATTTCTCTGGATACTCCCACAGATTCGCAGAAAGCAAGATTGCATCCCGTGATAATGCCATCGAGATCTTTGATCATCAGGATGAATGGCGAAGCGTCCATGATTTGCTGCATACGATTTTGAAAGCTACGCTCTTCAGTAACATCACGAGCAGAGGCAAATCTCACTCCCAGTTCTGAATCCGCAGCAGCACTCCAGCTTAAGGTGCGATAATTCCCATCGGCGGCGCGGTAGCGGTTTTCAAAGCCGATCGAGCGTAACCCCAAGTTCAGGGCATCAATATTCTTGCGCGTGGCGTCTTTATCATCGGGATGAATGAATTCAAAAAAAGGTGTGGTCAGCAGAGTGTCTTCGCTGTAACCCAGGGTGTTTACCAAGGAGGAGCTGACTTTTTTCAAAAGGCCATCTTTTCCCGCCACGGCCATCAAATCGCTCGAGATGGAAAAGAAACGATCCAGGGTGATTTGTGAACCTTCGGTTTCGCTGAGTCTTTCAATTAAAATTCCATAGACTCTTTTCGCCTTGGCAGATTCTAAATTGGAGGAGTGACAGGTCGCAATTCCGAAACAGGCAAGAATCGGAATAACGACGATAAAGATCACGAATTGAACAGTTCTAAGTTCAGGAAGAAGGACGTTGCCGATAGCGAATAGTGCGGACAAAACCAAAATGGCAATTAGCGAAAACAAAGTCATTTTGTTTTGGATTTGCCAAAAATTGAAATATTCAATGGGTTTTTTCTGGTGGTTCGTATCCAACTGACCTCTCATTTTCGCATTGGAGCACAATTTTGACCGCTGTTTCAAGAATAAAACTTCATCAAGCCTCCTACTGGGGAGGCTTGATATTGCGACAGTCAGCCAAAGGCATTTCCGCAGACAAATAACCTTTGCTGGTTCTTACGACAGTTTTCACTTTGTCCCCACGAATCTCAACACGACCTTCAACAATCATTTGATAGATCCCGTCTTTTATCGCCATCAAAGGAAGAGCTAGTTTTCCATCGAGAGGTTGTTTCCAATCGAGCATCACCAGGTTCGGTGTCGTGATCAACGATGTCAGCCCCAGGCAAGCTAAAGGAAGCTGCTCAGAATTTATAAATGCCGACGTTTTGGTTTGTGGATCTTGAATCACGGAGAGTCCTTGCAAAGAGATGTCTTCGGTGGCTGGCTTTAACTCTGCAGATTTTAAATAGTACTCAAACGTATTCGGATCTTCCTCTGCCGGAAATTTTTTATTAGGCAACGATTGGCCGGTGAGTTCCTTGTAAGTATCCAGGACGAAACGCAAGGAAGGTCCCGCCATCGAGACCACGATTTGTGTGGAATTTGGTTGGGAACAGTTTTCTTCTCCTCCGAAAAGTATTCCTTCATTCACGCCCACTAAATGGATCTGGCCGTCTTTTTCAAAATAGATAGGTCCACCGGAGTCACCATGGCAAAGACTGGAATCGGCGGGGCCTTTTTTGAAGGAAAGCAGGGTCGAGGACGGCGTGTTCGTGATTAAATACGGCACAGCTTTAGGCTGAGGTTCTGTATTGATTGGCATCTCTATTTTAGTTTTTGAGATATCAAGCTCGAAGTTACCGTTACGAAGTCTGCCATCCAAAGCCGTTTCAAGATCGACATCATTGGAGTGGGTGCCAAATCCAGCCATACGAATTTGGTTTTCTGTCAACGCCTCCATGGAGTCGGAAAGAACCACTGCTTTGAATTTATCCGATAGTGGTGTTTTCAGTTTCAAAAGAGCCAAGTCATATCCTGGGGCGTAAGGCCCGGAAGATGAAAGCAGTCCCATGAAAATGGGGTGCACCACGGATTTTTCAACCTCTGCCAGGCGTACGGGATTCTTCATCCACTCTGAAAAAGTATTAGCTTTAGAATCTTCCAGGATATTGAATGATGAAGCAGGGATCAGGGTATTATCCCTGCTGACTGCGCAATGGGCGGCCGTGAGTACGATCGTGGGGCTTAAAAGACTTCCAGTGCAAACCCCGCTTCCGTTATGAATGAGCACCGTGGTTTTAGATATCAGATTGTCTTCAGAAGTTATCTCGCCGTCATAAATGTTTTCGCGTGCTTTGGTTTTACCAAGGACTCCGTTTCCGTTTGAGTTAGTACAAGCTGATAAGGTGATTAGAACTGAGAGAGCCAATAGTAAGCCATTCTTCATTGCATCCTCCGAAAACGTGAATAGGTATGCGGGTCATTGAATCGTCAAAAAGTTGAGCAAAGGACGTATTAGGGCGTCCCTGATAACCTTCAGGTTCGATTAAATGAATCACTACGGTGCTGAGGTGGAAAGGAGCAAATACTGAGCCCGGCAAAGTGAAGCCTTAAATGGGTCGCGAGGGTCGTTATTTTTATTAATGAGGTGCATCTAAACAACTAAAGAATGACAACAAGTATCAGTTTGTTTACATACACGCCGTGGGATTAAATCTATTACGTCGAAAAGAATCAATTTATTTTGCTGGGATGATTGCTTTGGGTAGTGGCATCAGTTTGATCGATAAACTCGAGACAACGGATTTTCATGTGTTCTTCTCAGGGTGTTTCTTTGTGCTTGTAACCACGGCTGTGGCCGAATCCTTTGGTCGATAGATAAAAAAAAGCCTGTCTTTTTCAAGACAGGCCATTCAAGTTTCATTGCAAATCTAATTTTAGAAAGCCTGGCGCACCAAAGTGATAACAGATTCATCTGATGTTTGCGATGCGACTGTGACATGCACTGTCTTATTTTCGGCATGCAGAATATGTGCTACTTCGTCTCGGCTCACTACCTGGCAAGCAAGGCCGGCACCCGCAAAGTGCAGATCTACCACTTTACCTGTTTGCGCGTTCAACAGTTCTTCCGCACTCCATTGAACGGTGTGTTCGCTCGGGATGGCTTTTTTGACTGTGTTATCAAACTTTGAAAAGCGAACCACGATCATCATGGCTCCAAAGATCAACGCTGCATACAGCGGTGCTAAGGAAATCAAAGTTAGGTGAGAAGTGATTTTTTCTGCTGCATCGGCATTAAAGAAGAAATCGAAAATAGCAATGCTACTTCCCGAGATAAAGACCGCCCACAGTGCTAGCGTGCTTCCAGTTTCAATCAATTTTCGCATAAGTAACTCCGCCTCGATCGGGACTGATCCAAGAACTGAATTGGCGTTTTGGACCAAACAGCACTTTAGGGATCGCCACAAATAACACAAAACTATTAATCATCCAATAAGCAAACGGATACCAGATGGCGATAAAGCCCAGGCCCGTTGAACGTTCATAACGACCATGCAGAAACAACCCAACCAAGAATTGGGTGAAGCTCATCACACCCGTTAAAAGAATCGCATAACTTGGGTTGATGTCGTGGAGGTTGGTTCCAAACACTGCAAATAAAATAGTCACTGGCAACATAAAGGCCCAAGTGACCGAGAAAATATATTCTAAAAGTATCAAGCGCAGACCTGCATCGCGACCGTTAAAAACAGAGCGACCATGTTTTAAGACGACTTCAAAGCCACCTTGGGCCCAACGAAGTCTTTGTTTCCAAAGACCTTTCAACGTGTCCGGCATCAAAACATCACAAGTGGCTTTAGGCTCATACTTTAAAGCCCAACCTGACGTTTGCAGCTTCCAACTGATGCCAACGTCTTCTGTGACTGTATCTGTATCCCAATAGCCGACGCTTTCAACCGCAGACTTACGGAACATCACCAGAACTCCCGACAGGGCAAACAAACGACCCAGCGTTTGGTGGTAGCGTTTGATCATTCCAACCAAAGCCGAGAACTCGCCCACCTGAAGACGACCGACCAAGGTGCCACGGTTTTTTACGCGTGGATTGCCCGTCACACCCGCAACATGTTCATCGCGGAAATGTTCCATCATAATGCGGGGAGCTTGGGGATCCAATTCAGAGTCAGCATCAATGCAAAGGATGAATTCATAACGGCTCGCCATTGCTCCCAAAGTCAAAGCCGCTGCTTTACCGCGGTTTTGCACCAGGTTAATAACGCGCATGTGGGGACGAGACATTGCTAATTTTTCCAGAACAGCTTGAGTTTTGTCGCGGCTGCCGTCGTTGATCGCGATGATTTCGCATTTATCAGAAGGCAAGTGATCCAAAGAAAGGATCGTCGCTTCAGCGCAGTTTTCCTCGTTGTAGCACGGAATCAGAATTGTATAGGGCTGCTCTGAAAACTCAGTCAGGACCTGACGTTTACGTTCTCTTTTGAAATAGAAAACGAAAGCACCTGTGATCCAAATCAAAGGCAGCATGAATGGCACAACCAGGAACAAGAATTTTAATAGTGCAGGCAGATAAGATAAAACGATCATTTCGCCTCTCCCTTGTGTTGAGGGATGCTTTTAATAACCGAAAACAGATTTTTAAAATCTGCATCTGGCTCAAATCCTTTGAAGTTCACATCATAATATAAATTGTAATAACCCTGAGCGATCAGATGGGAGGCATCTGACTTGTAGTCTTTCGGTAAGGCTACGATTTCTTTGGCTGGAACAATTCCCGCACCAGGAAGAGATTTGACGGACTCCAGCTGTTTATTGGTTAAAATAACAAAATCAAAAATGTCTGGATTCACGGGTTGTTGTCCAATCAGACCAAACTTTAATTCTGGGCGCATCGAGCGACCCGCAGACTTTAAGGTTTCGAATGGGATGTCAGTTAGCTTTTCTTTGGCCGAGACTTCAAAAAACAATCCATCGATATCTGTGAATTTCGCAAGATCGCGAATCACGGCCGCCGCGTTTTGTGTGTCGCTGAGGAGCGACACTGGAAGACGGGCATAGGCATATGCCACGCGCGCACGATTTTTCATTGTGTGGGCAGCACGGTTTAGATAATCACCGCGCATTTTCATTTTGTCGGTTACGAAGTAGGCTTCGCCATTATCAGATATGGCTTGTAACAGGACGGCACTGGGTCCTAGGTTTAATCCTTTTTCCAGTAAGTCACCAAGGCCTTGCTCAGTTTCCGATTCAGATGTTTTCCAGATGCTATCAATATCGACACGGATCATGCGTTTTGGAAACTGATCCATAAAGGCATTTTCCAGAGCGGCGGCAAATTGGGGCATTTCCATCGTCGCCAGAACCAAACCTCGGCCAATGGTGGAAATATCTTTGGCGTTATTTAAGCCCGGGCGCAAAGTCATTTGAATCGTCATTCCCGCGTCGATAGCCGCTTGGCGAGAAAGACCATTGGATTGACCATAGGGCCAAACGATAACGGTATTATCTTTACCCAGATGTTTTTTAATAACTTCGTTGCTCTTTTTGAGGTCGGTACGAACGCGCTCAGTGAATTCTTCTTCGCTTTGATAGGTCTTAGTGTTGTGATCGTATCTTAAAAAGCCAGCGACGGCGGCTTCATTGCCCTGGGGATTAAAGATTTGCCCCTGATGTAAATTGTAGGTGTGAGAAACGACTTCAACCAGGCCTGATTTTGTCATCTCATTAAGTTGCTTCCAAGTCGCCATTTTAGGATTGGAATCTTTAAATCCATAATCGGGAGCCGCACCATCTTCGGTCCATTTGCCCACAATGGCAAAGACTGCTGGAAATTTGTACTGCTTTAATAATGGAAAAACGATGTCATAAAAAGACCCTAAGCCGTCATCAACCGTGATTAACACCGCTTTGGGAGGCAGAGTTTTCTTACCGTTGTGAGCATCGATAATGTCTTGAAGACTTACGACGTTGTAGTGGGCTTTCAGGTAATCAAATTGTTCAATGAAGTCTTTTTTACGAGTGCTGTATTCGTTGCCCACGAAGCCATTGCTGATGTCATGATAGCAAAGAACAGCGAATGAATTGGGCGGAGCAGATGAGATGTCAGGATTTTTATACGTTTGTGCAAAGGAACTAAGACTGAAAAATAGCAGAAGCGAGGTGATAAGAACTCGGGCTGATTTCAGCATCAAATTTAGTAAGTTCACGTCTTGGACGGAAATCATTGTTCTTCAACCTACGTGGAGGAAATTCCCCACTATTTTTTAGTGGCAGATTTGTAATCCAATTTGACCGAGGCGTCAACAAATGTCCGATGGGAAACTCGCGTATGAAGAGAACCTCGCAAACAGATAAAAATCTTTTAATCTGGCGAGGCCGGGAACGAACCTGGAGGGTTATAGCTCGAGGGGGCTCAAGGCCTTTTGGAATATTTGCATTAAAAGACGGCCTCCAAAAACTTAAGCTGGCGGGCACGGTAAGGGCGGAGGTGGGCCGCATCGACATAGACCGGCCCCTCGGTGCCCCAGTTCGGGCAGAGGTCATGGGGGCAGAGTTCGGGAATGGGGGACAAATAGACCGCACCGGATTCTTGCGCCAGGGCGGCAAGTTTTCGATTGATCACATGCACTTGAACATCAACGTCGCGCAGGGGAACTTCGAGGACTTGCTTTTCAAAAAGGTTTTTGAAGACATTGCGATTGATAATGAATTTAGGATTGAGCAGGGCCGCGACGGGCATGTTGCCGATCAGGTAAACCGAAGAACCTGCCTTTTTATAATCTTGAATTTGCTTGCGAAGCTCACCGAGCCATCGATCAAAATGGGCGCCTTCACCACCCATGAAAATCTTTTCGCCATTCACTAAAAGATAGTGCTGGGACTCCACGTAATAGCCGCGCCAGAAGGCACCCAATACCACGCGTTTAATTCCGTGATCACGAATAAGGTCCTCTGCAGTTTCAACCAGATTGTTGCACCAGGTGGCATCTGTGCGCCAAAAATTTCTGAAAGGGGCGCAGCCTCCTCCTGTCGCGAAAATGGCACTGCGGTGGTTGTCATTTTGAATTGCGGCTTCGACTGCGGGGCCGTATTGCTCGACATTGGAGTCGCCCATAAAAAGCACAGTGTCGGGCGTGATTTCTTTGCCCATCAAAATGAAACCATGATTTTTATAGACGGTGATCTGGGGATTTTTAGGCGGGAATCCCCAATCGTTAAAGGCTTGGGTGACGTCAGCGAAATTAAGACGATGAGAATAGGGATAAATTCTCTGTGAATCCATCAAAAGACCTGTCATGCCGATCAATACGCTCGCGGTGGCAAGTGAGATCCACGTTGATGTTCTTTTAAACGAAAGAGTGCGAATCACCCATTCTGTGAGTGCCGAAATGATGAAAGCCAGCACCAGACACAGAGCCGTCCAGCCTGGTGTTTCCAAATTCATCATCTTGCGGAATACCAAGAGGGGCCAATGCCATAAATAAAGCGGGTAGCTGAGTTTCCCTAACTGAAGCATCAGGCGGTTTTCAAAGAGCAAGCTTGAAACATAATTATTCGAAGCGGCGATCACCGCTGCCGCTCCCAACGTCGGAAGGAGAGCTGCGAAGCCTGGAATGGGCGTGATCTCGGAATAGCAAATCACAGATGCCATTATTGCCGTGACTCCCACACAGAAAATCCACGGGCTCAGTTGGGGTGGTGTTGAAAATCGGTCACGCACAAGAGCAAGCGCCAGGAGGCAGCCGATGATCAGTTCCCACATACGCGAGTCGGGCCAATAAAAGGCATGCAAGGGATTATGTTGAACCCAATAGACCGAGCACGCAAACGAGGTTGCGAAAAGCACCGTCAGAGTTTTACCGAGATGCTTTGATCCACAGACAAGAAATATCAGAGGTAAGAAGACATAAAACTGCTCTTCGACTCCTAAGGACCAGAGATGGATCAATGGCTTTACATGGGCATTGACATCGAAATACCCGGCTTGTTGGGGATAGAGAAAATTGCTGAAAAATGCGATGCCAGCAAGGGCCTCCTGACCCAGGGCTTTAAATTCATGATCAAAGAAAATCCACCAGCCTGTGCCTAAGATAAAACTCAGCATCAACAGCAGGTGTGGGAATATCCTGCGTACTCGGCGCATCCAAAAGCGCAGCGGTGAAAAGGGCGCAGATTCAAGATCCAAAAGGATCAGACGGGTGATCAAGAATCCAGAGATCACAAAAAAGATATCAACACCGGTATAGCCACCGGGTACTACAGAGGGAAATGCGTGATAAAACATCACTGCTAAAATCGCAAAGGCGCGAAGTCCATCGATCTGGGGGAGGTAGTTTTTTGTCTTCACCAATTAGAATATTGTTTGGCGAATTCAGAAAATTTGTCTATCGCTTATTAATAATAAAATGTGACATTGTACCCAAACTTTTGAATCATATCCTTATGACAACATTTCTTATTCTTATTAGCATCCTTGCTTCCTCTATCGTCCAAGCTCAGGTCAAGCCTCACTGTTTTGCACAGCCCTGTTCAATCCAGGGTGATTTCGACGGAGATAAAAAAGAAGACACGGCAGAGTTGGTGGAAAACCAACACCAACGTGGCATTCGTGTGAAGTTTGGCAACGGCAAGGAAGTACTCGTCGGTGCTGGAAATAAAGAAATCAAAGGGCTCAATGACCTGAAGTGGATGAACACCTGGGAACTTCATAAAGGACCCATCGAAAAAGCGACACTTAAAGGATCGAAAAAAGCTCCCACAGCAAAAGGTGATACTCTTAAACTCTCCGAAGAATATGCAACTTCAGGCACTCTTTACTGGGATGGCAAAGAGTTTAAATGGTACCTACAGCTCGGCAAATAAGCAGCAACCGTCAACAAAAGGATCCATCTATGTCATTGCTGGAAGCTCTTAAAAACCAAGATCAGATCATTATTCGTCAGCGCAAAGAGTTGGGGGAGTTACTTGGTTTTGAAACTCGCAATAAGTACGAAATTTGTGATCAGCGTGGCCAGGTTATTGGCTTCTGCGCGGAACAACAAAAGGGTTTATTAGGTCTTATGATCAGACAGTTTCTGGGGCATTGGCGCAGCTTTGAGTTGCATTTCTTTGATAGCCAACGTCAGCAGGTTTTTAATGTGAAACATCCCTTTAGAATCTTCTTTCAACGCCTGGAAGTCTTCACGGCCCGTGGGCAGTACATTGGAGCTCTTCAACAGCGCTTTGCGATCTTCAGAAAGAAATTCGATATCGAAACACCGCAGGGTCGAGTGATCATGAATATGGAATCAGGCTTTTTGCAGTTCTGGACATTTCCGATCTTCAAGGGCTCCATGGAGGCCGCCGTCATCAGAAAAAAGTGGTCTGGTCTTTTAAAAGAGGCTTTTTTAGACGCTGATAATTTTCAAGTTGAGTTCGGTCGCGCTGAACTCAGCGAGGAAGAGCGCTCCCTGATCCTGGCCTCGGCGATTTTCATCGATCTTCAGTACTTTGAACGTAAAGCTGGTGATTAAAATTCGTAAAATCGCCGGCTTTTTATTAAAATCTTCTCAAAATTCCTTCGCGGTGCGCCTTAAAAAGGGCGCCTAACGCTGGACACATCAAGGTTTGTCCGGACAAATCTTGGACAAAGTTTAGTCTGTCCAAAAATCAAAAATGACCCTTTTATTTCAAATTTACTTTTCCCGCAGAAAAGTGGAAACACCGTCTCATTCGAAACGAACAAGTTTTTAAAACAAAAACACTTTTAACAAAGGGAAATAAAATGAAATTCGTAGCAATGATCGCTCTATTGGTTTCTTCTTCTGCATTCGCAGCTAACTACTCTGCTGACACTTCTTGGGAAGTTCTTGAAAAAGACCCAACAATCAAAATCGAAGCTGGCACAGTATTCATGGGTTCTGCTATCGACTACACTTTCGTATGCGTAGACGGTGCTAACCTTCGCACTAAAAAACCAGTTGCTCAATACGATGTTATCACTATCGGTGACAACTACCGTAAAGAAGTTTACAAAGGTTCTAAATACTTGACTACTCCAATCAACTACACTCGCACTGCTTGGGAATGTGACTGGAATGTTAACGGTAAACACCGCACTTGCGCTGACAAAGTTATCTCTGGAACTTACGCTCTAACTGTAGACGCTAAAGTTTCTAAAGTTCTTAACACTAAAAACGGTTACGAAAAGTTCTTGTTCACAAAACAATTGAACGTACCAAACTGCCAGTAATTACTTGCTGTTAGTTAGGACTCCGGGGCTTGACACTAAGCCCCGAAGTCGTTTGTCTCGTTGCATTGAACCCCGTCCTGAGATAGTGAGAGCCATCGATTGATGGGGAACAATGGAAATTAACGTCGAACTAAACGAGCGCCAAACGGTAAGTTCAATTCCGGACCAAGTGTCCCAGGATATTGAGACTTACTTATTGCGTTTCAAGGACCCGAAAAAGGGTCTGAGTATGTTGGCGACGAAGTCCCAGATCCACGTAAAGACGCTGAACAGATTGCGCGAGAAATCTCACAATCCTAATTACTCCACTCTTTACAAACTTTATTCCTGCCTTTTGGACACCCAAGACATTGCACAGGTCGCAGCGAAAGCTCCTCCTTTAGTGCGTGAAAAGCTGGAAAAGACGGATCCTCAATTGAAGTCTTCGCCCCTTCATCGTTTCAATTTTGATCTGGCTGCAGATATGCAAAAAGATCCTTGTTTCGTGGAACTCTATGTTCTGTCTGAAACTCGCCCCTTCGATGCTAATTTTGTCCAACAGAGATTCGGTTCTTATGGTCTTGGTGTGCTCGAACGCATGCTGGATCAAAAAGTTCTCCGACCCCTCGGGAATGGACTTTATGGTCAAGGCGAAGTACGGGCACATTTTTCTTCAGAGACAATTAAAGCCGTCGGAATGAAGCTGACGGAAAGATTCTTGAAACCGTCGAACTCTGATGTGAACTTTGCGAACTTAATGAACGTGTATTTTGAGTCCGTGAGTGAAGAAACATATCGCGAATGGATTTTGATCGAAGAACGTGCTTTTAACGAGCGCGTGAAGTTACTTGAGAAGCCGAATGCTAAGGGGAAAATACCAGTTTTTGCATTTACGGCGATTGATACGCTTTTGGAGAATGAATAATGAAACTATTTATCGCACTACTTATCGCTTCTATTTTAGTTATTGGCGCTGGCCAAAGTGCATATGCAGGTGGTGGGTCTTCCGGTGGTTCTGGCAACCAACCTCCTCACGGAAACGGCAGATAGCCGATTCCCTGGTCCGGTGACGGCAGAGAGCCGTTACCATTCAATTGATTTATAATTTTTCAAACCCGATGCAGTGATGTATCGGGTTTTTTGTTTTGTAGTGATCCCAAATACATTATGATTTTTTCTATGAGAAAACTTCTATGCATCATAATGTTTATTCCTTTCTTAGGTTGTAAATCGCTGACCACGGATCAAAATCGGAGATCGGCCTCTGTGGTGACCGGTCACCAGTGCACAATCGCACCAGAAGAACAGCAGAAGCTTCTGGCTTTGGACTATAAGAGTTTTGATCAAACGCTCCCAGATGGTGGTTGGAGAAGGTACGAGCAGGCAAACTGCTATGAATCGGCGGCAAATCTTATTGATCAATATGTCGCTCAAAATTTAAGCAAATTGCTTGAGTATCAGCGCCGGGGCATGACTTGGCATGCGGGACAGATGCATGCATTTGTGGGGCAAACGGAGCTCGCGGTTGCACGCTTCAAAAGTTCTTATGACTTGAAAGTCGCACCAGAAGACACTTTTAAGTGGAATGCCTATGTGAAAGGCACGATCGCTTTCCTTGAACACGACATGAAATCTTTGATTGAAGCTCGTGATGAAATGGCCGCTGTGAGCGCGGATCAACGCAGTAAGAATTTTGCATTTATTGAAGCCTTTGTTCGTTGTTTCGACAAACCTTATAGCGAAGCGTACAATACAAGCTGTAAGTGATACTGTTGCTTTGAATTGCAACAGTATTAAAACGGCTCCATTTACCACTGGTACACGAATTGCTTTTTATTCTTCATGAACTTTGCAGGAGAGCAAAGTGACACTGAGGGGTAGGGGAACGTGAGTCGAGTGCATCAAATTTTAAAATCTGCGTTAGAGCGCAGACAAAGCCTAAATCCAAAATATTCGTTACGCAATTTTGCAAAAGATCTCGCGGTCAATCCAAGTTTTGTCTCGCGCATTTTGACTGGCAAGCAGACCGTTCCCAGTTCTCGGCTGGAGCAAATCATTCAAACTCTGGAAATGGATTCGCATACGTCTAAGATGTTGAAAATTGAACTGATCAGAGACTATATGAAAGAGCTTGGTATCCACGAAAAAGAGCTCCTCAAAGAGGAGCTCTGGGAATCTGTCGTCGCAGAAGAGGTTACATGAAGACGGCTTCACAGCGAATAGCAGCGGTGGGCGTCGTTTTCTTGCTGAAGATCGCCTTGGCTTCTTTTGTTTGAGTCGTGGCTTCTTTGGAGGTGCCCCATTTTTTAATACCTTCAGTCAGCATGCGAATAGTTACGACTGAAGAGTTCGGGCTGACCTTCGCCATGGCCATAACGTCTTTCACCACTTGTTCTGGCATCATGCTGGGGTGAAGGTAGACATCTTTCGAAGAAATATGCTCTTTGTGCATTTTCTGTACAAGATAATTTGCCAAGATGCCCGTGACTGTTGGAGTTGCCATCGAAGTGCCAGATAAATTCTGACGACCTAATGGCGCATCCAGGTGAAGTTTGATGGATATGGATTTTTTCAGGGATTCGATGACGCTTCCAGCTTCAAGAGCAAGGCCCTGTTTTCTGACCTTTTCCGTGAATTCAATATTTTCCTTATCATACGAACTACTAATAAGTAATTGAGCGGACGCTAAGCCATCAAATCCTTGAGCCACAAGTTTCGTCGAATTTGCGGAGTTCTTCGCTGGAACAGAAGAATAAATTTCTTCCCCTGTTGAAAAGATTTGTGGAACCTTGGGGTCGATTAAAATATTGGTAAATGCGGTGAGTGTCCCGTTGACGTTGACACTGCCCACGGCCAAAAGGTTTTTCACTGCGTTGTTCGGAGTGTCAGGAAGGTTTTTTCTTTTCGCAATTTCCAAGAAGCGAGTTGAAGTGATACCCACAGGGAAGCCGGCTTTTGTAACCCCGTCCAACCAACCACCATCATTGCCAGTGGCGACCACAAAAAGAGTTCCTGGTGCTTTGGTGTTCATGGTGTGACCGATTTTATAGCGAACAAATTCAGAATATAGATCATTCACCATAGATTCATGTTTCTTTTCCAAACTGTGATCTTTTTGAAACGTGGTTCCAAGTGATACATTCGCCAGTTTCAATTGTTGCTCACCTGCGGCTTCGACCGCTTTTAGGACGTCGTTGATAAAGACAGCATCTAACGTGCCTTTCGGAGTGTTCAGGTAATCTTTAAGGATACTTTCGGCGCGTTTGGGTGTCATTTTCATTCCCGAATACTCAGCGCTTACGACGTTCATCAACTCTGCGACGATGGGTAATTGCAGCCACTCGCTGAACTCTGTGAGATACTGATCAACCAATGCTTTTCGTCTGATTGGCGCCAGGGCCACGGAAGATGTGGTGACGCGAATAGGAACGATGCGGATATTGGGGTTTTGATGGGCGATGACACCAGAGACGTGTGTCGCATGAATATTTCCGTTACTTTCTGAAGATAAATAAGGATGTTGTGTGCGGATCACATAGCGGCGCAAATCGGATTTCATTTTTTTGTAGGCGGCAGGGTCGTTTTGCATATCTGTTAAACTTTGCGCAACGGCTTTAAGGTTATCAATATTGCGAATCGCTTTACGAACGGCCTCTTTTTCTTCTTTTTTCAAAGAAGCGTCTTTTAAAAGGGCTTCATAGCGAGGTTTATTCTCTGAAATAATCGATTCAACCACTTCCAGTGGAGTTTTGTCATTCCAACGCGGACTGGATTTAATTTGTCGTTCGAATTGAACCAAAGGATCAAAACCGTCAGCTCCCCAGATGACCATGCTAAACGCCGCGTCCATGGCTTTTAATGTTGCGGAGCGATTGATCGGAAGAATTGAATCAGTTTGCTGTATCTTTAAGTATGCAAGGAGATTTTCAAAGTTTTTGTTAAAACCTGTTTTTTGATCAGTGAATTCCAGGGAGCTTTTAAGTGCCTCATAAAAGCGTTTGGCATGTTCAATTCTTTCAGCATTTCGCATCATGTTCGGTGCGAAACGGTCGGGTCCTGTATAGAAGTCGAAGATTCGATTGTCTTTTATTTCTTGCTCAGTAAATGGGGTGACTTTGTCAACTTCGACCTGAAGTGCATCGATTGTATAATTTCTTGTGAGGTCCAGAGCACCGCGAAGAGAAAGACTTTCTTTTGGAATTTTCGCAAAGAGACTTTGTTTTAGTTCCGGATCTGTTTGAAGTGCATTATAGAAATGTTCCACGAAAGTATCGTTGGACTGTCTAATCAACTGCAATGGACTTTCTGCAGGTTCTACGATTAAGCCATTTTTTATTTCTTTGGCACCGAAAGCAAAAAGAGTTGGGTCCACCATGATGTGGGTTCCTGAAGGACCACCACCCATCACGTCGATACCTGCGCCAGCAACGCGACCATCGACGATGCGATAATCAATTTGTGCTTGAAGATCTTTGTGCGCGATATCCACACCGCTGTCGATCACGCCGACGCGGAGTAAGTCTGTTCTGCGCGCATCTTTTTCCTGACGGAGTACAATGGCATCGCGCTCTTTTTGTGAAAGCTCACGCACTTGGCTGCGCATCCACTCCAACTGGCGGGGGAATTTACCACTCCAAAACGAATCTCGGGGATCTTGCGAGGGTCCCGTTTTACAGGAAGGCAAGGCTAAGATAACGGCTAATGATAGCATCATAACGCGGCTTTTTGATTTCATTTTACTCATGGAGATTCTCCCTTTTTATATGTTCAGGAAGAAAGCAATTTGAAAGCCACTGTTCATGAAATCAGAGGGTTTATCGTAAGTGTCTATGGAGACAGGGAAAAAAGATTTTTTGAGGAATCTTGATAGGAGTGTTGCCTGGTATGAAACGACCAGGACTTAAAAGAGTGCCTTTTTTGGGAGGTCGTTGAGTAATTTGGTAAACACTGTAATTACACCAAATTACTCAACATTATTGAGAGGGAGCAAGAGGCGCTTAGTAGATCCCGAGAACCTTCCACCAAGCAGCACCCAAGCCCATCCAAATCACAATATAAACGATGGAGAAAATGAACCCAATTCTCCACCAATCTTTCAGCTCGACATATCCGACGCCATAGAGAATCGGTGCAGGTCCGTGCGCATAGTGAGTCAGGACTCCCGAGAGAGAGCCGGTGAATCCCAACATCAAGGCGACAAGTTTTCCCTCGATGCCGACAGCTATGGCGACGGCAAGCATCGCAGAATACATCGCCGCCACGTGAGCTGTCGCACTCGCAAAAAGATAGCGAGTGTAGAAGTAAACCAGAATCACCGCAGGGAAAGCCCAGTACCACGGCAGATGTCCAAGTTCTGCTTTGACGATGCCGCTGAACCAACTGACGAAGCCCAGTTGGTTCAGGCCCTCCGCCATCATGACCAAGGCAGAGAACCACACCATGGTGTCCCATGCACCTTTTTCGCCTTTCACGTCTTCCCAAGTTAAAACGCCGCTTAATAGTAAGAACGACAGACCAATCATCGCACCTACGGTGGCATCGATTTTCAATTGCGGTCCAAAGATCCACATCACCAAAAGCATCACAAACGCGACAATCATCAACCATTCATTGCGAGTGATGGCGCCGAGTTCTTTCAACTTGGTTTTGGTTTCCTGTTGAACGGAGCGAGTGTCTTTTAATTCGGGAGGGAAGATCTTAAATAGCAACCACGGCGTCAGTGCGAGACATACCAGCCCTGGTACCAAGGCTGCCATTGCCCAGCCGCCCCAAGAGATTTCAACTCCCAAGTCTTTTGCGAATTTTTGGCACATGGAATTGGAGGCCGTTCCGGTGATAAACATCGCCGCTCCCAAAAGATTCGCATAGTACGAGTTTAAAGTTAAATAAGCGCCCATGCGGCGGTGAGTTTTTGGATCTGCAGGATCAGAACCAAAGCCCATGGAAATAGATTTCATAATCGGCATCAAGATACCGCCGGCTCGCGCGGTATTACTTGGAGTCGCCGGTGCCAGCACTAAATCAGAGAATGCCAAACCATAGGCAATCCCCAAGGGAGTTTTGCCAAGCTTCACGATAAACCAATAGGCGATTCTTTTTCCCAAACCTGTTTTGATAAATCCGCGCGAAATAAAAAACGCGATGGTGATCATCCAGATGGTGCCGTTACCAAAACCACTCAAAGCCAACTTAACTGATTGAGACATATCTCCCGGAGCACGCAATTGCAGGGCGGCGACCAAGGCAATCGAGATCATCGAAATGCTTCCCATTGTCGCGGCTTTAATGACGATTCCAAAGATGGCGGAGATAAAGATCGCAAATAAATGCCAAGCACCCTCTTTTAAACCTGCCGGAGGAGGTGTGATCCAGATAAGCGCACCTAAAACAAGCACAGCAATCCAGGCTTTGTAGTTCATTTCCTGATCTTTATTCATGCGAATCCTTTCACTAAGCATTATCAGCGTAAAGGACTTGTTTCAGAGTGTAAAGGAACTTGAGTTTAATAAAAAAAACTCTGTCATGCTAAATGTCAGATGTTTGCTCAGGGGGAGTTGCTATGTATCATCTTTTGATGCGCATTCGACAAGTTGGTTTTTCATCACGCTTAAAGGCTCACCGCAAGCTCCTTACTTTGGAGACTTTAAAATTTATCGTCGAGTATCTTCGGGATGGAAATGCGCGGCTGGCGGCGTTCCGTTCTGGCGTTCCTGAAAACTATGCTTCCAAGCAAGGTGCGTGGCTTAAAAAGCATCCCATCGTTTTAGCAGCGATGGAAGCCGAGGTTGATGAGCGCGATGCTTTGCGCTTGCAGAAAGCGGTCGCGGAAATCGATCGTCAGATGGATATTTGTAAAGATATTTTAGGATTGCAGGATTTTTAATGAAAATGTCGTTTTCCATGTGGGCGTTTTTCTTGGTTGTGTTTTCCTCCGGGTTGGTTCGGGCGCAGATGTTTTCTGGATTGATGCCGCCATCCAAACAGCGCGGGACTTTGACTTACACGGGCTCGGTTCAACCTGATACCAAATTTGATACGTCTGATAACAAAGCAAGCCTCAATCGCGGAACCGTGATTGCTAACATTCCGGTTTATAAAACCGAGAAGGAAAGTTGGAGTGTCAGTTTACTGGGACACTGGTTGGATCTTTATCCTGATCAGGAGGCGATGCCGGATCTTTATCAAGCCGATGTCGGCGTGACTTACAGTCGCATGGTCGATGAAAAAGCGTATTGGGCTTTGAATGGAAGTTTTGGCTCTGCCAGTGATAAACCGTTTAAAGATCCTTCAGTCGACACGATCGGGGGAAATTTCTTTTACATTGATCCAGTGGACGCGACCGCCAGTTGGGTCTATCTGGTTAATTACTCCAATAATCGTCCCATTCTCAATGGAATCCCTCTGCCAGGTTTTGCCTATATGTATACGCCTTCCAAAAGTTTCCGCGGTACCTATGGTGTGCCTTTTGCGATGATTTATTGGGAGTTCGTTGATAAGTGGTCATTGAATTTGTTTACGCTGATCCCGTGGGTGATTAAGTCTTCCGTCGATTATTCGATTGCGGGGCCCATGAAGGCTTCGCTAGGTTTGGATTTTTCACAGTCGACCTTTTATCTGTATGGCCGAGTGAACCGCAAAGAACGCCTGTTTTATGATGAAAAGCGTTTGTATGTGGGATTTAAAACACCGTTGTCGCAGCAATTTATCGCGGAAGTGGAAGCGGGTTATTCGTTTGATCGTCGTTATTTCCAAGACGAAAATTATGACATCAGTCCCAAGGATGCGATTCACCTGGGGACAAGTCCCTATCTGAAGTTACAATTAACAGCTTTATTTTAGTGATCAGAAGAAAGAAGGCGGTAAACTGAGTTGGAAGCGGAGGCAAAAAACACTGGCTTCTGCGTTTTTGCAGAAGCAATCTTCAAATAGCTGCTCAACAAAAGAGCCAAGAAGATAAAAAACCAATTACTTGGTGATAAGTGTAAAAGCATACGTTCCTAGGAGCTTTTTTTGCTCTTTAAGTAACCAAAATAGTATTCAATACCGCTTGTTATACTCAAAATGACGCTTACCCACAAGACCCCGTAGCCAACTTTGTCCAAATAAGGCACGTATTGGTCAATGTTTCCAATAATTACAATGGGAATGGCCACCATTTGCATGGCTGTCTTCCATTTACCCGCAGGTTTGGCGTCGATAATAATCTGATCCGCCGCAGCAACGGAGCGGATACCCCCGATAAAATTGTCGCGGGCCAGGATTATGATCACCATCCAGGCGTCGATTTTGCCCAGGGCCAAAAGCATCGCCAGGATGCTGGTCACCAGAATTTTATCTGCGATGGGATCCATGAATTTACCGAAGTTGCTAACGGCGCCGTATTTGCGGGCATAATAGCCATCGAAATAATCAGTGATGGAAGCGAGCATAAAGATCAACGCTGCGGCGATATTCCAGGCTAATTTGTCGGGGTACATGGCCCCGACTACCAATGGCACCATAAAGATGCGGCTCATGGTAATTCTCATCGGCAGCTTTTTTTGCCACTCAGTGACTTGCATGCACTCTCCAAATCGCGCGAAAAAAATAATGCGTAGACTTAAACTAACAATTTAGTCTAGAAATAATCAATGTTTATTCATCGTCATAAAGTGCAGTTTTACGAAACAGACCTCATGGGTATTGTCCACCATAGCAATTACCTGCGTTTTTACGAAGAGGCGCGGGTGGCGTGGGCGATCGACAAGGGATTGATTGACTACCAAAAACCGGAATCAGCAAGTTACTTTGCGGTTTACGAAACCCAGGTCAAACATCTGAAGCCGACATTCTTTGGCGATGATCTGGAAATCGAAGTTCAAGCTCGTGTGGAGTTGAGTCGGTTGATTTTCCAGTACCGCATGCGCGGACGTGGAGGTAGCACCTGCTCCGTCGCCCAAACAGTGCATGTGGCTTTGGACAAAGATTTAAAATTGATGAGATTACCGGCCGGAATCAAGGCCGCAGTGGAGAAAGAATCATGGACAGAAACCTGGCTTTAGAATTTGTACGTGTGACCGAGGCAGCAGCATTAGAATCCGCTCGTTGGATGGGGCGGGGCGATGAAAAAGCCGCGGATGCAGCGGCGGTGGATGCCATGAGAAAAGCTTTCGACGTTCTTCGCATGGACGGCACTGTGGTTATCGGTGAAGGGGAGCGCGACGAAGCGCCCATGCTTTATATCGGTGAAAAAGTGGGAACAAAAACGGACGATGCCCCGGCATTGGACATCGCTTTAGATCCACTTGAAGGCACGACAATCTGTGCGACGGGTGGGCCTGGTTCTATTTCTGTGATCGCGGTTGCAGAAAAAGGAAAATTCCTTCATGCGCCGGACACGTACATGGATAAAATTGCCTGTGGTCCAGGAGCAAAAGGTCAGATCGATATCGATAAAACTCCGACTGAAAATGTGGAGGCTGTTGCTAAAGCGCTGGGTAAAAAAGTCAGTGACATGACGGTGGTGATTTTAAACCGTCCTCGCCACAAAGAATTAATTGATGAAGTTCGTAAAACGGGTGCACGTATCCAGTTGATCGGCGATGGCGACGTTTCTGCGGCGGTCTCTGCGGCTTGGCCTGATTCTGGTATTGATTTGTTGATCGGTATTGGTGGCGCACCAGAAGGTGTGATCTCTGCGGCAGCGATGCAATGCTTGGGTGGGGACTTCCAGGGGCGCTTGAAATGGAGAAACGAAGAAGAAAGAGCCCGTGCTTCGAAAATGGGCCTTAAGGACCTCGACAAAAAATTCACTTGTGATGAGCTGGCTAGCGGCTCGGTGATGTTTGTCGCAACCGGGATCACGGATGGTTCATTGCTTAAAGGCGTTCGTTTCCTTCCCGATGGAAAAGCGAAAAGCCACTCGATTGTGATGCGTTCACAAACGGGCACAATCCGTACAATTGAAGCGTTCCATGATTTCACTTGGAAGAAAAACAAGAAGTCTTAAGTCATGAGTGCAGTGCTTTTTTGTTTCAGTTGCAAAAAAGAGATGTCCTTCGCAGGGAATATCGGCCGTCGTGAGGAATGCCCTCACTGTCGTGCCGATGTGCACGTCTGTAAAAACTGCGATTTCTATGATCCAAAAGTTTATAACGAGTGCCGGGAAACACAGGCCGATGTTGTGCGCGAAAAAGATCGTGCGAATTTTTGCGATTACTTTACTCCACGCAAAGGTGGGGCGGGTCCGGAAGATCAGGCGGCAAAACTTCGTGCCGCGGCAGATGCTTTGTTTAATTTCAAAAAATAAGGCGACCTTGGATGGGTCTCATGGACTTTCGTGGTTCTTTTTGCGTGATTCGAAATGCAAAAGGGGGCTTCTGTCCGTAGCCATTTCATTTTTATCTGATTAGGATTGTATTCGTAGCCTGCGAGATTTTCTTAAAGGAGGGCAAGATGCCTAACAGAGAACCTCAAAAACAGAATACAAAAATGCCGAAATCTGATGTTCCTCCGAAATTCTCTGAGGATACTCATAAACACTACAGTCAAGGTTCGGAGCAGGTGCCAGACGAAGAGTTTCAAGCCGATAGCAACTGGCCGGAAGAAAATGAAAATCCCGGTCAGCAAGCGTCTCAGCGAAATCCTGCAGGCGCAACCGAGGCGGATCGTTCATTGCGTGGTTCGCAAGTGAACCAGGCAAAAAAAGGTTCTGCTAAAGAAGCCTTTGATGTGAATGAGGAGACGGATTTTGAGCGCACTGGTCGAGAAAGTTTAATTGATGAAAAATCCAGCGAAAGACGTGGTAAAAATTCAACTCACTAGACAAGAAATTGAATAGAGAGAAAGAGTTATATCAACGACGGACGCTCGAGTGAAAATGCACGACTTTAGAGTTGTGCATTTTCTTTTTATCCATGCGTACAAATCTCAACCAAACTTCACCACACAATATTTAGAAATTGGAGTCGCGCTGATGACAGCATTTCGTACGTCTGTTAAGTTTTAATGAAATGAAAGTACTGAGCCGTGCCGTTCTGGATAATATTGAATTGGATTTTTGCCGTCGTAGTAAGGCGGCCGCGATCGGCTTTATGGTGGTATTTTCAATTCTGCTTATTAAGCCTGTTGCAACCACTCCCTCCTATTATGTTTGGCACCAATTGGCGGCGGGGATTGCGTTATTCTGCAGTACGATTCGTTTAATTTTAGGAATTAAAGTCAGTCGTGAAGGTTTAAAAGCCATGTACAAATGGTCGCGTTTGCATGGTGTGCTTATTGTTATAAGTTCGACTTGCCTGGGGATTCTTTGTGCGATGGGTTTTTGGGATCCGCAAAATCCGGATTCAAAAATTTTCGTCACGAGTTTCTTGGTCAGTGCCATTATGGCGGGGTCTGCGACTTCGCTGTCGTTAAGTCCGCGCATCTCGGCCTACTTCTTACTTTTGGTTGGAGTCATTCCGGGGTTGTTTTTGGCCTTTTCCAGTCATAACGGGGATCTTCCTTATGGCGTTTGGACGGTTTTTGTATTTACTTTCGTGGTCTATGTTTATGGAAACTCGCGGGAGTTCTATCAAACCATGGTGACACGCTATGAGACCGAAGAGGCCCTGAACGTAGAAAAACAGAATTTAACTCTCGCCATTCAGCAACTGGAAAATACTCAAGATGAGTTGTTGAATCAAAAATCCCGTGCGGAATATTCGGCAAAACTTGCCTCACTGGGAGAGATGGCCGGTGGTATTGCCCACGAGATCAACACTCCGTTGAATGTGATTTTGTTATCCGCAGAACAACAGATGGAGCTTTTGGACGATAAGCAATTAGATCGACAAACGATGAGGGCTTCGATTGAGAAAGTTCAATCCACCACCAATCGTATCGCGACGATTGTACGTGGACTTCGTACGTTTGCTCGCGACGGGGCGAAGGATCCGATCGAAGCCATTCCCGTACAAACATTGATTGATAATACGCTGTCGCTTTGCTACGAAAAATTCAAGCTCGCCAATGTTGATTTGCGCTTGCCTGCGCCCACGAAATTGGTTTTGCGTTGTCGTCCCGTGCAGATTTCGCAAGTGATGCTGAATCTGTTGAATAACTCCTTTGAAGCGATTCGCGATCTGCCGCAAAAGTGGATTGCAATTGATGTCTCGGATCTGGGAGAGCAAATTGAAATCCGTATCACCGACAGCGGCTCTGGAATTGCTCCGGAAATTCAGGCCGAGATCTTTAGGCCGTTTTATACGACAAAGGAAATCGGCAAGGGGACGGGGTTGGGCTTAAGTATTTCCCGTGGCCTGATCGAGGCTCATCACGGACAGCTTTATGTTGATACGGATCACCAACATACGTCATTTGTGATTCGTTTGCCAAAATAGCGACATGAGAGCGGAGACTATGCGGGAAGGGCTTGTTTGACCATTTGCAAAAGCTCGGCACGGTTGACCGGTTTTGGGATAAAACCCACACAGTGCGGATTTTTGCGTAATTCATCTTCGTCGCCGCCCACATAACCAGAAATGAACATCACCCGGGTTTCATCGTCGGGAATGTCACTGATGCGCTTTAAAAGCTCAAAGCCATCACAAACGGGCATACGAATGTCACTGATAACTAAATCGGGGTTCCAGGTTTGGACCTTTTGAAAGCCCACGCAGCCATCTTCGGCCAGTGCGACCTCATAGTTTTCACGAGTCAGGAAGTAAGAGATCAAATCACGTAGGTCTTTTTCGTCATCGACGATCAAAATCTTTCGTTTCATGATCCACTCCTTTCCCCACGGTATATTCAAGGATTAGATGCTTGTCCAGTTAAGAGCCTGAGAGCGAACGCAACATTGTGTGGATGTAACATAAGGATGGGAGTACCCCAGAGGTCTAGGCTAGCGTTGACTGTATGTGATCTGAAAGTCACAGTGATTGCATATGGCAAAAGCATCAACTACAGAAGTTTTCAACTGCACACCTGAACAATTTTTTAAAATCATCTCTGACTATGAAAAATACCATGAGTTTTTAGCAGAGGTTAAACAATGCAAAGTCCTTAAAACAGAAGGAAATCGTAAGCTCGTTGAATACAACGTAGCGGTCGTTAAAACCTTCAAATACGCATTGTGGATGACTGAAACACCTTCAACCGGCATCACGTGGGAGTTTGCTTCCGGTGATATGTTTAAAACCTCTGTGGGCTCTTGGAAGCTTCAGGATGAGGCTGGTAAAACCCGCGCCACTTATTCCGTTGAAGCCACTTTTAACATGTTTGTTCCAGGTCCTATTGCCAATGCATTGGTCAGTGTGAACTTGCCCAACATGATGAGCTCATACCACAAACGAGTGAAGCAGCTATATGGCGTCTGATTCCGGCTCTAAGAAAGATGAAAAAGAAACCCCGACGGACATCAAAGGTCTTTTGGGAGACACCGTAAAGAAAGTATTTACGGCGGGTGTTTCTGCAGCTTTTATGAGTGAAGAAGGCCTGAAGTCTTATCTTTCCGAGCTCAAGCTTCCTAAAGAAGCGTTGAACTTGTTAATTCAGGGTGCGAATAAATCCAAAGACGAAATCACTCAGCGCGTGACCAAAGAAGTTGTCGGCATTATTCAAAAGATCGACTTCGTGAAAGAGTTTTCTAAGTTTGCCGAGACTCATAAATTCAAAATCACCGCGGAAATCGACATCATAAAAAAAGACACTCACAAAGAATCTTAATATTATAGCTTACTGGACTGTTGTCCGTCTCAAGTTGAGATAACTTCGACCGATAAGTTTGTCATGATGGAAACGGAAATCCTGACATTTTTATCGGTTGTGCTATTTTGTTTTTGTTGCCGCCAGTTGATTCATTCAGTGGTTGCACCCATTCCAATATTCGCCAATCAAAGGCCTTATGCACACAGAGCCATGCAGCTTGGCAAGGGCTATAAAATCATGGCGTGGGCGTTGATGACTTCCGTGTTTTTAGTCGGCACGGCTGTGTCATTTTATCAAGTGTTTACAACTCTCTAAACGTTGTGTTGAACTATCCTAGTCGGTTCCTGATCGATTGGGAGGTTTTCTATGGCGTCTTTTTTTACAGTCAATCCTGCTACAGGTGAACAACTCAAAAAATTCGATCACGTCACTTGGGAACAAGCCGAGCTGATGATTCTGGATGCGAAAAAAGATTTTGAAAAATGGCGTAAAGCCTCTTTCGCAGAGCGCTCGAAAGTCCTTAATAATTTGGCGGCAAGTCTTCGTAAATACAGCGATGATCTCGCTTTGCAGATGAATTTGGAAATGGGAAAACTCATTCCTGAAGGAAAAGCGGAAGTTGAGAAATGTGCGGTCACTTGTGAATTTTACGCCAAAGAAGCGGCCAGCATGTTAGCCAATCAAAAAAGTGCCTCCCCCTATAAAGATGCCGAGGTGAGCTTTCTGCCCTTGGGTGTGGTTTTTAGTGTGATGCCCTGGAATTTTCCATTGTGGCAAGTGATTCGCTTCGCAGCACCCGCCTTGATGGCCGGAAATGTGATCATTCTTAAACACGCTGATTTAACCGCGGGTGTGGCTGAAAAAATTGGGAAAATATTTAAGGATCTGACGTCTGATTTCACGTTGCTGCGCAATTGTCAGGTCGATCACACGGTGGCCGAGAAAATTATTGCTCATCCCATTGTTCGGGGTGTGACATTTACCGGAAGCACGGAAGGCGGTCGGTCCGTTGCCACCACAGCGGCCAAGAATTTGAAAAAGATCGTGTTGGAACTTGGTGGCAGTGATGCTTACATCGTTTTGGAAGATGCGGATATTTTTAAGGCGGCCAAGGCCTGCGCAAAAACTCGATTGCAGAATTGCGGGCAAAGCTGCGTCGCGGGCAAACGTTTTATCGTCGTGGAAAAAGTTCTGCCGGAATTTCTCAATGCCATGGAGCATGAGATGAAAATTCTTCCTCTGGCTCCTTTGGCCAGTAAGCGATTCCAGGACACAATCATCACCCAGGTGGAAAAATTGAAAAACTGGGGAGGCAAAGTGGTCTTTGGTGGGACGGCTCCGCAGGGACCAGCGGCCTTCTATCCAGCTTCGATGGTTTTATTTGAGAAAAACAATGCTGATGTTCATCACGAAGAAGTCTTTGGCCCTGTCGCTTTGGTTTTCGTGGCAAAGGATGCTAGCGAAGCGATGCAAATTGCCAATTCGTCTCCGTATGGATTGGGTGGAGGCATTTTCACTCGCGATTTGCAAAAGGGTAAAGAGCTTGTCGAAAAGGAAATGGAAGCGGGCTTTGTGGTGGTGAACGATTTTGTAAAATCAGATCCGCGTGTGCCCTTCGGTGGTGTGAAAGAATCAGGTTATGGTCGTGAATTGGGTCATTTTGGAATTATGGAATTTGTGAATATTAAAACCGTCGGCGTGGGAGCAGTGGAGTGAAGAGAGTGACGGGAAGTCCGCGTCCCAAGCAGGATCTGGATCATCAAGTATGGAAATTGGTCAAAAAATTTGATTTGCAGGATAAGAAAATTCTGGTGGCTTTATCGGGTGGTGCGGACTCGGTTGCGACCTTGGCAGTGCTTGCAAAAATCATCAATCCTGAAAATCTGGGAGCTTGTTATTTTCATCACGGCGAAGATAAAAATCAGGAGTATCGCAAAGAGGCTCAGGTCTTTTGTGAAAAACTTTGTAAGAAGTTGAACGTCGAATTCTTTGTTTTGAAATCAAAGTCCCTGGCGAAATCCGAAGCGCAATATCGCGAGCAGCGCTATGAGGCCCTGGCACGACTGCAAAAAACGGAAGGCTTTGAGGTTTTGGCGACGGGACATCATGCGGATGACCTTTTGGAGACTCGTTTGATGCGTATTGTGCGCGGAACGGGGGCGCAAGGTTTGGTGGCTATGTCGTATTACAGCGGGGGTGTGTTTCGTCCTTTTTTGGAAACTCCTAAATCGGAACTTCGTAAATATCTGCGCGCTGAAAAACTACGCGCATTTGAGGATCCGTCAAATGCGCTCCTGGACCCGTTTAGAAATTGGGTTCGTGAAGACTGGCTTAAGTCCCTGGAGAAGCGCCAAAAGGGAGCTGTGAACAGTCTAGCTCGTTCTCTTGAGACACTGGCTCAAGAACTTCATTCTTTGGAGCACAAACCAGGAACTGATTTGCTGAGTCAAAATGAGGCTAATAAACCACAGGGTGTCTTAGGCTTGTCTCGTGCGTATTACCTCACATTAACTCCTTTTGAGCAGCGTCGTTTGCTGGCGCAGTATTTATTTTCCCTCGGAAAACGGGATTTTTCTCAATCTCAGCTCGAAGAAATCCAAAAGCGCCTGGACAAACCGCAAAAAGTGATCAGCTTTAAGGTTAGTGGTTGTGATTGGGAAATTAACGCACAGCAAATCAAGGTCGAGTCTTGATTTGAGTCCAGTTTGCCCGCCCTTTAAGCGGAGGCATTCCCTCTCGAGAAAACTGCGTAAAGTTGCTTTAATTAGCTCCAGGCTTCTGTTAGTCTAAGATGGTTCTATCTGGATGAGAGAAGTGAGCGAAAGGAATCGAAATGCGATCTACACAGAAAACACTCGCCTTATGGTTTTTCCTAATCATCATGGCTGTATTTTTGTTTCAAGCCTACGAGAGCAAGCACCAAAGACTGATTGGTGAATTCAATTACTCTAAATTCACAGAAGCGGTAAAAGCTAAAGAAGTGGCTTCCGTAACTTTCCGTCAAGAGACAAGTGAAATCATCGGTGAGATGAAGCCTGACTATGAAAAGAAGTACAACGGCACGCATTTCCAAATCGTGGGTAATACCCAAGATGAGGGTTTCAAATTCTTGGAGGCGAATGGTATCACGCCGAATTACGAGCGCGCTGACAATGGCGGCTTCTTCCAGTCGTTGATTGTGAACTGGTTGCCATTGATTTTGATCGTGGCGATGTTCCTGTTTATTATGCGTCAGATTCAGGTCGGCGGTGGTAAGGCGATGTCCTTCGGTAAATCCCGTGCGCGTCTTTTAACTGAGCACAAAAATCGTGTGACGTTCAAAGAAGTCGCTGGTGTTGATGAAGCTAAAGATGACCTTCAAGAGATCGTAAGCTTCCTGAAAGATCCTAAGAAATATACAAAACTGGGTGGCCGTATTCCAAAAGGTGTTCTTTTGGTGGGTTCTCCAGGTACGGGTAAAACATTGCTTGCACGTGCGGTGGCAGGTGAAGCAGGTGTTCCATTCTTCACTATCTCGGGTTCTGACTTCGTTGAGATGTTCGTGGGTGTGGGTGCTTCCCGTGTTCGTGATTTGTTTGAACAAGGTAAAAAGAATGCTCCTTGCTTGATCTTTATCGACGAGATCGATGCCGTAGGTCGCCATCGTGGTGCCGGCATGGGTGGTGGTCATGACGAGCGTGAGCAAACTCTGAATCAGCTTTTGGTTGAGATGGATGGTTTCGAATCCTCTGAAGGTGTGATCATGATCGCAGCGACGAATCGTCCTGACGTTCTGGATCCAGCACTTCTTCGTCCAGGTCGTTTCGACCGTCGCGTGGTGGTGAATAAACCTGACCTTAAGGGTCGTGAGCAAATCTTGGCTGTTCACACGCGTAAGACGCCGCTTGGTCCTGACGTGGATACTTCTAAAATCGCTCGTGGGACTCCGGGGTTCTCGGGAGCAGACCTTGAGAACCTTGTGAACGAAGCGGCCTTGGTGGCAGCTCGTACAGACAAAAAGTATCTTGAGATGGAAGACTTTGAAAAAGCGAAAGACAAAGTGATCATGGGTTCTGAAAGAAAATCCATGGTGATTTCTGAAGAAGATAAAAAAGTGACGGCGTACCATGAGGCAGGTCACACGCTTGTGAATAAAAAACTTGCAGGCTTGGATCCTATCCATAAAGTGACGATCATTCCTCGCGGCATGGCTTTGGGTGTAACGCAAACTCTTCCAGAAAAAGAATCCGTGTCTTTGTCGAAATCAACGGCTGAAAACATGATTGCCTTCTTGTTTGGTGGTCGTGCCGCTGAAGAAGTGATCTTTAAAGATGTGACGACAGGCGCTGGTAACGATATCGAGCGCGCAACTTCCATCGCTCGCCGTATGGTTTGCGAGTGGGGGATGTCGAAACTGGGTCCTTTGGCATTTGAGAAATCAGGTGGCGAAGTGTTCTTGGGTATGCAATACGGTCATCAAGGCCACAAAGAATACTCTGAGGCGAAAGCGGAAGAGATCGATGCGGAAGTTTCTAAAATCATCAACACAGGATATGCAACGGCGGTTAAGATCCTGACTGAGAACAAGCAAGCTCTTGAGTCATTGACTCAGGCTCTTCTTGAGTATGAAACGATTGATGGTCATGAAGTGGATATGATGATCAACGGCGCTGCGGTTTCTGAAATTGAAAAATACAGAAACAACCGTCGTGATACAAACCTGGCTCTGGCGGAAGCAAAAGGGCTTGGTAAGAAAGATGATTCCTCTGGATCAGATCCAGTTGGAAACACCGGACCCGTTACTATCTAAATTGAATTATGGAAGCTCCGGGGAAACTCGGAGCTTTTTGTGCTTTAACCCCATTACTTTTTTTGATTGGGCATCTTGATGTTGCAGCAGTTTTTAGACAACCTCATCTTTATCGTTCAGCACTTGCGTGTTCAAGATGCGATCGACATGATTCTGGTTTGGATGGTTGTGTATCGTATCCTGGTTCTGATTAAAAGAACGGGAACGATTCAAATGCTCTCCGGTCTTGGAGTGTTGGCCATCGGCTACATTTTGAGTATCTGGCTGGAGCTCTTCACCTTCAACTGGATCCTGGAAAAATTCTTCTCTAATTTGTTCGTGATTGTGGTCGTCCTGTTCCAGGCCGAGATTCGCCGAGCCCTGGCTCATATCGGATCCAACCCATTCTTTACAGATGCCTCTACAATCCAAGAAACGCAGGTTATCGAGGAGATTGCTAAAGGTATCATCCTGACCGCGCAAAAGGGCTTTGGCGCGCTTGTGGTGGTGGAGCGTGAAATCGTGATCGATTATCACATTGAATTCGGTACTGAGATGGAATCGAAAGTTTCAGCCGAATTGCTCGCTTCCATTTTCCATCCGGAAAGCCCGATGCATGATGGAGCTGTGTTAATCCGCAACGGTCGAATTCATTCGGCGGGTTGTTTCCTGCCACTTTCTAAAAACCCCGCTCTGGATAAAAACTTGGGAACACGTCACCGGGCTGCGATTGGTTTAACCGAAGAAACAGATGCCCTGGTTTTTGTGGTTTCTGAGGAAAACAAATCCATTGGGATCGTTCAAGGTGGTCATTTAAGTCCTAACGTGGAGTTGGGTGATATTCGTAAGGCCTTGTATGAGACGTTTGGTCTTAAATATAAAGCTTTCTCACAGCAGGGGGATCTGTCATGAGACGCCGTTGGTCTGATGCTGTGACTGAAAATTTTAGTTACAAAGTTGTAGCCTTGTTTATTTCTCTGATTCTGTGGTTGACCATTTTGGGTCGTCGCGATTTTGTTTTAAGCAAAAACGTGGAAGTCGACCTGGTGACAGCTCCGGGAACCCATGTTGTGGCGCAGACAACTGACCACATCAAGGTAAAGGTTTCAGGGCCAAGAGCCGCTTTGAAGAAGTTTATGGAAAGCTCTTTGTCACAGAATATCAATCTTGATATCTCTCAAAAAGGCGAAGGCGTTGTCTATGTCGATATTCCATTGAATAAGATCGAGGTGCCACTCGGGGTGAAAATCCTGGGAGTGCGCCCGAATCAGATTCAGGTTGAAGTAGTGAAAATCAAAGGCGACGGAAATGACGAACAAAAAGGTCACTAAAGTGGAAAAGAAAGCAGCCAAACTTTTTGGCACAGATGGCATCCGTGGGACTGCCAATCAGTATCCTATGACTCCGGATATGGTCGTTAAAATCGGTCAGGCGATCGGTTATATTTTGCAAAAACAAAAATACAATGCCCACCCCTCACTTCGTAAAGTGGTGATCGGGAAAGACACGCGTCTTTCCGGTTACATGATTGAACAAGCTCTGGCGAGTGGTCTTAACTCCATGGGTGTGGCGGTGCAATTAGTCGGTCCACTTCCAACTCCTGGTATCGGTTATCTGACTCGCACCATGCGTGCCGTAGCGGGTATCGTGATTTCCGCTTCTCACAATCCTTTCCACGATAACGGGATTAAAGTTTTCGGTGCGGATGGTTTTAAAATTTCGGAAGAGATGGAGCGTGAAATCGAGCGTCTGGTTCTGGAAGAAGACCTGACAGCTCTGTTGCCGCCAAGTAAAGACATCGGTCGCACTCGTCGAATCGACGACTCTCAAGGTCGTTATATTGTTTATGTGAAATCAACTTTCCCCTTGGAATACACTTTGGACGGAATGCGTATCGTCCTCGATACAGCGAATGGGGCGGCTTACAAAGTGGCTCCTTCAATTTTCCAAGAACTAGGTGCCGAAGTGATTCAATTGGGTGATGATCCCAATGGCACAAACATCAATGACAAAGTGGGGGCGTTGTATCCTGCGAAACTTGCGGAGGCTGTGGTTCAATACCGCGCGGATGTGGGTATCAGTCTTGATGGTGACGCGGACCGTGTGATCATGGTCGATGAAAAAGGTCAGATCGTAAATGGTGACAGAATTCTTGCGATCAGCGCTTTGAATATGAAAGAGCGTGGACTTCTTAAAAACAACACGTTGGTAGCGACACAAATGTCGAACTTCGGTCTTGAGAAAGCCATGAACGACGCCGGTATCAAGGTTGTTAAAGTTGGCGTGGGTGATAAATACGTGGTCGAAGAGATGCGTAAAAATGGTTACAACCTGGGTGGTGAACAATCGGGTCATATCATTTTCCTGGATCACACCACAACAGGTGATGGTTGTATCGCGGCACTTGGTGTGTTGGCCGTGATGAAACAAACCAATAAGAAAATGAGCGAACTTGCGCGTGTGTTTGAAGACATGCCTCAAGTGTTGATCAATCTTCGTGTGAAGCGCCGTATGGAACTTGAAGAGATCAAAGGCTATCATGATCTGATCACCCACATCGAAAAGAAACTGGCTGGCAACGGTCGTGTCTTTGTTCGCTTCTCTGGAACTGAGCCGGTGATCCGCGTTTTGGTTGAAGGTAAAGATAAATCCGAAATCTCTCAATACGCTGACGAGATTGCAGCATTCCTCGAGAAAGAACTAAGTTAATGAAACATAAAATTCGCTTGGGCGTGAACGTCGATCACGTCGCTACACTTCGTCAGGTTCGTGGTGGCACAACGGCTTACCCGAACCTTTTGGATATGGTTAAAAAGTCTGTTAAGGGCGGAGCTGAACAAATCACGATTCACTTACGCGAGGACCGTCGACATATTCAATTAAGTGATTTGAAAGAACTCTCTAAGACTTGTCCGGTGCCATTGAATTTGGAAATGGCGGCGACTTCGCAAATGGTCGCGTTCGCGAAAAAGTACCGTCCTCAATGGGTGTGCTTTGTTCCCGAAAAACGTGCCGAGCTGACCACTGAGGGCGGCCTGGATGTTAAGAAGGGCTATAAAAAAATGCTTCCAATGGTTGAGAAGCTTCAACGTATCGGCATTGAGATCTCCATGTTCATTGAGCCTTCCATCGAACAAGTGGAAGCCTCGTTTGAAGTGGGTGCAGATGCTGTCGAATTTCACACCGGCAAATGGGTTCACCTGAAAGGTGCAGCCAAAGCCAAAGAATGGAAACGGCTGGTGGAAGCTGCTGAATGGGCAAACTATTTGGGTTTGAATGTTCACGCGGGGCACGGCCTGGATTACGCTCATTCCAAAGAGATCAACAAGCTTCCTTATCTTCAGGAAGTGAATATCGGCCACTCGTTGGTTTGCTATGCGCTGGAAGATGGTATGGAAACAGCTGTTAAGAAAATGCGTAAAATCTTAAAGTAAAGCTTCATGTCTTCTATTCTGAACTCTCAACGTCACATTCATTCACAGCAGGAACTTAAAGTGTTTTGGCAGGAGTTTCTGCCACACTTAAGTGATCGCTGTGTTTTGCTTTTAAGTGGCGATGTGGGGGCAGGGAAGACCACCTCTGTTCAGGCTATCGCTGAAATATTAGGAATGAAAGACGTGCAGTCGCCGTCTTTCGCCATTCACCTGCGCTATGAAAATGCCCAAGGTAAATCCATGGATCACCTGGATTTATACCGTCTGGATGACGACGACGATCTGGAAAGCTCGGGCTTTTGGGATCTGTTTGCCCCGAAAAAAGGCTTCGTTGTGATCGAGTGGGCCCAGCGCTTGGACTATGATTATCTCCCTTTAAACTGGCAACGAGTCGAAGTCAGTATCACCAAAGGCCCCTCTGAAACCGACCGAAATATCACCTGCCGTTTGCTCTAATTCTGCGTACTTGCCCGTTCTCCGGACAAGGAACAGGGACGTTTTTCGCTAACACCTGAGTTTGGGGTCAACATCTGTTAAGGCTCCTGATGGCCTATATTCGTTATAAGGCGGTATACCCCTTGCTTTGTACCTAGGCAAAGTAGAGGTAGTTGTGAAAAAGGTTTGTACACTTATAGTTACCATGTCTATCGCTTCCGCGGCTTTCGGGCAAGACGGGATGAGCTCGGCTTACTCCTTCGGGGGAGCCTGTGCTTCGCAAGGGGTATGGACCCAAACAGCTCTTTCTGCGACTCAGAACCTTCGTAAGGTCACTATGCAATTAAAGGATGATCCTAATTGTAAGGCCTTAGGCGTGTCTGTTCAGGCGGCTCTTCAAAATCTTGAGACGACGGTTAAAGACGCTTCTGATACCCCTCAAAGAGCCAGTCGTTTATCGCAATTGCCACAGGAAATCTCAGCTCTACGTAGTTTTCTTACGGCCGCTCCGGATATGAAACAACAAATTTTACGGACCATGATGGATCGTTCGATTGAGAGTGCGACGTTATCTGCACAAGTCGATGAAACACAAAGAACTTCTTCCCCGGCACAAATGACAGCAGCCAGTGTTGGTGATTTCGGGGCGCGTTTGCAAAGAAGTACGAAGACAGGTCTTTCCCTGTTAAATCAAGTGGTGGATTCTGTTCCGCAATTGGATGAATGTTTAGCGGGCGATGGTCAACAGATGATCGGTGGTATTATCAGTGCTGCCGTTCAGGTGGCTTCGTCTTTTGCTTCCTCGGGACAGGATACGACGGGCAGTCAGATGGCGACGACAGTTGCTAAAATTTCCGCTTTAGTTCGCGAAAGAAAATATACCAAAGTTTTAAGAAAATTAAATCAGCAAGAGTTCATGACTTCAATGTCTTGTTTGATGGAAGTGACAAGTGAGTCTTATTGTCAGGCTCGTGATGGCATGCGCCTTTTTAAAAAGGGCATGGAAGATTTGAAAATTCAAAAAAGTAAAAATACAGAGTTGAGTGCGGGCAATCCTTTTGTGGGTTATTACATTCTGAATACTCATGTGCCGAATATCACTAAATGGCTTCAAAAAATTCAAATTGGTGTGGATCCAAAGCTTCCAACGGATGCTTTGTTTCAAAATAAAATCCAACAGGAAGTTGTGGATTTCTATAAAGGGGCAAAAGTTCTTCAAGGGGATTTCAGTTCTTTGGTAGCAACGATCAAAGCTCAGCCAAGCCTTGAAGCTAGAAAACAAGGGGTTTTGAAGCTGTTGATTCAGACGGCGGACTCCATGACGGGTCAGGTTAATGGCTTTAATCGCGACGACGGGAAAACAAACTTTTTTACCATGAGTGTGAATCCAGTTCGCATCCCATTTGATTTGATCGGTATGCAAGTTCCGGATCGTGTTTTGGGTACGGGCGGCGTGGTACCTATGTCATATGATGATTGGCTTCGTGCCAATATCGATAGTATCCCTGCGTTCAATGATCCCATCGCATTGGCAGATACTATTGGACAGAACATGAATGCCATCATCCGATCTGCCAATATTTCAGCGATCGAGTACTTCAATCGTTGGTATATCGTGGATAAAGCCGCCTTGGTGAATGAATCTACAATTGATATCAACTACACGGTTCAAGACAGCTTAAAAGCGATAAATAAATATCTTGAAGAAGAAAAAGCGCGAATTGCAAAATATGGTGGCAATGTAGCGATCGTGCCCACAATCGTAGACACTCAAATTCGTATCAATACTGTTTTGAAAGCCTATGAAGGCATCGAAAAGATGGGCAGACTGGCGCTTGTCGATAAGGATGGTTTGAATGCTTCCGAGGAAAAAGTCAGAGAGACTGCTGAAGCATATGATAAATTTGTGACGACGGTTTATGAGCAGTTCAACGTGATGTTGTCCCGATCTGGTTTTCTTGCGAATCGTATGGTGAATTTTGTTTACCAGGACTATGTGACCTTGATTAAAAACAAAGTTGATTTTACTCCTTATCAGCAGGACCTGTTCGTATCATCAGGGATGGCTTCATTGGACAAAATGTTGCAAATGTACAATGGGAACCCCGCCAATATTCAAACTGATCTCAATATGGCTTTACGTGTGAACAAAGGTAATTTGGAAGCGCTGGACGGCCTTTTGAAGGACAATATCATCGGAACGATCGCTGACTTGGATCGCGTGAAAAAAGACGAAGATCCGGGCTTTGGAAGTACTTATGGTCGTGTTTTGAATGATCGCACGGATGACTGGGTGGCGACGGCAAAAGATAAAAATCCGACGGTTCGTAAGATTCTTGGAGCTCTCCACAAGTATTCCTTGGGGAATATTGTGGGCTCGACATGGTACTGGTTCAAACATTCAGATCGTTACTCTGATAATTCAGGTTCATCCTCAAGCCCTCAAAGTGAATTTGATGATGCCAGCAATGTTCAGGCTCAGTTCTGTATTCAGGCTCTGGCCTTTTATGATCAAAATGGTATCAGAGATCTTTGTCAGGGTGCCGTGCTGAAAAGCCCGTTGGCAGCAGATGTTAAAGGGATGAATGTTTCTTATGATCAGAAACTGAATGCCTACCTGAATGACTCGAAACTCACGCCAGAGAACAGAAAGGCGTACAACCACTCCGACAGAATCTGTGCCTTCCGCGATTTCAATATCCGCAACATGGCAAGATTTATGTCTTTAAATAAAAATCAGAATTAAATCTGATTTTTATAGAGCTTGGTCTAATAAGATTTTGTTTTTACTCAAAAATAAACCCCTTTTTCTCCATTCGAGAACAAGGGGTTTAAAATGAGAAGCATCAGGAGGAAGAGTATGGACAGTAAATCCTCTGACACAAAAGATACCATCACTCCTAAATCAGAAAACCCCAAAAAATTTGCATGGCGGATCTTCCTGCAGGCCGGAGAAAGAGGAAAACACTTCTTCAATTAAAAAGGTGCCTGCCACTTTCTGGGTGTGCAGCGTGTTAGCAAAAATGCATCTGCGATGTTTTGCATAAAAGCTGTGTCCCGAGTATTCTGGCTCTATGTTGTCACAAAAACCGCTGCCCTCTGTTTTAAAAAGTCCCCGGATTACATTGGAAAGACATACCTCTGCCTTGGCGCCCGAAATGTTTAAGACGATTGATGCCAATCGTGAGCATCTTCAGTTCATGCCGTGGACTCAATTCACCAAAACTGTTGAAGACTCCAAGAAATGGATCGATGTGACTTTGGCTGAATGGGACAACCTGACGTTGTTCGACTATGGGATTTATTTCGAAGGTCGCTATGTTGGCAGTGCCGGTGTTCATAGTATCAACTGGGATTTTAAAAACTGCGAACTGGGTTATTGGATTTCAAAGGAATTCGAAGGTCGCGGTATCGTCAGTGAAGTCGTTAAGCTCTTAGAGTCTGCCTGTTTTAAACAAGGATTCCACAGAGTGGAGATTCGCTGTGCCGGTTTCAATGAGGCGTCAGCTCGTGTGGCTCTTAAAAACGGCTATAAACTTGAAGGGGAGCTGCGCGAAGACTCTTTAATTAACGGAGAGTATCGCAGCACCAAGGTGTTTGGAAAGCTTCGTCGTGAATGGGAAGTCGCTTAGCTGGTCTACACTCCGGCGTTACCGGAGTCGGATTAAGCGGCTTGAAGGCCCTTGGTGAATTCGCTGGAAAGTCTTTCTGCCAGGCCTAAGGAGACCTTGTTGTAAGCAGATTTTTCTGCAAAGCCCATCAGCATTCCCACCAATTTTTCATTGATAACGATCGGTGTGATAGTCACATGATCTGGGATCGCACCCTGGTTCCATTGTTCAAAGAAGTTCTCGTTCAGATCATTCAAAGAGATGTAACCATGGAAAGGTTTTTGTGTCGAAGCCACGATCTTAAAGATGCTTGGTGATTCCAAAGGAATGCGCATCGAAGTGTCTTTAATATCCTGGAAATTTTCATCCCATGCAAAGGCTGTCACTTGCGATTCCTGCTCATCCAGGGTCAAAATCATGGATTTTTCAAAGTGAGCTTTCATTTCTGAAAGAACGCGTTTTACTTTGTCAGCGATAATGCCACTGTTTTTCTTTTTCAATTTTTCCAAAGAAAAGCTGCCGCTTGCAACCGGGTTCATCGTTGGTTTTGCAACACCTGTAGGACGGGAAACGATCGGAGTGATTGGTTTGTTGCCAAAACTCTCTTCGCTTAAATCAGGCAAATCATCTTTGGGAGGCGGTGGTGGACCACCAGCTTTGGAAGCTGCCGGTGCCGTCTCTGGCAGAGAAGCTGCCGCAGCCGGAGCTGGTTCAGATTTCTTTTCCAGAACGGGTTCTAATTTCGCAAGACTTGGACGAGGATCGACAACGGTTCTGTCGAAAGTTTTTTGCATTTCTTCGTCACTTGCGGATTCGGAATTCAAAATATCATCGACCGGAGTGTCTTCTGGTAATGTTGTGGGAGGAGTTGCAGCCGCCGAAGCAGCCTCTTGGCCTTCTGCAGAAGTGAACGCCTGAAGTTTTACAACCGGTGCATCAAGCAGACCTTCAAGTCCGCCCATTTCTTCACCCGCAGACTCACCATGTTCTTCGGAAGAAGATTCTTGGTCAGAACTCGATTCGTCGGAAGCGACGTCACCCAAATCTTCGAATGAAAAACTATCGCCAGATTTTTTAGCAGTGGGAGCCTGCAAAGCAGCTTCAAGGCCTTCGGGCATTCCTGACTCAGCCGCCGCCGATTTTGCCGGAGCTGAGCTTGGAATTTTAGCTGCAACTTTAGCTGCAACTTGGGGATTCCAAGTATTCCAGCATTGTTCTAAGGCCTCCTGAGGAGCTAAAACAAAAACACAAGTTGGTGAAGAAGGGAAATCCTGCGGCGGTTGCAGACATGCCACTACCAGAATGCCATCCCACTCCGCCACAGGCAGACACTCCACCGTCCATGAGTAATGAGTCGCCCACTTAGCGTACATTTCCTTGCGAGGAGGAGTTTCTGTAAAAAATCTTGCCTGAAGACGAGGGAGTTTATAATGAGCCATGGCCCAAGGAAAATATTCCTCAGCTGTGAGTTGATTTTCCTTCAAGGCATAGGCGAGAAGGCTCAATGGCGATCCACCTGCCGTATGAGAATCGGTAAGTCCTTGAAGTTTATGTTTAAAATGCTCAAACCATTCTAAAGTGCTCATTGTGTTGTTTATCGGCCTAAAAGGGGGAAAACCTGAGTCTAGGTCTAGGGTGCTTGAATTTTTTGCAGCATTGCGTACTGAATAGACGCTAAAAATATAGAGGTTTTCAATACTTAGCAAATGTGGTAGTCTCCGCCCACTTATGCTTCAGACCAAAATCCTCCACTATTTCGACCACAATGCGACCACTCCGGTTTGCGCGGAAGTGATCGCCGCTCTGCCTGAGTTTGCGACCGCTGGTGGGAATCCCAGTTCGATTCATTGGGGTGGAAGACAGCCAAAAAATCTGATTCGTGATGCGCGTAAATCCATCGCTGAAGCCTTAAACATTTCTCCACTGGAAATCGTTTTCACGTCTGGTGGCAGTGAAGCGAACAACACCGTGCTAAAGGGGTTGTTCGATTACTATCACACGGCTCAATTCCTGACGCCGGAACAACGTCGTCGCACTCACTTCATGAGTTCCGCGGTCGAGCATCCCAGTATTATGAAAACCATGGCTCATTTGGAAGCGATGGGCGCACGGGTGAGCTACATTCCGGTCAGCCGTGAAGGTGTGATTGATATGAAGTTCTATCAGGAGCACTTGTCCGAAGATACGGCTTTGGTTTCCGTGATGTTTGCGAACAACGAAACGGGCACCTTATTTCCAATTAAGCAAATGGCCGAGATGGCGCATGCAAAGGGTGCTTTGTTTCACACGGATGCCGTTCAGGGATTTGGCAAAGCCCCATTGAATTTGAAAGAGTTGAATGTCGATTTCGCTTCCATCTCAGGTCACAAGTTTTATTCGATCAAAGGCACAGGCGTGCTTTATATGAAAAAAGGGACCAACGTGAGTCCTTTGATTCATGGAGGCGGTCAGGAACGTCATCGTCGTGGTGGCACTGAAAATACTTTGGGTATTGCGTGTCTGGGCTTGATGGCACAACGTGCGCCACTGGTTGCTGACAAGGCATTCGAGGTGAGTCAGTTGCGTGATCACATGGAAGCTCGCATCTTGTCAGAAATTCCTGAAGTAACGATCACGGCCGTCGAAACTCCACGTTTGGGTAATACCAGCTCTTTGGTTATCAAAGGGGCAGATGGAGAGACGATGCTGATGTCCTTGGATATCAAGGGCTACGCAGTCAGCACGGGCGCGGCTTGCTCTAGTGGAAATCCGGAACCAAGTCCGGTGTTGTTGGCGATGGGACTTTCCCGTCAGGAAGCGCAGAACAGTTTGCGTGTGAGCTTAGGTTGGGAAACGACCTTGGCGGAAGTTGATGGATTTGTTGAAGCATTGAAAGCGGTCGTCACTCGTTTGCGATCGATCGAACATGAAGAGGGAGAGACATATCATGTCTAAGGGAATAGCTACTTCGACGGAGTCGAAGGGCAGAGTGCTTGTTGCTATGAGCGGAGGCGTGGACAGTTCTGCCGCGGCTGCGCTGTTAGTGGAACAGGGCTATGAAGTTATCGGGGCTACTATGCAAGTCTGGGATTACTCAACTTGTGATATCGAGGAAGGCAATGGCACATGCTGTTCTTCTATCGATGTGGATGATGCGCGCGCAGTTGCGGATCGTTTGGGTATTCCGTTTTATGTACTAAATTGCGAAGCGAAATTCCGCGCCGCAGTTATTGATCCTTTCTTGAAAGCGTATCTTGAAGGACAAACACCACTTCCGTGTGTGAACTGTAACACCTATTTAAAGTTCGACCATCTGGTGAAAAAGATGAAAGAGCTTGAGTGTGATTACTTAGCCACGGGTCACTACGCAAAAATCGTAACCGATGAAAATGGTAAAGCCTCAATCCATACATCCACGGATGACTGGAAAGACCAAACGTATTTCTTGTTCACGATTGATCCAGAGCTTGTGCCGAAATTGTTATTCCCAATTGGCGATATGAAAAAGCCCCAGGTGCGTGAGTACTCTGAGAAAATGGGCTTGGTCACAGCTAAGAAAAAAGACTCTCAAGGCATTTGTTTTGTGGGTGGCATTGGTTATCAAAACTTTATCAAGGGCCAAGTTCCAAAAGCTGTTTTGGATTCTAAAAAAGGTCTGATCAAACGCTTCCCAACAGGAGAAGTGATGGCCAAGCACGAAGGTATTCATAACTACACTTACGGTCAAAGTAAGGGGTTGGGGATGGATCACCACGAAAAGCTTTTTGTGATCAAAATTGATTCTGCTGACAACACTGTTTGGGTTGGTGACGAAGAGCACTTATTTGCCCATGAAGTGGATGTTGTGGATCCTCACATGTTGGGTGATTTACAAGACGGCGAGTTGATGAACGTGAAAATCCGTTATCAACACAAAGGTTCTCCGGCTTTGGTTTTCAAAACCGAAACTGGTTTCAAACTTAAATTCCAACAACCTCAGCGTGCTGTGACTCCAGGTCAAGCGGCTGTGTTTTATCGCGAGCGCGAACTTGTAGGGGGCGGATGGATCACTCTGTAATCAACCCTCGCGAGGTAAAATATCAAGTTCATACTTTCGGTTGTAAGGTGAATACTTACGATGCAGGTCTTATTCAAAAGAACCTGAATGCCAACGGCTTTGCTCCGGTGATCCGTGGCGAGAAAGACGCGCGCATTCACGTTTTGAATACCTGTGCTGTAACCGCAGAGGCGACTAAAGAAGCTGTTCGCTATATCCGTCGCTTAAAAGTTAAAGATCCCTTCTGTACGATCGTAGTTACTGGCTGTGCCGCTCAGGTAGATACAGGTTCTTTCTCGGCATTGCCGGGTGCGGATCTGATTGTGGCGAATTCACACAAAGGCAATTTGCCGGACTTGCTGAATAAGCATTTCCGTGGCGAGCTGACAGAAAAGGTTTTTAAATCCAATATCTTTAAAAAAGAAGATTTGGAAATGGGTGGTGGTATTGAAAAACACCACACGCGTACGTTCTTAAAAATTCAAGACGGCTGTAACAGTTTCTGCACTTACTGCATTATTCCCTATGCTCGCGGTAAGTCTCGTTCGATTTCTATCGCGAACCTGGTTCAGCGTATCAATGATCTTTACAATGAAGGTTCCCGCGAGGTCGTATTGACCGGCGTTCATATCGGCGACTATGAAGACGAAGTGAACGGCAAAAAAATGGTGATGGAAGATCTGATTGAAAATCTTTTGGTCAGAACCCAAATGCCACGTTTCCGTTTGTCTTCCTTGGAGCCTGTGGAAGTTTCTGAAAGACTTTTGGATTTGTATTCTGATTCCCGTCTTTGTCCTCATTTTCATATGAGCATTCAAAGTGCGAACACCGACGTGCTTCACCATATGAAGCGCAAATACACTCAAGACGATGTTCGTAAGTCTTTGCTGGCGATCGAAAAACGCGTTCCGAATTCCTTTGTGGGTATGGATGTGATCACCGGTTTCCCGACGGAAACAGAAGAACAGTTCGAAGACACTTACAAGTGCCTGGCAGAACTTCCGTGGACGAAGCTGCATGTATTCCCTTACAGCGAACGTCAGGGGACTCGTGCCGCAGCCATGGATGTTTCAGTCTATCCGCATGTGCGTGCTGAGCGCGGGGCTAAGCTGCGGGATCTTAGTATTGCTCGTTACACTGAACAGGCCAATTTACAAATTGGAACTATCAAAAAAGTTCTGGTTTTAAAAAATGCGGCTAAAGGTGGTCAGGGTTTAAGTCATGACTACTGGCCAGTGGATATCGCGGGTGCGGAAGCATTTCTGACTCACTGGGCGGGACAAGAAGTTGAAGTCAAAATCACGGGTTATGACCATTCCAATAAATCTCATATGGAAGGTCATTTGATCGGGGAGGTTCTGTCGTGAACTCTCTTGAACAACGCCTGGGATATAAGTTTAAAAACATGGCTCTTTTAGCCAGAGCTCTGACTCATAAAAGTTATGCCAATGAACTTAAGAACCATACCGAGCATAATGAAAAGCTTGAGTTCTTAGGTGACGCTGTTTTGGATCTGGTCGTGGGTGAGTTTCTGTATGAGAAATATCCACAAGACACAGAAGGTGGCTTGTCGAAAAAACGGGCCTCGATCGTCAATGAAGAGATTTTGTTTGAGCTGGCTCGCGATATGGAGCTGAACAAAATCCTGCAATTAGGAAAAGGTGAGGCACAAACAGGTGGTGCCTTAAAACCACGTCTCCTGGCTTCTTCCTTGGAAGCTGTTATTGGGGCGATGTATTTGGATGGCGGTTTTACCGCAGCTCAAGCATTCGTGCGCAAAGAGTTCTTACCACTTTGTGATAAGACCTGTGCGAACGAAGACTTCGAGCGAGACTACAAAACAAGACTGCAGGAGCTGGTGCAAAAGGCGATGAAAGAAACGCCTAAGTACGAGGTTTTGGCCGAAGAGGGACCTCCTCATGATCGTCAGTTTGTGGTGTGTGTGAAAGTGAAAGAAGAAATCTGGTCCAAGGGGCGCGGACGCAGTAAAAAAAATGCCGAACAAGATGCGGCGAAAAGCGCTTTAGATGCAAAGTTTAAGGAGACGAATTAGTTATGAGTTATAAGGCAGGATTTTTAGGATTAATCGGGCAGCCAAATGCCGGGAAGAGCACGTTGATGAACTTCCTTGTGGACGAAAAGGTGTCCATCGTCTCCGCGAAGCCGCAGACCACACGCCGTCGTATTTTGGGTATGTGGACTTCAGATGCGGGCCAGGTTGTGTTCGTGGATGCTCCAGGTTTGATTAAAGCGGATAAAGGATTGAATGCCTTCCTAGCGAAAGAAGCTGATGAAGTTATTAAAAACTCGGACGCCTTGGTGGCCGTTGTGAGTGTTGATGAAGCAAAGTCTGATGACGCTGAAAAGATCATCAACTTGGTTTCCGGTTCCAGAAAGCCTTGGATCGGTATCGTGACGAAAACAGATATCGAAGACAAAGCTCACCGTGTTTTGATTCTTAAAAAAATGATCGAAGAAAAGGGCGGGAAAGCCATTTCCGTTTCTGCAAAAACATATGCGAATGACGCCGAAGAGCGCGAAGCGATTTTGATCGAGTGCTTGTCTATTTTGCCGGAATCGCCAGCTCCGCTTTATGATATCGAGCTTTTCACCAATGAAAATGTTCGTGACATGGTTTGCGAAATCATCCGTGAAAAGTGTTTTGATAATCTTCACCATGAAGTTCCGTACCATATTGCGGTACGTATCATAAAATTTGATGAAACGGGCGTTATGCCAAAAATTTACGCTGAGATCCTGGTGGCGCGCGAAAGCCAAAAAGCCATTGTGATCGGTAAGGGTGCTTCCGTGATCAAACAAATCGGCATGGAAGCTCGTAAAGAGATTGAAAAGTTGGTCGATGGAAAAGTGTTCTTGGATTTGAAAGTTCAAGCAAAACCAGAGTGGTTTGATAATAAACGTATTATGAAGGAGTTGGGTTATGTCACAGAATCAGAGGACTGAGTTCGCTCCTAAGGTGGCGATCATTGGTCGCCCCAACGTCGGTAAATCGACTCTTTTCAATATTATCACTGAAACTCGTAAAGCCGTGGTTAAAAACCAGGCGGGCGTTACTCGCGATATCATGATTGAACCCGTGGATATCTGGGGTAAGCAATTTGACTTGATCGATACAGGCGGTATCACCGAAGCCGGTGATATCTTTTCCAAATTGATCAAAGAGCAAGTTTCTGAATTCCTTCACTCCGTTGATTATATTATCGCGGTGATGGATGGTCGTGCCGGTTTGATTCCTGAGGACCGTGACATCATCCGTGTGGCAAAACAAACGGGTAAACCGTTCCTTTTGGTTATCAATAAAGTCGATAGCTCTCAGGACGAAGAAATTGCGAAAACTGATTTCTATGAATTTGGTGTGGATATTATTTCGGCGGCCTTTGAGCAACGTCGTGGTATCGGTCAAATTCTTGAATGGGTTGTCGAGCAAATTCCAGAACAAGAATTCACTTACGATAAAGGGATGAAAATCGCGATCGTGGGTAAACCAAACGTGGGTAAGAGCTCTATCTGCAATCGCATCCTGGGTGTAAACCGTATGATGGTTTCTGATATCGCCGGGACAACAATTGATGCTGTCGACTCTCCGTTTGTTTATAACGGTAAGAACTATACTTTGGTGGATACCGCGGGTTTGCGTAAATCGCGTCGTCGTGAAGAAGATCTTGAGATCATCTCTGCGTTTAAATCCCAAGAGTCTATTCGTCGTGCAGATTTGATTTTGTTGATGGTTGACGGCACGGTGGGTCCTACGGATCAAGATGCGCGTATTATGCAATCCATTTTGGAAGACCATAAAGGTGTGATCGTGGTTGCCAATAAATCAGATATTGGTGGCGCGGAAATTCCTGAATACCGCAAAACTTTCCGTGAGCAATGTGAACGCGTATTCCACTTTTTCACGGACGTGAATGTGGTGTTTACAAGTGCTAAATCCGGTCAGGGTATTGATGACTTGTTCGAGATGATTGAAAAAGTCTCTGAACAAATCAACTTCCGTATCCCGACTCGCGAAATGAATGATTTCTTCTTTGAGACGATTCGAAAAACTCCAGCTCCGGTTTGGGGAACGACGAACGTGAAGTTCTATTACGTGACTCAGACTTATCAACGTCCTCCGGCGTTTATCGCGTTTGCGAATCACCCGGATGGCGTGACCAATTCATATCGTCGCTTCTTGATTAAACACATCAAGGAAAAATGGGATCTTCATGGTTTGCCGATCCGTATTTTCTGTATGAAATCTCGCCGTGGTGCGAACATCGAGGAATAATGCTTAAGCGCGGCTCGTGGAGAACACGTTTTGGATTTTATCTTTTGGCCGTGGGCTCTGCCTGCGGTCTGGGTAATCTCTGGCGTTTTCCCTACGTGGTGGGTGAAAACGGGGGCGGAGCTTTTATCCTGCTTTACGTTTTTCTTGCTTTGGCCGTGGGCGCTCCGCTTTTGATTGCCGAGTTGATGTTGGGTAAAAACACCCGTCGCTCGGTGATTGTGGCCACAGATATGATGGGCCAGAATGCCAAGCTCCCACTTCGCTGGGTGGGGCGTCTGGCCGTTTTAGTGACCGTGGTCGTGTTTTCTTATTACGCCGTGATCAGCGGTTGGGTTCTGCATTTCATGACCCAATTCTTTATTTCTCTGTTTCTGGATGTCGAGGGGGCTGCCAACAAAACCAATCTGGCAGCTTTGATGTCGAACGGGTGGTTGCAGGTGATGCTCGCAAGTGCGCACATCCTGATCACCGTTGTCGTTGTTTTAAAAGGTGTTCAAGAAGGTTTGGAGAAGTGGATCAGTTATATGATGCCACTGTTTGCGGCGCTGGTGGCGATCTTGCTATTTAAATCTTTCTCGTTGCCATCCACTCCCGAAGTTATGCGCTTCCTTTTTTATCCTGATTTCTCCAAGCTGACTTTGTCGTCATTGGGGCATGCTTTGGGGCATGTGTTCTTTACGCTCTCGGTGGGCTTTGGAACGATGGTGACATTTGGTTCTTATCTGCGCGAGGAAGACCATGTTCCGACGGCAGGTTTCCGTGTGGCCTTGGTGGATACTTTGATTTCGTTATTGGCCGTGGTGATGATCTTTCCCGTGGCTTTCCAGGCGTCCAATGTGCCGTTAACGGATCCGGCTTTGATGTTCGAAGTTTTGCCAAGATACCTTCTGGGAATTCCAGGTGGAGCCTTGTTTGGACTGGCTTTCTTTGTTTGTCTTTATCTCGCAGCCTTGAATGCCAGTATCGGCTTGCTGGAAGTTGTGGTTTCGAATCTGGTGGATAGAAATAAAAAAATGGAACGTCAGAAGGCCACGTGGCTTTCTGGTGCTGCGGCTTTGGCGTTGGCTGTTTTACCGGCTTTATCGAGCTCTGTGCTTAAAACAGTGCGTATTAACGGACGTTCATTGATTGAGTCTCTGGATTCGTTATTGATCAATTGGTTGTTGCCATTGGTAGCGCTGGGGATTTTGTGGGCCTTTTATAAAGGCACTTCTGAAAAAGAAAAAGAGACGAGCTTCATCGATCGCGAGAAGTTCGTCAGCTATTCCATGTATTCGCATTGGATTGTGATCTTAAAGTGGATCGCACCTGCGGTGATCCTGATCGGATTCCTGTTGCAGGTGGTGGCGTTATTCCAGAACGTCTATTAGAAGTTCATCCCTAAAATGAACGTAAAGTCATAGAAGTCACCGGAAAGGTTCTTTTCCAGCTTCTCAGTGCCTTGGACGTAAGATTTATTTTCATCCGAGAAATTCACATAGTGATAAGCCGCCTGAAGGCCCAGATAGGCTTTCTTACGCATCAATGGGATCTCTACACCGGCACCGATATCAAAACCCATGGTCGAGTCACGAGAGTAAGAGTCGATACCAGAGATTGTGTAGGTGCGATAGAACTGACCCAGACCACCTAAGATGTAGGGATTTAGATCCGCCAATCCGCGCGTGACGTTTTGTGTGTTCAAGTAGTACTTTAAGTCAAAATTGATCGAGGTGATTGACACGTTACCAGTATAGTTCGTCACATTTCCGGCGTTTAAGGTCGAAAACTTCACCGCGTGGTCACCGGTTTGGAATCCCAAAGTCAGGGCCAAACGAAGATCGAAGAAATAACTTAAGAACAAACCGAAAGAAGGCGCTGCCGAGTATTGGTCAGCAAAGTTGCCGGTAAAGCCCGTGTAACCACCAGCAAGACCGACGGTAAAGAAGCGACCGTTGCGGAAGAAGTTGACGTCCGCTTCCTCGTCAGAATCTTCATCAAATTCAGAGTAATCAGAGAAGGGGTCGAAGGCCTCGTCTGGATCATTTTGGGCGATAAGATAATGTTTTTGATCCGAGCTTTGGGCATGAGAGTGCAAAGGTAAAAGTACTCCCGCAGCCAACAATAAAGCCAGAAGGCCAGAATGTAGAATATTTCCGGTGGTTTTCACAGTTCCCCCTAAGATTATTATCGAGTGAAACTGTCAAAAACTTCAGGGAAATTTGTCAAATCCGCTCGTTCAGTGAGACAGTGTCTCAGAGTGAAACACTGTCGATCTTCTAGAGAGGTTCGTTGAGTGCTTTTTCGATAGCCTCAACAATTTTATCAGAGGAAGGTTTGGTAATCGAGGTCCAGCGATCCACAACCTGTCCCTTGCGATTCACTAAAAACTTCTCAAAATTCCAACTCACATCTTTAAAAATCAACCCCGGTTTTTGCTCTGTCAAAAACTGATAAACCGGTTGTTTATCTTTCCCAGTTACTGGTGCCTTATCAAAAAACGGAAACGTACATCCATACTCTTTTTTAGCAAAAGATTGAACCTCGGTATTGTCACCTTTCTCCTGCTTGAAATCATTCGAAGGAAAAGCCAAAACCACAAATCCACGATCCGCATACTTTTTGTAAAGCATCTCCAGATCCTTCAATTGCGGAGTAAACCCACACTGAGAAGCCGTATTAACAACCAAAATCACTTTCCCACGATAAGTAGAAAAATGAACCTTCTTCCCAGAAATATCATTCGCCGAAAGCTCAAAAAAATTCCCCGGCTTACTCTCCGAAGAACCCTTATCCGGCGCCGAATCCGCCGCCTTCCCAACTGAAATTCCAAACAAACTCAAAAACATAGAAGTTACAATGAAAGCAGAAAAAGAACGAAACATAACATCTCCAAGAAATGAGATTTTAAAATCACCAACAAATCATCACCCTAACCCCGAACGAAAACAACTCCAATGAAGCACCCGCATTGACAAAACTGCTAAATAAAACAGCACCTCGTAGGGCGAAGCTCTGTGGGGAAGGGGATGCAGTGACCTCCGTCGGCGCAGGATGCGCGAACCGGCAAAGCCGGCGACGGTGAGCCAAGGATGGCTGTCACGGAATCCCCTTCCCCACAGAGCTTCGCCCGCTACCCAGAGCTATTTAAGAAGGCAGTTTTTCCAATGTCGCGGTGCGAATCTTTGACTTGGGAGGTGTTCGAATTTCTAATTGATTTGAATACTTAGCTAAGTTTTGGAGTGTCTAGATGGAGCTGCGCAGTCCGATCGTCATAGTGTCCGCTTTCGGCCGAGGTCATTGGTTGGCCGCCGCACTTTCGCGCGAAGGAATTAAGACGACTGTTCTTGATGTGTCTTCGAAACTTGGCGTGTGGCCCTCGGAAGACCTCGAAGGTCCTTTTGGTTTTTTCCGCAACGAAAGAATTTCTGAATCACAAATGGAGCGCTTGTACTCCGATGATTCTTTCGAAGAATTGCACAATGGTTTCACCATGTGGTTGCCGGAGGGACCTCTTGAATGCAAAGGTCCTTTGACAAAATTCAAAGTCGACAATTCTGATCTGGTTCCGCAAGTGAAAGATGTTTTGCTGTCGAATGCTCCTGATAAATTACAACGAGCTGTCAGTCGCAACGTCACATCTTTTGAATTTGAACAAAGCTGGCTTTTACATTTCGCCCATCAATGGGCGGGAACAACTTTTAAACCCAATGCACTGGCTGCCACCGAAGGGGAGGCACTGCCGATCTTTTCTTCATTCCTGGTTCGTCAGGCGACGCGTGATGGTTTAGAGAAATCCTTTGCGTGGTTACGCGACAAAGGTGTCGAAGTTATTCAGCCGCAAAAGATAGTGGATGCTTCATTCGGTGCAGGCAAAACAGTGACGGGTCTTGAGATCGCTGGTGAAAATCAAGGTCTTTTGAAGTTGGAACAGCTGGTGTGGATGCTTTCCAGCGAGGAGACGTATTTCTTAAACGAGCGTTTGGGGAAATATCTTTTTAGCGAAGGTCCGCTGGAATCGGAGTGGTGTTGGGTTCGTTACCGCGTGTCTTTGCAGACTTGCACGGAGCGCGATGCTCTTCCACTTCATACGGTGCTTTTGGATGATGTGAACTCGCCGTGGACTCATGAAAACATGATGGTCTTGCAAAGAACTTCTTCAGCTGAACAGTTTGACGTGTGGATGCGCATGCCGACAGTTCAACGTTTCAACAAGGAATATCTCACCAGCCGGAGCATGCGTATGAAGGATATTTTACTTCGTCGTATGTCTTTGGCGCAGCCGGAAGTTTTAAGCTTCCCTCAAGAATACTATTACACTTATGCACAACTGGGAGCTCCGCGCTTTCCGGTGTTTTCGGCAAAACACTCTTCACGTCGTGGCAGAGTGGCCTATGGAAACCTTCATCTGGATGGTCCAGAAGTGTGGCCTCATTATTCGTGGACGGCGATGTTTGCGCGCAATGAAATCTCACAGATGCACATTCAAAACTGGTGGAAAGAAAAACTTCTGAAAGAGCAAAAAGAGAAACGAAAGGAAGCCGGTCAGTGATCGAACGTTACACGCGCCCCGAGATGGGCCTTATTTGGGATGCAGATCAACGATTTGGCAAGATGATGCAAGTTGAAATCACGGTGGCGCAGGTTCAGGCTCAATTGGGTTTGATTCCAAAAGTGGCAGCCAAGGCAATTGCACAAAAAGCTCGCTTTAGTGTAAAGCGCATCTCTGAAATTGAAAAAGAAACCAAGCATGATGTGATCGCGTTCGTCAGCAATGTTGCTGAAAATGTCGGGCCTCATGGCAAATACATCCACTTCGGCATGACATCTTCGGATGTTTTAGATACCGCATTCAGTTTGCAAGTGCGTGAAGCCGGGCAAGTGTTGATGGGATCCATCGTGCGCATGGAAAAATCTCTCCAAGCATTGGTAAAAAAGCACGCGGAAACCATGTGTGCAGGTCGTACACATGGAATGTTTGCCGAGCCAACGACATTCGGTTTTAAAATGGCGGGATTCTTAACTGAACTTCGTCGTAATAAAAAGCGTGTGAAAGATGCTTTGGAAAATATGAACATCTGCAAGCTGAGTGGTGCGGTGGGAACATTCTCCAGTCAGTCACCTAAAGTTGAAGCAATGGTGGCGCGTAAGCTGGGTTTAAAGCCTGAGCCGATTGCGACCCAGGTGATTCCTCGTGATCGCCATGCCGAAATGATATTGTCTTTGGCAATGATTGGAACAGGTCTTGAGCGTCTGGCGGTGGAGCTTCGTCATTTGCAACGCAGTGATGTGGGGGAAGTGACGGAAGGATTTACCAAAGGGCAAAAAGGTTCGTCAGCGATGCCTCATAAGAAAAATCCTATCAGCGCTGAAAATATCACGGGGCTGTCTCGTTTGCTTCGTGGATATGCCGTGGCAGCCATGGAAGATGTGGCTTTGTGGCATGAGCGTGATATCAGCCACTCGTCGGTTGAGCGTGTGATTTTTCCGGACGCCTTTATTGTGGCGGATTATGCGATTCACCGCATGAGCATTTTGCTTGATGGTTTGGAAGTGAATAAAAAGCGCATGCTGGATAATATCGAAAGTTCGCAAGGACAGCTGTTTAGTTCTCATGTGCTGTTGGCCTTGGTTGCTAAAGGCATGCGCCGCGAAGATGCCTATGCTTTGGTGCAAAGACTTTGTCATACCTTGGGTTATGGCGAACATTTGAAAGACAAACTCATGGGCAGCGATGAAGCTCGCGAGCTTTTAAAGCCGAAGGAGATCGAAGAGATCTTTGCCGGCAAGAAGCACAAAAAGTCTATCAAAGATATTATCAAGAGAGTGAAAGTCTAAAATGGCGCGTTGGAAGTTTTTGCAAGAAGGCGATGTGATTGATGTGGTGGCTCCGGGCTATCCATCGCAGCCTCATGAGGTGGAAGGATCTCGGGATTTCCTTTTAAAGTGGAATCTGGTTCCGCGTATTCCTAAAAATATCATCAAGCCTCATTTTCTTCATGCCAATGAAGATCAAGCTCGTTTTGATTTTTTAAAAGCAGCTATTGAGGCCAAAGATTCCAAGGTGATTTGGGCCATGCGTGGCGGATACGGAAGCAATCGCCTGCTACCGATGCTCGCCAAACTTAAAAAGCCTAAAGAAGCAAAACTATTGATTGGAATCAGTGACATCTCGTCCTTGCACACCTTTTTCACTCAGGAATGGGGTTGGAGCACATTGCATGCTCCATTGTTGGATCGTCTGGGACGTGGCTTAGTCGAGCCAAAATTTGAAAAGGAATTGCATTCTATTCTTTTTGGCCAGCAAGTGAATATTGAATTTAAAAAATTGAAACCACTGAATGATCAGGCACGTAACATAAAACTTTTAAAGTCACGTGTTGTTGGTGGCAATCTGTCTGTCTTACAAACCACTTTGGGAACTCCTTGGCAAATCGATGCCAGGAAGTCATTGTTGTTTCTTGAGGACTGGGGTGAGCGCGGGTATCGCATTGATAAAATGCTGGAACATATGCGCCAGACGGGCGTGTTTAAACAATGCCACGGATTGATTTTGGGAGATTTCCTTGGTGGTCACGAGCCCGGCACTGATCAAAATAATTTTAAACAAGTATTTAAGCGTTGGTCTGAAGATTTAGATCTTCCCATCTTTCAGGGATTGGAAGCGGGCCATGGCGTTGTTCAACGACCAGTACCTTTTAACACTTCATGCGTTCTGACTCAAAAGAACGGCAAGGTGCTGCTCAGTATCGATACGGGAGGAAAAGCGTAATGAAATTTTCAGTTCTGGAAAAGAATCTGATTTCGCAATTGGAGGATCGCATCCGCGACACCACGCCTGGGGTGATGGTGCGTGCTTATCAGGGTGGTCGTATTATTTGTGACGTTGCTGTCGGTAACACCTACGCTTATTACGATTTGGCGAGTGTGACCAAAGTCATCTTTACTCAGCAAGCGATGATGTATGCCTATGAGTTGGGTAAATGGAATTTTGAAACCAAAGTTTCTCAATTCTTGCCATGGTTTCCGTCGACAGAAACTAAAATCACCGAGCTTTTGACTCACAGTTCAGGTTTGCCTTGGTGGATGCCATTCTATCAAGAGATCAATATGAATTTGTCTTTGGAGAAACGTCGCGATCAGTTGCGCGATATCATCAAGGGTTTGAAACTTGAGAAAAGCGAAACGGCGGTTTATTCCGACGTGGGTTTCCTGGTTTTGGGTTATATCCTTGAGGTGATTTTTGAAAAGCCGCTTTTGGATGTTTGGACGGACACTAAGAATAAATTCTATGCAGGGACGACTTTGGAGTTCCACCCGAACAACATGACGAACACCAAAATCTCGTTGTTTGCACCCACAGAAGAATGCCCGGTTCGTAAAAAACTGGTGCAAGGCGAGGTCCATGACTTGAATGCGTGGTCTTTTGGTGGTGTTTCCACTCACGCGGGTCTTTTCGGAAGCATTGATGACCTGGGTTGGTATTCACTTCATCTGCGTTCGCAGCTTTTGGGGATCGCAAGATACAGCATTCGTCAAAAGACGGCGCAACTGTTTGCAAAACGAGCGTTACCTGAAGGGAAAGGTGACTGGGCTATGGGCTATATGATGCCAACACCAGGTGCTGCAAGCTGTGGCAGTTATTTCTCGTTGGATTCTATTGGGCATACAGGGTTCACTGGAACATCGATTTGGTATGATCCTAAGATGGATATGAGTGTGAATATTCTTTCGAATCGAGTTTTGTACGGTTCAGAGAACAAGGCCTTTGCAAAATTGCGTTCCGACATTCACAATTGGATTGTTGAAAATTATCGCAGAAGCGGAGTTTAAGATGGACTTGAAACCTGGTAGTCATATTCACTTAATGGGGATTTGCGGGACAGCGATGGCGTCCTTGGCAGGTCTTTTGAAAGATCGCGGTTACAAAATCACAGGCAGTGATATGAACCCGTACCCACCGATGTCCACGCAGTTGGAAAGCCTGGGAATCAATATTCAAAAAGGTTATAAAGCCGAGAACCTTCATCCAAAACCAGACTTTGTAATCGTTGGAAATGTTATTTCCGCAAATAACGAAGAAGCTCAAGAATTGGTGAAGCTGGGTATTCCCTACACGTCTTTGCCAAAAGCAATGGGCGAGTTCATCATTGAAAATCGCGAAAGCATCGTGATCTCAGGAACTCACGGAAAAACCACAACAACTTCCATGATGGCTTGGGTTGCGGAAAACGCAGGTAAGAAGCCTGGTTTCTTAATCGGTGGTATTCCGAAGAACTTCTCACAAAGCTTTAAAAATCCAGAAGGCAACTTGTTCGTTATCGAAGGTGATGAATACGATACGGCTTTCTTTGATAAAGTTCCAAAGTTCGTTCATTACAAACCAAAACATGCCGTTTTGACATCGGTGGAATTTGACCATGCGGATATCTATAAAGATCTGCAAGCGGTGAAAGACTCCTTTGCAAAACTCATGCATTTGATTCCCGTCGATGGAACTTTGTTGGCGTGTGCAGAAGACGCCAACGTGATGGAGCTTCGTAAGCTTTGTAAGGCTAAAAACAATTTCACCTATGGCTTTAAATCCGATGCTGATTTCAGAGCGAAAGTTCTTTTCCAGAATGAAAAAGGCGTGGGTTTCGAAGTTCACCATAAAGGTGAAATCATGGGGCCTTACAACATGCAGATCACAGGAGATTATAACATCCTGAATGCGACAGCAGTTGTGGCGATGTCTAAAATTCTGGGCTTTTCAGAAAACAGAATTCAAATCGCGATGGAATCTTTTGAAGGCGTTAAGCGCCGCCAGGAGATCCTGGGGGAGCCGAATGGCATTCTGGTGATCGAAGACTTCGCCCATCATCCAACAGCGGTGCGTGAGACGGTCAAAGGCATTCAAAAGAAATACCCGGGTCGTAAAGTGTTCTCGGTCTTTGAGCCAAGAAGCGCAACATCTCGTCGTAAGGTTTTCCAAAAAGATTACGTGGAAGCTTTCAAAGGTTCTCACGAGGTCATGTTGGCCAAGGCCTTTGACCAATCAAAGATCGATGCGGAAAATCGTTTTTCATCTCATGAATTGGTTTCTGATCTTAAATCCGCCGGCGTAACCGCGGAAGATTTCGACAGTGCTGATCAAATCGTGACGGCCCTAAAGACCCGCGCCAAACGCGGTGATGTGATCCTGATTATGTCCAATGGTGGTTTTGATGGGATCTACACGAAGCTTATGAAGGCACTTGAATAGCAAAGCTCTTAGAAGCCCGGCGATATGCGCCCGGGCTTTTTTATCGGTGGCGTACTTCAACAATCACTTTCTCTTTGCTGATCTTATTCAGAATTTCATTTATCTTTAAAATATTTTCCTGATCCAGATTCGCGTCCCATTCGTCCAGCAACAGATATTTGTTATCTAATAAAGCTGCGTACTCAATATGCTTTAGCATCTTTTGTCCTGTAGATCCTTCTTGAGCTCCATCAATTTCGAATTGTGGATGAGCTGGTATATAGAATGAGGATTCCAAGGACTCATTTAAATGAAGCATTAATGTTGATTTTCCAGATCCATTTGAGCCTCTGATTTGAATTCGTGTTGGACCAGAATGGGAAATATTTTTAGAAAGATCTTCGAGGCTGCTATATACCTGATCTTCAACGCTGATGTTTTTAATTGAAATGCGCGACGATAAATTTGGTTCGTTCAGAATGGCGTTGTCTTGCATGGTTTTGAATTTCGCTTCAAATGAAACCAAAGACGACACGGTTTGAAAGATGGTTCTAAATGTCGCTAGCATATTTAGTTGACGAGGAATCGCCGCTAAAAGCGCAGCCATCACCTTGACATCACCATTGTGACGACTAATGACGACAAAGATTGCGATAATTACCGGAACACTAGCGATAAAAGTTAAGGCTGCGACCATCGTCTCACTCATCAGGGATGAATGGCGGGATTTTATCTTGGCGTTATTAAAATGCAGATTGAAATTCTTGAGGTAGTTCGCGACAACTTCAGAGTTTTTGAAAAAGATATTTTCCCAGGCTTTAAATAAATAGCTCTCAAGTTTGCTTCTTGATTGCTGTTCGGATTCCGCAGCAGACTTTGCCATCTTTTGTAGATATTTAAACGCCGAAAAGGAAAGTAAGCCGGCGATGATATATGCCGGAATAAACGAAGTATCGAGCGTCAGTCCAATAGCCAAAACACCCAGACCGATGGAAAGAACGAAAGAAAATAGGTCCAAACCCAAAAAGATAATTACTGCCAAATAGTTCTCGGCTTCAGAGCCAATACAAGAAGTGAAGAGTTCTTTTTGATGTTTTTCCTGCCAGATGCCAGGTCTTTGAGACTTGCTTAACAAGTTTTCTTCCAGAAATTTTTTATAAGCGGAAAATCCTAAATTTGTCTCGAGTGGACGTTGGATTAAACCAAAGAACGGTGTAAGTACATGGCATATAAGGGCAATCGCTAGCCATATAATCAAGGCGTTCTGGTTTCCCAGGGCGAGCCCCGCTTGTATCAAGGCAAAGGTGCTTGTAACAGCAACAAGTTGTTGGCCAAGAGTCACTCCCATCAGTTTAAATTGGGAGACTTTATCGACATATTTTAAAATGGATGGAGAAAACATTAGTTAGCCTCCTGGACAAGCCATTCGGAAACAATGGTATAGCGATTCCAATTTTTAACTTTGGTTACACTGTGCCAGTTTGTATTGTCTGCAAAAAACAGCACCATTCTGTTTTCCAGTGGTTGAATAATTTTGGAGTCGTCTATTTGGGTTGCGATGTCATCTTGATGCAATAATAGTTCGCCACCGGATGCTGGATTCCAGTTTGGAGAAAGATAGTAGATGCAGACGAGTGAACGTCCGTCTTCCTGATCATCGATATGAGGTGGCATTGGTGGAGAGTTGGGTGTCATCATTCGTAATTGAACGAGGCCCTCTTCGTAAATTTCAAGTTTCTGGTGAACTGTTTCTTCCAGAAAGGATTTAAATTTATCTCCTAGGAAAAATTTGGCCAGATCAAGATTAGGAAGAAACATAAAGTTCAGATCAAAGGAATCATTTTCTCTTTTCTGATAACCGTCCGCAACGGAGCAAAGATGCTTTTGGATAGCTTTGAAGTCTTTCTTAGGAAGAAAGTTGTCGATTACAAAATGCTTCCAGGGAGTTTCAAATTGATCTACGGACGTCTTTTTAAGAAATGATGTGTTCATGGATTGCTCTGGTTTGAAGTAAAAAAAAAGGGAGAGGAGGGGTTTTCTCTCCCTTTGAAAGAAGTTAGTTTTTCTTTTTAGATTTGCGCGAATTCATGATGACTTGAATTTCCGCGGGGATGCTGGATTTCTCCAAAACTGCGCGAACGCCAGTTCCAGATTTGTTTCTCTCAGCGATAATGTTTTCAAAGATTTCGAATTTGTTCATGGTATCTCCTTTTGCCGTGATTGGCGTTGTTGATAAGGAGATAAAGCAGGAATAGTGCCGCCGATTATCGGTGTTTAAAGTAATATATTAGAGATGGACTCGCGGGAAGTTCTAAATTATTGGATTTGAGACTGGGTTTTCGGATCTCTGGTCGGATTAGACCGAGGCGATGAATTTAACAGTCACAGTTGTTGGGAAGTAATAGCCTTTGCGATCGCGCAGAATAAAGCTCGGGGAGTTGGAGTCGGGCTCAAGCAGGGTGCGCAGGCGTTTGATGGATACATAGATTAAATTATCGTGGACCTCAGGATCGTAAGGGTAATCCCAAACTTTTTCGATCAAATAGGATTTCGTAAATCGATGTCCCTGGTTTTGTGCGAACAGTTTTAAAAGGTCGAACAGGATATGTTGATTTTTAAAATCAACATATCCTTTGTTGTGGGCTTTTACTTTAAAATTATTCGAATCGATGATTAGATCCGGATCGGATGTGACGTGATTCTCTTTGACGAGTTGAGCTTTCACGCTGCGAAGTCTTGTCGAACCTTCGCTGTCCATGCCCTTCATCGCAAGCGAACGATAAATCGCCGCTTCATTGCGTTTGCCTTGAGCCTCGTAAACCGCTGCCATTTGTACAAGAATATACACGATCAAATAGTGCAGAGAGTTCTGTTGGGCTTTCTCGTAAGCCTTCCAGATCGCATCCAAAGCATCGTCAGCTCGTTTTTCATCCAAGAAGATATGACTTTTTACGACCAGGCAGCTGGTGTGAATCTCTTCCAGTTTTAACTCTTGAGTCAGAAGCAAAGCCTTGTCGAGGTACTTTAACGCCTCGATCGGGTTTTCTTTCATTGTGACGATAGCTAACTCCTGAAGAAGTCTGGAAACTGTCTCCAGATCCTGCGCCTGAGTGCACTCATGCAGGGCCTTTTGGAAATAGTCCTTGGCTTGAGAGTTTTCACCTAAAGCCATTTTCCATAAACCGATATTATGAAGGACTTGACCGTATGTTTCCGGCGAGGAGTGTTGCTTCTCGTAAACAAGGAGTTTATTGAAGTGCTTATTAAATTGCTCGAGTTTTCCCAGTTCCGAACTTGCCTGAATCAAAAAGCGCACGCCAAATAGCCAGCTTTGTAAATCTCCGATGGCTTCTGCTTCAAAACAGATTTTTTCGGAGTTTTCACAAGCTTCCTGGTAGTGGCCGCGCTGATAATTCAGCTTGGCAAGATTGATGTTGGAACTCATTTCACTCAACATGCGCATCTAAATAGATATTTGTCGGTGAATCGTCAAGATCTTACAGAAAGTGAAATGAGAAAATGTTCCGAAATCCCAATATATAGGCATGACCACTCGTGACGTCGCTCTCAAATTGAGACGCGTTGGACTCATATTTATCTTCTGTTTAGTTTTTCCGATACGTAAGGCGAGTTTTTAACGATTAAAGGTGGGACAATGAAGCAGAGTTCATGGTTTAAGGGGATTAAAGGAAAGCTATTGGTCGCGGCGTTGTTGCCTCTGATTGGCTTTGCAGTTCTGGGATTTGTTTCTTTCACGGGACTTTCTTCCATCAGTGGAATGCTGGGATCCTCTTACACTCATATTATTCCAAATGTCGATGCATTGGGACAGATTGAAGGCGGTCGTGCGCGCATTGGTCAGTACTTATGGGGAGCCATCGCGAATTTGAATTTCGAAAAACGTCGTAATATTTATATCGAAAAATTAGAGCAGGCATTGAAAGAGTATAATGATGCGGTTGCGGCCTACGAAGCAGCTCCAGATCTTGAGGGCGAGGAGCAGATCTATAAACCCATGAAGGACAGTCACGCAAGCTACGTGGCTCACGTGGAGGAATTCGTTCAGCTTCTAAAGACACCGACTCCTGAGAACTACGAAAAGGTTCGTGCGGCGGCGGCTGAGGGTGCGTATCAGCAGGAATCGGTTCAAATTAAAGGGACTGTTGGAAAAATCACAGCGATGTATACGGACGCCGTGAAGAAAAATAATCTGGAGCAAAAAGCCGAGACTGAAAAAGTCTTTAAGATGCTGGTGGGCATTGGTCTGGCTTGTAGTTTTGGTGTGTTTTTCGCATTGATAACTATTGCCTCTCGTTTGAGTAAAAATGTTTCTGAAGTGGTCAATCAGCTTTCTGATTCATGCAATCAGGTGAATATGGCTATCTCGCAGTTGAGCGAAGCAGGACAAAGCTTATCGCAGTCTTCGACAACGTCAGCGGCTTCGTTAGAGGAGACCGTGGCGGCATTGGAAGAAATGAGTTCAATGGTTTCCATGAATTCCGACAATGCGAAGCAAGCTGCGAGTTTATCGCAGGCTTCCCGTTCTGCGGCTGAAGACGGTGAGCAGGAGATGCAAAAACTGGTCACTTCTATGCACGGAATTTCTCAGTCTTCTAAAAAGATCGAAGAGATTATCAATGTCATCGACGATATCGCCTTTCAAACGAATTTGTTGGCCTTGAATGCGGCGGTGGAAGCTGCGCGCGCGGGAGAACAAGGCAAAGGCTTTGCCGTGGTGGCTGAAGCTGTTCGCAGTTTGGCGCAAAGATCCGCAGTCGCTGCAAAAGACATCAATGGTTTAATCAAAGACTCTGTTAATCAAGTCGACGATGGATCTAAGATTGCAGATAAAGCCGGTGAGGTTCTTAAGAATATTGTGAACTCGATTAAGAAAGTCTCTGATTTGAATAACGAGATCTCAGCGGCCAGCTCCGAACAAACGACAGGCATTCAGCAGATCAGCAAAGCCATGAATCAGTTGGATCAAAGTTCCCAAGCGAATGCGGCGTCCTCCGAAGAAATCGCGGCGACATCAGAGGAAATGGCAGCGCAATCAAAACAAATGTACAACGTCGTGATCACGCTATCGAATGTGGTGATGGGTGGTCACAGCGAAGGCATCGCAATGGAGTCCCAATCCGAAGCGGTAGAAAACAAGAAGGTTTCTGTCAAAGGTAAGCCTGTTATGTCTGTGCCTAAGAAAGCAGCAAATAATGTCGTAAAATTTAAACCACCTGCGAAAGCGGGTAATTCCGGAGAAGTCAAAGCTTCTGAATTGATTCCTTTTGACGACGATACGCGAAAAGTCGGTAATACCGACGGTTTTTAATAGTTAAACAGAGCTTTAAATAAAATAAAAAGGGGAGTCTTAAGGCTCCTCTTTTTATTTCAAAACAAGCGGCGCGTTATTGGTGTTTTGTGAGTGAAACGGGTGGGTGAGGTGGGGTAGTTTTTTGAGCCTATGTCAGCGAATCTTACACCACTAATGAAGCAGTACTGGGACATTAAATCTGTCCATCAAGATAAGATCCTTCTTTTCCGCATGGGGGACTTTTTTGAGATGTTCTTTGATGATGCGGTTAAAGCAGCACCCGTTTTGGGTATTGCACTTACTCAAAGAAACAAAAAATCCCAAGACGAAACTCCGATGTGCGGGATGCCTCACCACTCTGTTGCGGGTCCGATCAATAAACTTTTGGCCCATGGGTTTAAAGTTGCGATCTGTGACCAACTTGAAGATCCAAAGGCCGCAAAGGGGATCGTAAAACGCGGAGTCACCCGTGTTCTGACTCCGGGTATGGTGTATGACTCTGACACTTTGGATGGTACAAAGCCTCATTACCTGGTAAGTATTGATCAAACTTCGATCAGCTTCCTGGATTCAACAACCGGCGAGGCGTTCTTCTTTAAATCGAAAAACTCTCAAGAGCTTTTGCGCTTTGTACAGATCTTGCCGGTGGCGGAGATCGTGATCGCGAAAGAGCATGAAGCTTTGCTTGCAGGTCTGGATAATATTTTGATCAGCCATCACGAAGAAATGATGGATGCAGGAAATGATCTTCTTAAAAATGCAGCCCAGGCTTCGGCGGCAAGACTTTTGAGTTATGTTCTGCAGTTATCCGGCGAGGAAGCGTTGAAGACTCTTTCTCCGTTCGTGGAAAGAGATCTCGAGCATCGTTTGGAAATTTCCAGTACGACCTTAAGACACTTGGAAGTGTTCTCGACTTATAAAGGCGAAGGTTTGGGGAGTTTGTTTCATGCGATCAATCGCACGCAAACTTCAGCAGGCAGTCGTATGCTTCGCCAGTGGTTGAGTTTCCCTTTGCGTGATGTGAAAGCGATCGAAAATCGCCTGGATTCAGTCGAGTTCTGGCGCAGTCATGTTTTGGAATTAAAGCGCGCTCGGCAAATCCTTGGCCAGATGGGCGATATCGAACGTCGTCTGGGTAAGATTTCTCAGCCTCAATGCAATGGTCGTGATCTATTGGCCTTAGCTGGCAGTGTTCATGCGGGCGTCAGTGCTTTGGAGGTTTTTGTTCAAGCGAGTGGTTCAACTGCGAATTTCGAGAGTTTGCGTGAACTTGCTTATAAGATCGAAAGAACACTGGTAGAGGATCCACCTCTGGCTACGAAGCAGGGTTACCTGATCCGTCAAGGCGTTTCTTCCGAGTTGGATGAGCTGATTGATCTTTCCACGAACGCGCAAGCGTTGGTGGCGAAGATGGAAGCAGAAGAGAAAGAGAAAACTGGAATCTCCAGTTTGAAAATCCGTTATAACAATGTTTTCGGTTATTATATCGAAATCACAAATTCTCATAAAGACAAAGTGCCTGCGAACTATCAACGTAAGCAGACTTTGACGAATGCAGAACGCTATTGCACGGACGAATTGGTGGAGCTGGAAAGAAAAGTACTTTCCGCGAACACCAAGCGTGCAGATCTTGAGTTTGAATTCTTCGAAACTCTTCGTAAAGAAATTCTCACTCAATGTCCGGCGTTGTTAACACTGGCGCATGAGTGCAGTGAAATGGATGTGATCTCAAGTCTTGCTTGGTTGAGCCTTGAAGAGAAATATGCGCGCCCTCAATTTACTGAGAACAATTCATTGCAGCTGAAGGCCAGCCGTCATCCCGTGGTCGAGCAAACGGTGAAAACAAGTTTCGTGGCAAACGATATCGAACTTCATCCGCACTCCTGTCTATTGTTAACTGGACCGAATATGGCCGGTAAATCGACTTTGATGCGTCAGGTGGCATTGAATGCAATCATGGCGCAAATGGGTTCTTTTGTTCCTGCAGATGAAGCAAAACTTCCGATCTTTGATGCGATCTTCACTCGTATCGGGGCAAGCGATCAATTGTCAGAAGGTCTTTCCACTTTCATGGTAGAGATGACTGAGACTTCAGCGATGCTAAAAAATGCGACTAAAAACTCTCTGGTGATTCTGGATGAGGTGGGTCGCGGAACCAGCACGTTTGATGGCATGTGTTTGGCGCAATCGATCCTGGAGCACTTGTTAAGCGAAGTGAAAGCATTAACCTTCTTTGCGACTCACTATCATGAATTGACGACTTTGGATCAAAGCTATGGTCAGATCACAAATTCTCATATGACAGTGGCCGAAAGAAACGGCGAAATTCGTTTCCTGCATACCTTGGTGAAAGGTCCTGCTTTGAAGTCTTACGGGGTTCAAGTGGCGGAACTTGCCGGTTTGCCAGCGACTGTCACTAAGCGTGCAAAAAGCTTGTTGCGAGAGATTGAATCAAAACGTGTTCAAGCCAGCAGCCAATTGTCTCTTCTGGACCATGTGGATGAATCCCATGTGGAAATGGCAGCGGCTTCCGTGGTTGAAGTTCCAGTGATCCCTGAAGGTGTGAAGTCTTTGATGGATGAATTGCAAAAGTATCCGTTGTTGCAATCAAGTCCACTTGAAGTCATGGGTCAGGTTGCCAAATGGAAAGCCATCGCTGAAAACACCAGCTTGCAATAGGGGTTAATTTAGCTGATCATTTTAAGTATGGCAGCTAAGACGTATCTTACCAGCGAGCAGCTTGTTCAGGCTCAAGAAATTATAAATCCACCACTTATGACACCTGATGGAGATGTCCGTCAGGTGTTTTGTTTTTCCAGCCAGAGTTTTTCCCTGTGGTTGGGGGCAAAGCTCGAGGAATCGCTAAAAAGCAATCCGTTGTGGCGAGATACTCATCCCATTATGTTGGGGTCTTGGGCCCGTGGCGAGTTGAGTCCGAAGTCTGATATCGATATTCTATTTTGTGGTGACGAAGAAAAGGTTCGTGAATTCACCAATCAGCTGCAAGAACTGGGTTTAAAACTCCGCTATCGCATGCCTGCAAATCCCGAAGATTGGACCGAGGGAGTGGAGGCTTTTGATGTCTTAGCTCTTTTAAAAGCGAAGCCCTTAACGCCCGAAGGTGCGCGAAAACTATATGAGCAACAAAAGCGCATCTGGTCTAAGAAAAACATGTGGCGCAAGGTTTTACTGAGAGCTGTTAAAGAAGAACGCAAAGCCCGTGAAAACCGTTTTGATTCCATCACCAATTATCTTGAACCCAATTTGAAGTATGGTCCGGGTGGCTTGCGTGATTTAGAGCAAGGTTTGCAAATCTACGAAATGTTTGCAGAACGCTTTACCAATCCCGGGCATGCCTTGAATGTTTTGAATTACTATCGTGATTATCTGTTAAGTCTTCGCCAGAAGCTTCATCTGGAGGGTCACAGCGATATTTTGTCTAGTTCCGCGCAATTTGATTTAGGTAAATGGATGGGATTTAAATCCCACAAAGACTTTATGCGCAGTCTGCAGCGTGGTTTGTCCCGCGTGAATTTCTATTCCGATTGGATCATCGCCGTGGCGGATGCACCAGAAGAAGTTTTAAAGAAAATCGAACGTTCGGAGTTTTATAAGCCGAGTGATTTATTTTCTGCTCTAGAGAAAAACTCCAGTGTTTTAATGCAAAAGAAAGTCCGTGAAGAGTTAGATCATCTTTTGCCAGCCACGGAAATAAAAAAACTCGGAAAGCTGCGCGGTCAGGAATTAGATCAAGTCCTTAGTGTAAAGGCCAAGGATGAATTCCTTTATAGCATTTTTAGATCTCGGTTGATCGACAAGTTGGTTCCAGAAATCACACGTCTGGTGGGTTATGTTCAACACGATCAATACCATCGTTACACGGCCGATTCGCATATCATGCAGGCTTGCCGAGAAATCAAACGTGTCTTTGCAAAACCCAAAGAGCTGGGTCCCTTGCAAGAGGTCGCTAAATCTTTAAATCCTTATGATTGGCAGGTGCTTTCTTGGACCTGCATGTATCACGATTTAGCAAAAGGGATTGATAGCGGAGATCATTCCGAAGCAGGCACGAATATCGTGACTCGAGACTTTAAAGCTTTTGGTTTTAAAAAGAAATTTACCGACGACGTCAAATGGATGGTGAAAAATCATTTGGAACTTTCCCAGGCAGCCTTCCGTAAAAACTCCAAGGACCCGCGCGTGTGGCAGGAACTTCGTGATAAAGGTGTCGAGGGCAGTGCTTTAAAGCGTCTGGCGATCTTTACTGCAGTGGATATTCGCGCGACCAATCCGGAAGCCTGGAATGAATGGAAGGCACGGTTGCTCGCCGAGCTCGTAGAAAATCTGGAAAGTAAAAAAGCGCAAGACTATTTCGCTTTCAGAACGTTAAAGGCAAAAAAACATCTGCATATTTCCGAAGAGATTTATGAAGAGTTGGGGCCGGTCTTAGTTGATAGTCTTTCAATGAATGACCTGGTTGAAGATTTAAAAAAGGCCGAGGATTCCAGTGAATCCTTGCCTCCCAAGATCATGCAAACCAAGGAAGGCGACATTTGGGTGCGCATGCACCAGAAGCGCGATCGCAAGGGAATTTTGGCTGACTATGTCGGGCAGTTTTACTCATTGGGATTGGGAATTCGCCATGCCTCGATTCATACACTTCCCAAAGTGGGCGTTTATGATTGGTTCCAGATCTCCACTCAGAAAAATCTAAAAACACTGGAACAGCTTTTAAAGAGTTCTCAGTTGAAAGAGAAAGAAATTCCGCAAGTGCGCTTTGACGACATTCAGTTAATGAGTGCGCATGACAAGGAGTGGGTCATCAGCTTCCGTGGGCCCGATCAGGCTGGTTTGTTAGCGGCGGCGGCCAAAGCCCTGAGTGATTGCAACGTCAGCGTAAAATCTGCGCGCGTGCACACGTGGGGTCGTCAGGTGGACGATATTTTTATGATCAAAGCTGAGGGTGATCCGCAGGATTTGATCCAGTTACTAAGAGGGAAATTTAATCTATCCCTGTCGATGGTCAGCACTAGTCAGGAAGAAATTGTCTGAGGATGTTCAAAGAATTCTCGACGACTGTCTAAAATATTTAGAGTGATGAGCGCGATTCATTGCTCTTCAGCTGAGTCCTGATCTTGCAATGAAATTTAAAATGCAGAAACTCCCGCAAGTTCATCGCACGGTTTTGTCTTTGGTCTCCGCAAAAACGCTGTCTCATTTTGGGAATTCCTTTCAGGGGAGTTCTTTGCGGCAATGTCACAGTCTGGAGAGTCTTAAAACTCAGCTAAAGCAGAATCAACGGGTGATTATCGTGGCAGAGTTTTCCCGCTGCACCTCCCGCCATGTGGATGCGTTTATGTCCTTAATAAAGGACTTGCCTGTGAATAACCAACATCCCCTGAAATTGATTGTCTTTGCTAAAAGCATTGATTCCAGTGTGTATCAAAAGTTTGCACGTCATCCTGGATTGCTTTTGATTTTAGAGGCTGATGCTTTGACTGCTCCGTATTTAACTAGCAAGTTTCTGCAGGGGAATCCGGTGTTCTTGCGTTCAATTCCGCGGCAGCAGATGACGGCACCTGTTTTGGTGAAAACTACGAACTGGGTCAGTCAGGTGAATCTCTTGCAAAAGAAGGGTCGCTTCTTGGATTTCACGTCGCAAGGAGCACGTCTTTACCTGCCGCAGAGATTATTTAAACCCAAAGACTACGTTTCCGTTTTATATCAGTTAGCCACACAGGAATGGATCACAGTTGAGTGCCAGCTTCGCTGGGAGTCATCAACTCCCGATGGGGGTCAGTTGCTGGGAGTGCAATTTTTGGCGATCGCATAGCTATCGTTGAATGGCGGGTTTGGCATTTCGCCCCAGCCAGAATGCGAGAACTGCGATCACCGTGCCCACAGAAAGAACTGTGCAGACGCCGGTCCATTGACCCATATTCCAAGCGTAAGAAGCCACAAGGGAGCCAAGGGCTCCGCCCATAAAATAAGAAAACATATAGACCGTGTTTAAGCGACTGCGAGCATCCTCGCGTAATGCAAAGACTCGGGTTTGGTTCGAGATATGGGCCGCTTGAATGCCGAAATCCAAAATAAAAATACCAATGATCAAACCCAGAATGCTCTCACCTGATCCCCAAAGAATCAGAACCGACAATGCCAAAACACTCAGGCCAATGGCGACACCTGTGCGCGGGCCCTTTTTATCTGCAACTCGGCCAACTACGGGGGCCGCCATCGCGCCAGCTGCGCCTAAGAGTCCAAACAAGCCAACTTCTTTTGCGCCCATTGCAAAATGCGGAGACGACAAAAGGAAAATCAATGTTGCCCAGATAGAACTGAAAACTCCAAAGATCATTGCGCCGACCACAGCGGATTCACGTAAGATGGGTTCTTCCTTCACCAACGTGCCAATGGATTTAATCAGTCCAAAGTAAGAACCTTTGTAAGTCACTTCACTTGCAGGCAAAACGAACCAAAGACAGCTGGCCAAAACGATCATCAATCCTGCGGCCGAATAAAATACGGTTCTCCAACCGAAAAGATCTCCTAAAAATCCCGAGATCGTGCGTGAACACAAGATACCAATCAACAAACCACTCATAATAATGCCGATGACTTTGCCACGGTTTTCGTTGCTGGCTAAATGTGCCGCAAAGGGAATGATCAACTGAGGCACCATGGTGAAAAGGCCAATCAATAAACTCGCAATAACCATGATCCACAGACTGTGAGCGGTCGCTGCCATGATCAAAGCACCAGTCACCGCCAAGGATGTGATCACAATTAATTTTCTTCGCTCAAACATATCACCCATCGGAACCAGGAACAGCATACCCAAGGCATAACCCACTTGAGTCAGGGTCGGGATGATGCCGACTTCTTTAACGGTCACGCCGAATTCTTTTTGTAGTTCAGCTAGGAGTGGTTGGTTGTAGTAAAGATTGGCCACACTAAGACCCGTGGCGATCGCCATGATCCAAACAGTGGTGGAGGAAAGTTTATTTGCGGATGGGTGAGATTCGGTCATAGATGAAAGCCTGCAAGTCGAAGAAAGAAAAACACCCACTTTGAGGGTGGGTGTCTGTAAGAACTAATTTGATTTTTTCTTAGGGGCGCCCGTGATCCCTGTGTGATTGCGCCAGTTGTATTGAGGATCTGTTTTCGTGCGGTTGTGCCAAGCTTCCCATTTTTTCTTAGGGAGCTTGTGGGAAACATTACCCTTTTCGTCGAAAATATCTGGGTCTTTACCAACTAGGAATTCAAGTACGGATTTCATGATGCCCATGTGCGCTGCTCCTTCAATAAATACAGGAGCCAGTATAATGCAGGACCTCGTACGGGGGAATAGGAAATCCTGCCTCGATGCGTTGAATTAAGAGCGTGGGTTCGCGCAAACGTCGATAATGTCGAGGCCGCGGTCTTCGGAGACTTTGCCAGCGCCTTTGAAGTGGTTAAAGCATTGTTGGGCAGCAACCTGGAAGGCGTCCTCATAGCTCGCTGCTTTCTTTTTAAACTCAAAAGATTCGCCAGAAAGCTTATATTTGAACGTATATTCCTTTTGAACCGCTTCTGTAGAGATCCATGCAAAGGAACTGCAAGAATAAGCGAGTACGAAGATAGTCAAAAATGCTTTCATATAAACCCCTTCCGCCTTCGCTTAAAGCTTCGGCGTGACTTTGTCCGCTTTTGGCGGCTGTTGTTACTGTTAGGTAAAGCACGTGGTGTGCCAAAGAATCTTGCAGGAACCTCAAAAAGACCTTTGTAAGTCTGTGAAATTGCTGCTCTAATCGGTCTCAATTTGAACCGCCCAGGTGGCCTGTTTACTAGTGAGACAGGTGCCGTGAATGGTGCACCCCCTGTCCAGGGTTTAGGCAGGGGACTCGTCACGCCGAAGCTTTAAGCGAAGGCGGAAGGGGAAGTTATGAAAAAGTTTTTAGTTTCCTTTGTATTGTTCTTGGTGGGCTTCGCGGCCTCGGCGCAAACTATCGTCATCAGTGATATCGACGATACGCTTCGCCCTCAGTATGTGCAGGATCTGTCCGATTCTGCAAAATATGTTTTTGATAAAGACAGCTTGTTCATGGGCATGAGTGAGCTTTTGAACGTGGTGGTCCAAGACACCAATGCTCGTATGTTTTACGTTTCTCGTGCTCCCGAATGGTTGATGGGGCATACGCACACAGAGGCCCTGGAGCGCGGCGGGTTCCCTTCAGGTGTCTATTTCCCTCGCACGGTTTATTCTAAGGATGAGCACAAGATCAGAGTCATTGTACAGATCCTGGATAAAACTCATCCGACAGATGTGATCATGTTGGGAGATAACGGGGAGGTTGATCCCGATGTCTACAGCACGATTGCTCAGGCTTATCCGAAAATTCGTTTTCACCAGTTTATCCGTGATGCCTACAACACGCCTAAATTTGGTGGTGAGGGTTCTTCGCTTTCCCTGGGGCAGCAGTACTTTGTGACTCCCGTGGAAGTCGCTTTAGAGTTAAATAAGCGCGGCTTTTTGAAAAATAGTTCCGTCCAGCTTTTAGTTGATTACTTGGTACCTCGAATTGTGGCAGAAACGGGGAAACCAAAGCGAGGCATCATGGCCTTCCCTTATTTTGTGGAATGCCGCGATTTTGTCTGGTCCTGGAATCAGGAAATATCAGACTATCCTTTGCTTAAAAATCTCAAAGCGAAGATCGAAAACCGCTGCTATAATTAATGATTTTAAAATACCAGCTTCCGCAAGTTTACCAAAACCTTCTCCCTCGTGAGATCCTGCAGTTTGAACCGCAGGAAAAAAAGGCCACCTGTGATACTTGCGCGATGTCTCGTCCTCGTGAAAAAGGTCCGATCCATTATCGCGAGGATTTAAAATGCTGTACCTTTCATCCGTTCATTCCTAACTTCATGGTGGGGGCTTTGTTCAGCGATCCCAATGCCACGGAAGCTCATCGTATCTTTCGTACTAAAATGGCCAACCGTGAGTATGCTTTGCCCATCGGTATGGTGGCTCCGGTTAAGTTTCAAGTGGCCTTCAATAATCGTCAGGAAGGCGATTTCGGCCAACGCGAAGACTGGTTGTGCCCGTACTACAATAAAGAAAAACAGAACTGCAACGTGTGGAGAAATCGCGGTGTGGTCTGTACAACGTTCTTCTGTAAAAGCTCCTACGGGGAGCGCGGGATTGAGTTTTGGGATCATTTAAATAACTACCTTTGGTATGTGGAGCTGGCTTTACTGGAAGAGGCTCTGGTGATGTTGGATTTTTCTCCTCGTCAAACGATGGCGTTGTTGGACTATCACAACCGAACTGATGGCACCGCGGCCGAGAAAAAGTCCTGGAGCATGGACGAGAAAAAGCACAAAGAACTTTGGAATGGTTATCATGATGATCAGGAAGGTTTTTACAAAAAGTGCTTTGAGATCGTGTCGAATTTGGATAAAAAAGCCTTCCACGAGATGTTAGGGGAGCAGGGGCAGTCTTTAGAAGAAACTCTGTTTGAAATCATCCCAGAATTGAAAGTGATTGAATAATGTCGACTATCCAGGAACGCCAATCTCAAGTTATTGCTGATTTTTCTGCTTTCACAGACTGGGAAGATCGCTATAAGAAAATTATCGAGATGGGGAAATCCCTACCTGAAATGCCAGAAGCTTTGAAGACGGAGCAAAACATCGTGAAGGGTTGCCAATCTCAAGTATGGCTACACGCTGCGATGTCTGACGATGGCAAGATGATGTTGGTAGGAGATAGCGACGCATTGATCGTTAAAGGCCTTGTGGCGCTGTTGTTGAAGGTTTACTCGGGTGCAACGCCTAATGAAGTTTTAATGACGCCACCGGAGTTTTTAAGAGCTCTGGGCTTTGAGGGGAACTTGTCGCCAAGTCGCGCGAATGGTTTGCACTCGATGTTAAAGCAAATCAAACTTTACGCCACTGCCTTCGACTACATGTTGAAGATGAAAAAATAAAAGAAGCCAGAAGGTAACAGTTCTCTTTTTCCTTTGTTGGTGGCAGCAGGTCATACTATATTTGGCTCATGCAGAAAACAGACTCAGTTATCTTTGACCTAGATGGTGTTCTTTGGGACACAAGTTCATCCTGTGCAATTGCGTGGAATAAAGTTCTTGAGCGGCGAGATATTCCATTCCGGAAGATAACTGCTGAGGATGTTAGAAAAGTTACCGGAAAGCCACATGACATCTGCATTCGCGAAACCTTTCTTGGGCTCAACGAGGATGACATTAAGTATCTAATTCAAGAAACGATGATTGAAGACAATGCAGCCGTCGCTGAGCTCGGCGGAAATTTGTATGCGGGTGTAGTCGATGTGTTAAATCGTCTACAGAAGGAATTTCCTTTATTCATAGTCAGCAATTGTCAATCTGGTTACATTGAAACATTTCTTAAATTGAGCGGATTGGCCCATTTATTTCAGGATTTTGAATGTTGGGGAAATACTCGAAAATCAAAATCTGAAAACTTAGCAGCTGTTATTTCAAGAAATTCTTTAAAAAATTCGGTGTATATTGGAGATGCTGAGGGCGATCGTGTAGCGGCAAGGTCTTGTAAGATACCGTTTTACTTCGCAAGTTATGGCTTTGGGACCGTTAAAGACTATGACTTAGTTATTTCAAGTTTTCCGGAATTAGCAGATCATCTTTTGAAGTGATCTAAAGAGTCTTTTCTACGTAAGCTTCGTCGGGTGCGTGTGTTTCGAAAAGAGAATCCGTACTTTATCACGTTATGAAAATGGCAGAGTTGGATTTGTTATTAGGACATCCATAATTCGATCGTCTTAATATCGAACTGACTACAGATAACATTCTCGAAGTCAGAGTGTCTGATAAGTCAAAGTACAAACGACTTTTTAAGTAAGCGTTGTTCCTCAATATTTCGCATTACTCTACGATCTAAAAACTCCCTCAACGAATTCTGTTGGATCGCTTTCTTCGTCAGAAAGATCTTCAATTTGTCTACGCTCTTGATTGCTTGGTCGGACGAGCCGAACATAAATGAAGATCATTTAACAAAGGGATGATGAATGAAAAGAAGACAAGTTTTGCAATCCGCAGCCTCCTCTTTTATCGCTGCTCTGTCGGTCGGTGCTATTTCCAATCGTGCCGAAGCAGCTGCTTTGCCAGCAAGTTATGCTCAGGGGGATATCGGGTCTGTCATCGAGCTACGTACGACACGCCCTTCAATGAATGGCGCTAAGATGACAGTAAGAAGCTACCATTCGGGGCTTAACGTTGGTGGTGGTGACTTTATCGGTTACTTGTCGAGTGGAACAGATGATGGCGGAACTGTCTTTGCTGGCAATGGTTTTTATTGGCGTCGCGTGATCAATGATCCCAACAATCTGACTATTTTTGATTTTGGTGCAAAGGCCGACGGCACCTCTGATGCGGCAGCGGCCATCAAAGCGATGTATGCATGGTCAAAAGCTAACAACTTAGTGCAAATTGGCGTTCAGTTTCCTGCGGGTACTTTCTTTGTCTCTCATGTGGATATGGGAACTGCAGAGATTCCATTTTTTCGTTTAGCGGGTGCGAGTGTAAATTTCGGTTTTTTCGCAGCAACAACGATAATCTCGGACGGTAAGACTTCTTCTGTGTTTAAGGTGAACGCGC